>CAYQWK010000213.1:0-10120 GCA_964420805.1 uncultured Bifidobacteriaceae bacterium | reverse complement strand
CGCACCCAGCCCCAGGCCGTGATGCTGCTCGACGAGGACTCGGCCGCGCTTTTGTAAAGCGCTGGGGGGGGGAAGCTCGAAGCTCCAAGTTCAAAGCTTAAAGCTCAAGGGACACTTCAAGTTGCAACACGCGTCGGCGTGAAGTTGGACTGCTCCCAACCCGACTATTACCGTGGCGGCTCAAGACGCATTGTTTAAGCCCGGGAACTTGGGGCTTCCCTTGCGCATTTGAGTTTTTGAGCCTGGAGCCTTGAGCTTGGAGCTTACTTCCTTGCCGCCTCATTGACTTTGCCGTGGTCGCGACGCACTTTCCGGCACGCAGATTGCCCTGATGATTCTCCTTCCAGAAAGAGTGCGCGCCGCGCGATGGCTTTTCGCTGCCGTGTTGGTGCTGGCCGCGGGAATTTCTACCGTTCGCGCCGACGTGAATGCCGACGAACTGGTCGGGTTCGACCGGCGCCGCGAGCGCCGCGCCGCGCCCGCGAATTCACAGAAGGCCGCCCACGATGAACTGCGCCGCCGCAGTGCTGGCGTGGAGGTGGATTTCGATCCCGTGCTTCGTTCGCCCAAGTGGGTCCGTGTCCGCGATGGTGAGCTGACCGGCTCGCGCGGGGAAGGGCGCACCGTCACCGCGCGCACCGCCGCGAAGCATCGCGCCGACCCGGATGGCGTGGTAAAGGCGTTCATCGAGGAGCATCAGGAGTTATTCGGCCACGGGCCCGGCGTTCTCGATGGCGCGCGCAAGACGCGTGATGCCGTCACCCCGCACAACGGCGTGCGCACGACGGTCTGGCAGCAGCGGTTGGACGACATTCCGGTTTACGAAGGCGTCTTCTCGGCGCACATCACCAAGCGCGGCGAACTGGTCAGCGTTTCGAGTCAGTTTGTGCCGGACGCGCCGCGGGCTGCGAAGACGCGGGCGGTGCGGATCACCGCCCGGCGCGCGGTGGAGGTCGCGGTGCCGTTGATCGGCGAACAGGCTGGGGAGATCACCACTTCGGACGAGCCGTCTGGCGCGGAGCGGATTCAGAGATTCAAGGCATCTCCGCTGCCAGGCGAGGCGGAGGCGCGGCTGGTCTGGTTCGCTCTGGACCGCGATACGCTGCGGCTGTGCTGGCAGGTCGAACTGACGCGCCGGCAGTTCCAGGAGCGGTTCCGCGTGCTGGTCGATGCGCAGACCGGCGAGGTGATGTTGCACCGCAAGCTCACGGTTGAGATCGGCGCGGTGAAATACCGGGTCTATACCAACGACAGCCCCACGCCCATGCGGCCCGGGTGGCCGGTTCCGAATGCCACGCAGCCGCCGTTCGTATCGAACACGGTCGTCACCATCGCGGCTCTGGACACGAACGCCTCGCCGCTTGGCTGGATCAATGACGGCGAGATGACCTTGCGCGGCAACAACGTGGACGGCCGTTTGGATCGCGACGGCGACGATCGCCCGGATGCGCCGCGGGTGACGGCCACGATCGGCGGCGACGGCCTGCGGGCCTTCGACTTCCCGGTGGATTCCGCGCAACACCCGACGAACCACTCCGCAGCGGCGGCGGTGTCGTTGTTCTACTGGTGCAACTTCATGCACGACCGGCTCTACCAGCTCGGATTCACGGAGGCGCGCGGGAATTTCCAGAAGGACAACTTTGGCCGGGGTGGCTTTGGCAACGACGCGGTACTGGCCGACGCGCAGGACGGTTCCGGCGTGAACAACGCGAACTTCACACCCGGAGTGGACGGCCTGCCGGGGCGCATCCAGATGTTCCTATTCACCAGCCCGAATCCGCCGCACGACGGCGATTTTGATGCTGAGGTGATTTTGCACGAATACACCCACGGCTTGAGCGACCGGCTCGTGGGTAGCGGCGCGGGCATCAGCCAGTTCCAGACCTACGGGCTGGCGGAGGGATGGTCGGATTTCTTTGCCGAGGCCATTCTTACCGGCCCGGAGCATTCGTTGGATGCAAATTATCCCATGGGCGGCTACGCGAGCTATCTGTTGAACGGGTTGCAGGAGAGTTATTACTTCGGCATCCGGCGTTATCCGTACACCACGGCCACGAACGTCAGCCCGCTGCAATTCCGGGACATTGACCCCAGCCAGGCATCGCTTTATCCGGGCATACCGCGCAATCCGATTTCCGGCACCGGTGCGAGCGAGGTCCACCGGCAGGGCGAAGTATGGTGCCTCATGCTGTGGGAAGTGCGCGCGGCGCTCCTGCGGCGGTGGAATCCGTCTCCGGCGAACTACGCGGCGTCGAACGACCTGGTGCTGCGCATCATCCTCGACGGCATGGATTACACGCCGCCCAACCCGACCTTCGTGCAAGCGCGCGACGGAATCTTCACCGCCGAGCGGTTGATCACCGGCGGGGCCAATGCCTTCCGCCTCTGGCAGGCTTTCGCCAAACGCGGTCTCGGCATGGGCGCATCGGCCCCGGACGTGACGACGACTTATGGCATTGTTGGCTCGTACCAGACGCCGCCGCCGCCGGTCTTCGATGTCTCGCCGCGACTGGTGAATTTTGGCATGCCGGTTGGGGGGACGCTCACGCCGGCCACGGCGCAGTTGTCGGTGTTGAACCCGACGGATGAGCTGATCGAATGGACCGCCACCGCGGATTCACCGGACGTGGTATTCACGCCAACGAACGGAACCACGCCAATTCAGGGCGCGACGGTGGTCGCGGTGTTCACCAATGGCTTCACCAATCTCGCGCTCGGGTCGAACGGTTACACGATCATCTTCAGCAACACGGCCACGCACGTGGTCGTGAGTGCGACCGTTGCCGTGATGGTCACCAACGCGCCGCCGCCCCCGACCGAGTCCCTCGCCGTCACGCCGACCAGTAATTATTCGATCGACGGCCCGGAGGGTGGACCGTTCACGCCGCAGACGCGTATTTACACCTTGCAGGCGTTGACGCTGCCGTTGCTGTGGCGCGCGACGAATATTCCGCCGTGGCTGACCTTCTCGCAGACCAACGGCGCGATTGACTCCGGCGAGTTCGAGAACATCTCGGTGTCCGTGAATGCCCTCGCGTCCACGCTCGCGGACGGTACCTACATCTCCACGCCCGGCATCATTAACATCGGCACTGGTCATCGCGTGGACCTTCCCGTGGCGCTGCTTGTCGGGCGCAACGACCATTTCGTCGAGGATTTCACCTTCAAGACCTTCGATCTCCAGAACGTGAGTCTGATGTTCACGCCGTCCGGGGACAGCTACACCGCGTGCGCCACGCCGGTTGCGAATTTCCCGAGCGACACCGGCGGTGCGACCACCGTCGCCGCGTTGCGCGACGACGAATATCGCATGGTGGTGCTTGATGGCGGGGCGGAGTACTCGCTGTTCGGCGTGCGCACGAACGTGTTGTGGATCGGCGCGAACGGCAACGTGACGCCGGACCCGGGAGGGAACACGAACTTCTTCCACCCCGGCCTGGTTGAGTTTTTCAACGCGCCGCGGGTGTCCGCGTTGTACGCGGATCTGAACCCCGAGCAGGGCGGGCGCGTCTCGTGGCAGCAGTTCGCGGATCGCGTGGCGGTGACCTGGGAGAACGTGCCGCAATTCGGCGTCCCAAATACCAACGACTGCCAGATCGAACTGTTCTTCGACGGTCACATTCGCATCACCTGGCTGCGCGCGGAATATCCCGGCCCGATCTGTGGTCTGTCCCGCGGCGTCGGCATCCCGCCAACATTCGCCTCCAGCGATCTTGGCTCCGAGGCGAACTGCGCTCCGACGGCCACGCTGCTCGCGCCATTGATCACGACCGAGGGCGCGGGCGTCATCACCGGCACGGTGCTGTTGAGTATTTCCGCGCCGACGAACATGGAAGTGACGCTGGTCTCCGGGAACACGAACGAGATTCTCGTGCCCGCGACCGTCCTGATTCCAGCGAACCAGACCTCGGTGCAGTTTCCCATCACGGTGCTCGACGACGCGCTCCTGGACGGCACGCAAACGGCCTCCATCACCGCGGAGTTCCCCGACCGCGCCCCGGCCTCCGCCACCATCAGCGTGTTCGACAACGAATCCGCGCGCATCATCCTGGCCATCCCAGGCGAGACGACCGAGGGCGACGGCGTGGTGACGAACGGCGGCCTGGTCATCCTCAGCGCGGCGGCGGGCCGCGACATTCCCGTGAGCCTGACTTCAAGCAACGCCGCCCGCCTGGCGGTGCCGGACACGGTGATTGTCCGCGCGGGTGATTCAATGGCGTGGTTCGACCTGGTGGCGGTGGATGACAACGTGTTGAACGGCGACGAGGATGTGTCCGTGCGCGCGTCCGTGCAGGGCTGGGGCTACGATCGCGATGTCATCACGGTGCGCGACAACGAGCCGCGAGTGCTGGCCGTGTCGCTTCCGGCCGCGGTGGAGGAAAATGGCGGCAACGTGTTCCCTGGCGGCTTCGTGCATCTGGCCGCGCCGCCCACCGCGCCGGTCATTGTCAGTCTCACGTCCTCGATCCCCGCGACGTTGCTCATGCAGGGCACGGTGGAAATTCCGGCGGGCGCGATGTCGAACAGCTTCGCATTGATCCTCGTGGATAACCTGAACACTAACTCCTTCGATTTCGTGAACGTGATCGCCAGCGCGCCCGGTTTCAACAGCGCCACCGGCAGCGTGCGCGTAATCGACGACGAACGCCCCACCACGCCGAAGAATCCGTCGCCTGCCAATGGCGCGACCCGCGTCCGGCCCATCACAGTTTTGTCATGGAATCTCACGCCGGCGCCGCAGCCCGGCGTCATCACGTTCGACATCTATCTCGGCACCAACGCCGCGCCCACGAACCTGGTCGGCAGCACCACCACCACGAACTTTGCCGTGCCGGGCCAGTTGCTCGGCGGCGTGACGTATTTCTGGAAGGTCATTGCCCGCCGTGATCCGTTCTTCAAGGAGGGGCCGGTGTGGAGCTTCGCCACGGCGGGGTTGGACCACTTCTCGTTCGGGCCGGTGCCGAATCCCGCGTCCGTGGGCGGGCCGTTCGAGATGGTGATTGGCGCGCGTGACGAATACGACCTGCTTGTTCTCAACCACATCACCCCGGTCACGCTCACCAACACCGCGGCGTTCCGAAGCTCCTCGACCATCGTCATCTCCGAGGTGGACCCCGGCGATTTCGACCGCGTCGAGTTTCAGAACGTGAGCGACCGGAACATCAACGTGGCCGGCTGGCAGGTCGCGCTTTACGACTGGACGAGTTGGCCCGCGCCCAAGACCGTCTTCACCATTCCCGGACCCGCGCTGTGCCGTACGGGCGAGAATTTCCAGGTGCGCACGCTCCTTTCGCGCTTCTTCCCCGGCACTTATCCAAGCTTCAACCTGGCGACGAACCTCGCATGGAATTACAACACCAACGGCAACCCGATTGCCGTGGTGTTGCGCGACAATTTCGGCACCGTCGTGGATTTCATGTGCGCCGTGGACGCGGTGCCCGCGCAGATCGTGTCGCCGGTTCCGGTCCCGGCGGCGCACTGGAACGGCGCGCCGGTTGCGGGTTTTGGTGATGTCTTTTCGAGCTATTTGCGCTACGGCACGCTGGATCATGACAACGCCACCGACTGGCTGCCCGGCCCGCGCACCGTCGGCACAAACAATACTGCACTGCTCGTGCCGTTCACCAACTGGACCTCCGTGCCCATGATCGCCGCGCCGGTCACGAATTGGGCGGGCGGCGTCGGCACGGTGAGCGTGACCATTCTCGACGAGGCGCGGTCAGTCTCTCTCGGCGTGACGGATGGTGGTGGTCATGCCGGCCAGAGCATGAGCTTTGACGTACTGGCGGTGGAGGACATCTCCGTGACCGCGACTGCTCCGGACACGGTGATCGTGGGGGACGTCTTCGCCGCCACGTTCACCATCACCAACCGTGGCCTTGAAGGCACCGCGTCGGTGTGGTTCTCAAATCGGCTTTCGGTGGACGCGGTGGTGCTCAACGCCGTACCGTCGCAGGGCGCGTGCGTCGTGACGAACAACTCCGTGGTTTGCGAACTCGGCGGGATGATCGGTGGCGACGTCGCGACTGTGGTGCTCACCGAGAAGGCGCTGCTACCCACCGCCGTGACCAATGCTGCGACCATCGTCCGCGCCGAACCCGACCCCTACCTGCCCAACAACTCCGTTTCCACGCTCACGCGCGCGGGTTACCCGCAAATCATAATCAGCGATGCGACCAACAGCGAACCCGTCGGGGCGACGAACACGTTGATCACCTTCACGTTGCGCCTTTCTGCGCCGAGCACGGCGACGTCACGGGTCTTCTTCGCTTCCAGCGATGGAAGCGCGACGGCTGGCCTCGATTATCTCGCCACGAACGGCGTGGTTGTCTTTCCGCCCGGTTCCACCAGCCAGGTCGCTTCCGTGGTGGTGCTGCCGGATTCGCTTTCCGAGTCGAACGAGGTGGTGTTGCTCAATCTCACTGGCGCCGAGAACGCCGAGATCACCGACAACCTGGCCGTCGGGACGATCAATGACAACGACGGGAACGTCTTTCTCTCCGTCTTCGACACCGCATTGGCCGAGGGCGACGCGGGGGGCAACATCGCCATCTTCGAGATCCGCCTGTCCGCGCCGAGTGGAAAGGTAATCAGTGCGTTTTACCAGACGGCCGATCTCACTGCGTTTGCCGGCTTCGATTATCTGGCAACTTATGGGCTGGCGAGTTTCCCACCTGGTGTCACAAACCGGTTCGTTTCCGTGCCGGTCGTGACGGATGCGATTTCGGAGCCGTCAAAGGCGTTCACATTCAACCTTTCCAGCCCGGCCAACGTGGTTCTTTCAAGGGCGCAGGCCTTTTGCTTCATTGCGGACGACGACCAGTCGCAACTTGATCATCTGGCCGTGTCCACCACTGCCACCCAGGCGCTCGTCAACCTCCCGTTCCCGGTCACGGTTTCCGCGCGCGACGCGAATAACGCGCCAGTGACGAACTTCAGCGGCAGTCTGCATCTTCACGCGGTTGAATCGTTGCGCATGACCAACGCAGGCACGAACGCGATTCCGTGGGAATTTCCGCTGGGCGCCGGCTTCCATGATTCGCGGTTGCAGGTCATTTATACTGCGGCCGAACTTGGCGGCGCCGGTCTCGTCACCGCGCTCGCGCTCAACGTCACCAACGCGCCGGGGCAGGTGTTGAGCAACTTCACCATCCGCACCCGCGCGGTGCCATACACGCAGTTCCCGAGCGCGCAGTGGTTGCAAGGCGGTTGGATCACCAACCATCAGCGCGACGAGTCCATCCTCGCCACGGGTTGGGTCACGTTCGCCTTCCGCGCGCCGTTCCCGCACGACGGGACGAACCATCTGCTCGTGGATTTCTCCTTCAACAACAGCTTCTACAGCAGCGACGGACTCTGCCGCGCCACGGCCATCACCGGCCTGCGCGCGCTGGCCCAGCGCTCGGACGGCGCGTTTGGAAATCCTCTCGACTGGGCCGGAACCTACCCGCCGGTGGCGTTGCAGACGCGCGTTCCCAATGTCCGGTTCACCCTCGGCCGCGGGGTGGAAGTCCTGCCCGCTGTGGTCACCAACCCGCCGGGCGGCAACTGGTCCGGCGACATCACCTTTGCCGCGGGCGCGACCAATCTTGTGCTCCACGCTGTGGACGACGCGGGGCACGTCGGCTTGCTCACCAACCTCGTCGTGGTGCTGGACAGTGACGGAGACGGCCTGCCGGACTGGTGGGAACTGGCGCATGGTTTTGACCCCGCGATCCCCGCTGACGCCGTGGGTGACGTGGACGGCGACGGCCTGACCAACTTGCAGGAGTTCCAGGCCGGAACCGACCCGCGCGACTCCGGCAGCACGGTGCGCATTGTCAGTTCCGCGCGCAGCACCAACTCATTCTCGGTTCTCGTGCAATCAGTCACGGGCAAAGGCTACGTGCTCGACGCCGCTCCGGCACTGGACAACGTGTGGAGCGCGGTGACTGACCGCTATCCGGGCACCGGCGGTGTGATCGAACTGCTCCACCGCCCGCTGGCCCCCGGCGAGACTTGGTTCTACCGCGTGCGCGTGGTGCCGTGATTTGGATGGCTTCCACGGGATAGGATCGTCTTGAACCTCCGCGGGATGCGCATCTTCGACTGGTGGGATTCATCGCGCTGCGACGAGTGGCGCCGCGTCCAGCGGCGCAACTGACTGCCTTACGCTGATCTTGCCGTCCGCTCTGCACGGACGGGGTTGTCGCAGCGCGATAACCACTACCTGCAAGAAAGTGAGATGCGGTCCCGTGAGAATTCCCCGGAGGTTGGTTCTTGGAGCAACGAGGATTCCTTTCCACAGTTCCGGCGTGCCGGCTGAACCTGTCCAGAGCCTCTACGTCCATGTGCCCTTCTGCGCGCACAAGTGCGAGTATTGCGCCTTTTATTCCGAGGCCTCGGACGGCGACATCATCAATCGTTACGTGCAGGCGCTTGTGCGCGAGCTCGAACTGGTCGCGGGCGCCCTCCGGCCGCGCACGGTTTTCTTCGGCGGCGGCACGCCGTCCATTCTCAACCTGCGCCAATGGGAGACGATCCTTCGCACCTTCGAGCGGCTGAATCTCCTTGGGGCGGCCGAATGGACCGTCGAGTCCAACCCCGCCACCGTGTCCGCCGACAAGGCGAGGCTCTGGCGCGAGTTCGGCATCAACCGCGTGTCGATGGGGGTGCAGTCGCTCGACGAGAAGCTGCTCGACCGCCTCGGCCGGATTCATTCGCGCGATCAGGTGTTCAGGAGCTTCGACATCCTGCGCGCGGCGGGTTTCGACAATGTGAACATCGACCTGATGTTCGCCATTCCCGGCCAGACCATGGACGTGTGGCGCGCGACGATGCGCGAGGCCATGGCGCTGGGCAGCGAGCATCTCTCCTGTTACGAGGTCATCTACGAGGAGGACACGCCGCTTTACGCGCAGCTTCGGGCGGGGCAGTTCGACGTGGACGAGGAACTCGCCTGCGCGATGTACGAAGAACTGGTGGTCACGGCCGCCGAACACGGCTTTGCGCGTTACGAGATCGCGAATTTCGCGCGCGGGGAGATGGTGAATGACGACGGGCGAATGACGAATGACGAAGGCCCGGGGGCGAATGTTGCAAACGGTTCGTCATTCGACATTGGGCATTCGACATTGGGCACGCCTTTGCGCGCGTGCCGGCACAACGTCAACTACTGGCGCGGCGGTTCGTTTCACGGGCTTGGTCCGAGCGCCACCGGCTACGTGGACGGCGTGCGCACGAAGAACTGGTCCAACACGCAGATGTATTGCGAGCAGTTGGAGAAGGGGAGGCGCGCCATTGAATCCACGGAGCAACTGCCGCCGTTGCGCCGCGCTGGCGAGACCGCCGCCTTTGGCTTGCGCATGGTGCGCGGATGGGGCTTCGAGGAGTTCCGCGGCATCACCGGGTTCGATCTTCGCGCCGAATGGCGCACGGAAATGGAGCGACTCGTGGATGCTGGACGCGCCGAACGGGACGCACACGGGTTCCGGCTTACGCCGGCCGGGTTGCGATATGCGGACGCGGCGGCGGAGGATTTTTTGCGGCTGCCGTGAACGGCGGACGCCGACGCACCGTGGACAAATCACTCGCCCGCAACGGGCTGCCGGCGCAGTGTGCGGCGCATGAACACGAGCGCTCAAAACACGGATTCCACCATGGCGGTCTTCCTCGATCTGGAGAACATCGCCCTCGGCGCGCGCGACGCGCATTATCCGCTTTTCGACATTCAGAAGGTCATCGAGCGGTTGCTCGTCAAGGGACAGATCGTGGTGAAGAAGGCGTATTGCGACTTCGACCGCTACAAGGACTTCAAGCGCGGCCTGCACGAGGCGGCCTTTGAGTTGATCGAAATCCCCCATGTCCGCCAGTCCGGGAAGAACTCCGCGGATATCCGCATGGTCGTGGACGCGCTGGACCTTTGCTACACCAAGGGGCACGTGGACACCTTCGTCATCATCAGCGGCGATTCAGATTTCTCGCCGCTGGTCAGCAAGCTGCGCGAGAACGCCAAGACCGTCATCGGCGTCGGGGTGAAGAACTCCTCGTCCGCGCTCTTCATCAACAACTGCGACCAGTTCATCTACTACGACGACCTGGTCCGCGCGGGAACAGCCAAGGTGCGCGCCGCCTCATCCTC
>CAYQWK010000212.1:0-10124 GCA_964420805.1 uncultured Bifidobacteriaceae bacterium | reverse complement strand
ACCCAGGGCAGCGCTGCGCTTGCCCTGGGCTATCATCTGTCGGGCTTTCAGCCCTTGGATTCGTGTTCATCCGTGTCCATTCGTGGTTGCCATTCCCGCTTACACCGCATCACCACGAGCAGGTCGGAAGCCGGGGAGCACTGGCGGCACGGCGATCACAGGCGGCACGCGGTCCGGCGGGGACGGCGGGGACGGCGGGTGGCCGGTGTCGCCGCGGCTTTGCAGCGCGCTGCGGATCATGAAGAACTCACCCACGTTCTCCGCCGTCACCAGGCCGATGAGCCGGGCGTCTGCGAGCACCGGCATGGCGAGACCTTTCTCCACGTTCTCCGGCGCGAGCGCGGTTTCCAACGGGTCGGCGGCGGTGAGCACGGCGAATTCACACCGCATCACGTCCGCCACCACCGCGTGTGCGCCGCGTTCCCGCAACGCCGCGAACAAGTCGCGATGCGTCAGGATGCCCACGAGCGCGTCGCGGTCCACGACCGGGAAATCCTGTTGCGACCCGGCCAGCAGCAGGCGCGTCGCGTCGCGCAAGGTGTCGCCCGGCGCGAGCGTCTTGAAGTCGGTGAGCATCGCGTCGCGCACCGCCGCGCCGCTGAACGAGGATTTCATCTCGGTCGCCGCCGCTTCCTGCGCCGCGCCCACCCACACGAACAACGCGATGAGCAGCAGCATCGGGTTGCCGAACAGCCCGGCGAAGCCGAACACCACCGCCATGCCCTGCCCGATGCGCGCGGCGATGCGCGTGGCGCGGGCGTAGTTCAACTTCATGGCCAGCAACGCGCGCAACACGCGGCCGCCGTCCATCGGGAACGCCGGCAGCAGGTTGAACAGCACGAGGAACACGTTCGCCACGAGCAGCCGCTCGAAGATGTTCCCGCCGGTGGTGCTCAACGAACTGAGCGGTTGCCACCAGCCACCGAGCTTCAAACCGATGAACAGGCCGAGCGCGATGATGACGTTCACCGCCGGGCCGGCGAGCGCCACGACGAATTCCTGCGACGGTTTCTCCGGCATGCGTTCGAGCCGCGCCACGCCGCCGATGGGCAGCAGCGTGATGTCGCGCGTGGGGATGCCGTAGCGCCGGGCCGCCAGCGCGTGGCCGTATTCGTGCAGCAAAACGCAGGCGAACAGGCCGATGAAAAAGAACATTCCTGCCAAGGCCGCGTCGAGGCTTCGCCCGGCCAGGCCGTGCGCCACGCCGAGAAACGCCAGCAGAAGCAAGAAGGTGAAGTGCACGTAAACATCTATGCCCAACCAGCGTCCGAGGTGGAACGACCAGCTCAACGAGGATCTATTCTTCGCAGTCATTTTTATCGTGTACAATATGTTCAATTTTCAAACAGCCTGTCTCCCGCGCCATGACTCATTCGTTCAAGCCGCCGCGCTGCCAAGGTGTGATGGAGTGAAACGGCGCGCTGGCTCGGGCATAAAGGTCACGCGAGAGCGCGTCCGATCGGCGGCGGGCTGCCCGGAGTTCACGGCGCGTTACGCGCACGGCCGGGCCGAGCAATTGCTTGGAGGCGCTCACCGCCCGCCCCGGCATGGACGCGGCCAGTGCCAGGGCATTGGCCGGAATGTCAGCGAGGGATTTCAGGATCAGCTTTGGTTTCACGATTGATGATTGTTGAATGTGGATCGAACTGGTTCAACTTGCCGTGTGCGATCGCGGGGCGTTGAGGTTGCCTTTCAAGCGGCGCAACCGCTTTGCGGCGCGCCTGCTGATTTGTTCGCGCAATTGCGCAATCGCCTTGGAAAAGGCTGCGCGCAGCGTGTGATCGCGCGTCTCGGCGAAGACATCCGGGCCAGGCGTGACGAGATGCACGCTGACCTGGTAGGCGGGGCTGACATTCGTGAGCCGCTCCAGGCGCACGTTAGCCTGGTCAATCTGCCGCGTGCGGCCCAGCGCGAAGATGTGTTCTTCGACCCACGAATCAAGCCGGTCGAGAGAGCGAATGTTGAGGTGTTGCACGTTGAGTCTCATGTTTGTGTTCATTGTTTTGCGTTTCTGTTTCCCGCCGCCGGAACTGCTCACACGAGCAATTCGTTCCGACGACGTCGACGTGAGGACAATAGAAGAGGTGGCGCGGGCCGACTAATACGCCTTTCCGAATGGACGATTAGGTTATTCCGAAGCAAACTGTCCGCGCATGGAATGGCTCAATTATCATCACCTGCGATATTTCTGGACGGTGGCAAAGGAAGGTAGCGTTGCGCGGGCCGCCGCGAAGCTCCACGTCTCGCAGCCATCCATCTCCGAGCAGATTCGCGAACTGGAATGCGCGCTGGGCGAAAAGCTCTTTCAGCGCGAAGGCCGCAACAACAAGCTCACCGACGCAGGGCAGATTGCTTTCAGATACGCTGAGGAAATCTTCACGTTGGGCGAGGAATTGATTAACGCGGTAAAACGACGCCCCGGGGCGCGTGAATTGCGGTTCTACGTCGGTGTGGCGGATTCATTTCCCAAACTCGTCACCAACGAAATCCTCAAGCCAGTTTTCGCCATGCCGCAAATGGTTCACGTCATCTGTCGCGAGGGAAAAATGGAAGATCTTCTCGCCCAACTCGCCGCACATCGCCTCGACCTTGTGCTGGCGGACGAACCGGCTTCAAGCAGCGTGAACTTTAATGCGTTCAATCACCCACTGGGCGAATCCGGCACGACGTTCTGTGCGGAAAGGAAGCTGGCGGCAAAACTTAAGCGCGATTTCCCAAAATCGCTGCACGAAGCACCAGCACTGTTGCCGTCCGAGAACACGCCCTTCCGTCGCAAGCTCGAAGCGTGGTTTCGAGAGCAGAGCATTCAACCGCGCGTGGTGGCTGAGTTCGAGGATTTGGCGTTGATGAAGGTGATGGCAGCTGAGGGGCGCGGATTCATTGCCGTGCCGAGTCTTGCCGCGCGTGATGCCGTTGAGCATTACGGATTCTCAATCCTCGGCGAAGCCGCCAAGTGTGGTGTCTCCTTCCACGCCATCACTGCGGAGCGGCGCATTCACCACCCTGCTGCAACCGCGGTTACGGCGGCAGCCAAGGGACTTTTGGAACATTGACCTGCCCGGGCCGCACACGTTGAGGTTGAATTGTGCGACATGCCGGTTCCGTTAAACCGGGCTTTCACTTAGCACTGCCCAGTGCCCACAAACCGCTTGCGGCGCGGCATGGGCCCCACCATTATCACGCCCCAAATTTATGGCAGAAGCATTTCCATCCATTAAGCAAATCCGCTACGAAGGACCAAAATCCACCAACCCCTTCGCGTTCAAACACTACAATCCCGCGCAGAAGATCGAGGGCAGGACGATGGAGGAACATCTGCGTTTCTCCGTGGTGTATTGGCACACGATGTGTGGCGGCGGAGCGGACATGTTTGGAATGCCCACGGCTATCCGTCCATGGGAGACCGGGCTGAAGGGGATCGACCTGGCCAAGGCGCGCGTGCCGGTGTTCTTCGAGATTTGCCAGAAACTCGGCGCGCCTTTTTACGCCTTCCATGACCGCGATGTGGCGCCGCATGGCAAGACGCTCCGTGAGTCGAACAAGCACCTCGATACCATTGTGGCCCTGCTCAAGGAGCAGCAGAAGCGCACTGGCGTGAAGCTGCTTTGGGGCACCGCGCAGCTCTTCGTTCATCCGCGCTACGCACATGGTGCGAGCACGAGTTGCAACGCCGACGTGTTCGCCTTTGCCGCGGCGCAGGTGAAGAAGGCGCTGGAGGCGACACACGAACTCGGCGGCGAGGGCTATGTCTTCTGGGGTGGGCGGGAAGGATATTCTTCGCTTTGGAACACGGACATGAAGCGCGAGTTGGATCATCTCGCGAAATTTCTGCACATGGCCGTGGAGTACAAGAAGAAGATCGGATTCAAGGGCCAGTTTTACATCGAGCCGAAGCCGAAGGAGCCGACCAAGCACCAGTATGATTCCGATGCGGCGGCGTGCCTGAACTTCCTTCGCGAATACGGCTTGATCGATCACCTCAAGTTGAATCTGGAAACCAACCACGCCACGTTGGCGGGCCACACCATGCAGCATGAGCTCGAGGTGGCCGGCGCTGCGGGCGCGCTCGGCAGCATCGATGCAAACACCGGCGACCTGTTGCTAGGCTGGGACACGGACCAGTTCCCGACGGACATCTACCTCACCACCCAATGCATGTTGAGCATCCTGAAATACGGCGGCTTCACCACCGGCGGCGTGAATTTCGACGCCAAGGTGCGCCGCGAGAGCTTCGAGCCGGAGGATTTATTTCATGCGCACATCGGCGGCATGGACGCCTTCGCGCGCGGACTCAAGATTGCCGCCGCCATCCGCAAGGACGGCCGCCTGGCGGAATTCGTGAAGCAGCGCTACGCGTCGTGGGACAGCGGCGTGGGCAAGAGCATCGAGGCGGGCAAGGAGAGCTTCGAGTCGTTGGAGGCCTACATGCTCAAGAAGGGCGAGGCTGATGTGAACACCAGCGGCCGTCAGGAGTTCTTGGAGAACCTGATCAACGAGTTCATTTGAGTTGCGCCGGGATTGGCAAGTCGCGCCGCGCAGCGGCGCGACTTTGGCCGGTGATTAGCCGGAGCCGGGTGTTCCGCAAGTTGTTCCGATCAGGACTTGTGAACCGCGACATTGCCAGCGCAGGCATGGCGCGGTGGTTCGCGCGCCCTTCGAGGTGAATGATGCCTTGGGCGCGCGGCTGCGGTGGGCGTTCAACACGGGCCGCCGCTATCCGTCAGACCATTCGTCACCGGCGCGCGCTGTGTGGCGGCGCAGGCCTTGTCCGTCTGTCGCTTGCCATCCCATCGTTCGTTTGTTATCAGCCGCCCGGATGATTACCGCGCTTTGCGCCTGACCTGACCGATGCCCACGGATTTCAACGCTCCGCGAGTTTGTGTTGATGGGAAGTTCTTCCGCCTTGGCGACGCCAAGTTCCCCGTCAAGGGCGTGACCTACGGCCCGTTTGCCCCCCAGCCGGAAGGGCACGCTTTCGCCACGCGTGAACAGACCGCGCGCGATTTCCAACTGATCCGCGAACTCGGCGCGAACGTCATCCGCGTTTATCACGTTCCGCCAGCCTGGTTCGTTGACTTGGCGCAGGAATCCGGACTCAAGCTGCTTATCGACGTCCCGTGGCCCAAGGAGATGTGCTTCCTTGATTCGGCGGCTTTGCGCGATGGCGCGCGGAAGGCCGTGCGCGAGGCGGTCGCGGCGTTCGCGCGGCATCCCGCCGTGTTTGCGTGGAGCGTGGTGAACGAAATCCCGCCGGATATCGTGCGCTGGAGCGGGGCGCAGCGCGTGGCGGCATTCATCGAGGAACTGGTGAACGAAGCGAAGGGCGCGGATCCGGACTGCCTCTGCACTTTCGGCAATTTCCCGCCCAGCGAGTTCCTCCGGCCGGAGAACATCGATTTCCACTGCTTCAACGTCTATCTGCACCAGCGCCGTGCCTTCGAGAACTACGTCTCGCGATTGCAGATGATCGCCGACACCAAGCCGCTCATGATCGGCGAGACCGGTGTGGATTCACGGCGCGAGGGCGAGGCTCAGAAGTGCGAGTTACTCGCCTGGCAGATCGAGGCGGGTTTCCAACGCGGTCTCGCGGGTCTGGTGGTCTTCAGTTTCACCGACGACTGGTTTCGCGGCGGTGTGCAGATCGAGGACTGGTTTCTCGGTCTCACCACGCGGGATCGCGAGCCAAAGGAATCCTTCGCCATTGTGCGCGATTCTTTTGCGAAAGCGCCGTATTTTCCGCTTCCCACCGCGCCACGTGTCTCGGTCGTGGTTGCCAGCTACAACGGCGCGCGCACGCTCAAGACCTGTCTCGTTTCCCTGGAGAAACTCAATTATCCGGATTACGAGGTGATTCTCGTCGATGACGGTTCGCGCGACGACACGGCGCGGATTGCGGGCGAGCATCCCCGTGTCCGGTACATTTATCAGGAGAACAAGGGGTTGTCGGTGGCGCGCAACACCGGCATCCACGCCGCAACCGGCGAAGTGGTGGCGTTCACCGATTCGGACTGCCGCGCGGACGAGGACTGGCTGTTCTATTTGATCGGTGACCTTGTGCGCGGTGATTTCACGGCCATCGGCGGGCACAATTTCCTGCCGCCGGAGGATTCGTGGGTTGCCGCCGCCGTGATGGCCTCTCCCGGCGGTCCGGCGCATGTGATGTTAAACGATCGAGAGGCCGAACACATTCCCGGCTGCAACATGGCGTTCTACAAATGGGCGCTCGACGAGATTGCCGGCTTCGACCCGATCTACCGAAAGGCCGGGGACGATGTGGACGTGTGCTGGCGCATCCAGCAGGCTGGCTATCGCATCGGATTCAGCCCCGCGGGCTTTGTGTGGCACTATCGGCGCTCGACCGTGAAGGCGTATTTGAAGCAGCAATGCGGATACGGCGAGGCGGAGGCGCTGCTCATTACGAAGCATCCGGAATATTTCAACTCGGCGGGTGGCAGCGTGTGGCGCGGGCGAATTTACAGCTCATCGTCGATGGGCATCGTGTTGCGGCGGCCAGTGATCTACCACGGCCCATTTGCGGGCGGCTTCTTTCAAACCCTTTACGCCGCCCCGCCGGCCATGTCGCTCATGCTGCTGACTTCGCTTGAGTTTCATGTGCTGGCCACCCTTCCGTTGCTGGTGCTGACGGTGCCGTTTCACTTCATCTGGCCCTTGTGCGTGGTGACGCTTGGAGCATCGGTGGCCGTGTGCGTGGCGGCGGCAAGCCAGGCTGGCCTGCCGAGGAACAAGCGGCGTTTCTGGTCGCGCCCGCTGGTGGCATGGTTGTGTTTTCTCCAGCCGATCTTCCGTGGTTGGGCGCGTTACGAAGGGCGGTTACGCATCAACACCACGCCGGCCGCCGCGTTCCGGCGCGTCGCGGCGTTGACGCGTCCGGATCGTGGAGAGCCGCTCGATCAGGTCCGCTATTGGTGCCACACGGGTCTGGATCGAATAGAGTTTGTGAACGGGCTGGTGCGCAAGCTCGAAGCTGAGAAATGGCAGCACAAGCCGGACACGGGCTGGCATGAATACGACGTGGAAATCTACGGCAACCGCTGGAGCCGCCTGCAGATCGCCACGGTTTCGGAGGCGGCGGACCGCGGACACCGGCAGTTTCATTGCCGGCTCAACGCTGGGTGGTCGCTGCTCGCCATGGTAACCTTCTGGGCCGCCGCGGCGCTGGAGGTTCTGCTGGTCAGCCTCGTCGCCGACGCGGTGCCGTGGCTGTGGATGCTGCTGCTGACGATTCCGTTGCTCGGCCTTTACTACGAGCATGAGAAGCGCACGCTCCAGCGGCTCATCATCGCGTTTCTCGACGAACTGGCGGCGAGATTTGAACTGACCAAAGTGCCGTTCGTACAGCCGTTCGGCGCGGCGAAGCCCCCTGGATGATCTGACACGCTGGTGTCTCGTCGAGGAACGGATGGAGCGGTGGTGTCGTTTGATGGCGCCCTCGCTTCTGGGGGGGGCGATCAGAAGTGGCTTTCAACGACAATGCCATCGCCTCACCCGCACGAATTGCCCCCAATTTGACCGCCACATTCAATTGCATCCATCAAGTCTCCGCTTCTTGTCGTTTGCACTGTTTGTGCTAACCTAGGCGCCAGCGGATGAAACAACATCAAGGGAACTTCCTTGCCTCAATCCTTCTATCGGCGTTGCTCGCGCTTGCCGCGCGTGCGCAGCCTGCTTTTTCCAACGCAGTCTCTGTTGGCACGGTCTCGTTCGGTGCGCTGGATCAGGCATCGGGCCTGGTGGCCAGCCGCGTGAATCCGGGCGTGCTCTGGACTCACAACGACGCCGGCGATAGCGCGCGCATCTTCGCCATCGATACCCAGGGCAACAAGCTGGGCACCTACACACTGGCGGGTGGTTCACACGTTGATTACGAGGACATCGGGACCGGTCCGGGGCCGGTGACAAATGTACAATACCTGTTCGTTGGAGATATCGGGGACAACAACGCGTCGCGCAGCAAGATCGTGATCTATCAGGTGCCCGAGCCGCCCGTTTATTTGCGCCAGGCCGGCAACACTGTGAGCACGGACTTCAAGGGGGTGCGCGCGATCGCGCTCGTTTATCCGGACGGCCCGCGCGACGCCGAGGCAATGCTGGTCGATCCGCTTTCGGGCGACGTTTTTATTGTCTCCAAAGGGCAGGGGATCAGCCGCGTTTACGTGGCTACCAAGGCTCAACTCGATGCCGGCGGCACGAACACTCTTTCGTTCGTGCGCGAAATTTACTTCGACGAGCCGAGCGGGGGCGCGGTGTCGCCGGACGGGCGTGAGATCATTCTGCGGCAGGAGGATTTCGCGCAGCTCTGGACCCGCCAGCCGGGCGAAAGCCTCGGTGATGCCCTTGGCCGCGACCCGGTCTGGGTGCCGGTGGTTGGGCGGACCACCGAGCCCAACGGTGAGGCGGTGTGTTTCGATGCGGATGGGCGCGGTTATTTTACGGTGAGCGACGGGACGAGTTCTCAGCCGCTGTATTATTTCGGGCGCGCCACGCCACGTTTCGCGTCCTCGGAGCGGGTGCTGGTCGGCGCCGGGACAACATGGCGGTATCTCGACACCGGCACGAACCTTGGCACTGGATGGCGCACCAACGCGCAGGCGGATGGCGAGTGGGATTCCGGCGACGGGCAATTCGGCTACGGCGACGACGACGAGGAAACGGTGGTGAGCTACGGCTCCAAATCGAAGAACAAATACGTGACCACCTATTTTCAACGACAGTTCACGGCCGGGAACCTTGCCGCCATCGACGCCCTGGGACTAAGGCTGGTTTTCGATGATGGCGCGGCGGTGTTTCTCAACGGAACGCTGGTGACGCTTGTCAACCTTGCCAGCAATGCCGCCTACAACACGTTTGCTTCCGCCACGCAGGATTCCCTGGAGGATGCGTGGTTCTCGTTTAGCGTTGATCCGGCCTTGCTGGTCGCCGGAACGAATCTCTTGGCGGTGGAAATTCACCAAGTGACGACCAACAGCGCCGACTTGAGCTTCGACATGCAACTGGTCGCGCGCGATCGTCCCGCTCCGCAATTCGTGTCACAGACTCGCCGGGGTGACGGTTCATTTGAACTGATCTTCATGGCCGCCGGAACGAACGCGATGGTTGAAAGCTCGACGAACCTGCTGCAATGGGACGCGGCTGGTTCCGTGGTGCTGGCCACGAACTTGGGCGTATTCGTAGATGCGGCGGTCACGAATACGCGCCCAAAGTTCTACCGGGTGCGGCAGTAGCGCGCCGTTCACTTCCCGATTCCGCACTCGTATGTGAACCACTCGACGTTCATGCCCGTCAGCGCGAGTTTGATCTTCTCCAGTTCCTCCGCCGGTCCGTGGAGTTCGAGCCGTTGGAGGTCAACGAGGGTGAGGAATTCCTGGAGAACGTCGCCGACGTTGTCGAGGTGGGCCAGCGCGCCGGTTGCGCCGAGGTATGCTTCCCGGCAAAAGACCATGTCCCCGTTGATGGTGAAATCGTAATAGAGCACATCCAGTTCGTTGCGCGTTCGTTCGCAAAACCGCTGCAACACGGCCAGCGCGGCTTCGCGGTTGCCGGGGCGGATTTGGAAATACGGGTGAATGCTGACGACGTTTGATGCTTGTTTCATGGGCCGGAGAGATAGCCGTGTCCCGGGCTGCATCGCAACGATGAAAGGCCTGTTCCGGTTGGCAGTGGCGCGTCTGAGCATTTTTCAAACTGCGCATTTTCGAACGGTGGAACTCGTCGCGTTCAGCGGCGCAAAGGGTGGCCGCACGACTTCCGTTCCATCTGCTCTGCGGGGACGGGTTTGTCGCAACTCGACAAGCACCAGTTGAAAGAACGCGATATGGACCCGACGGTTCCGGCTGGAGAAAGCAAACATCCGCAGCGGCGATCAACCGCTGCGGATGTGGTGTAATCCTGTGAGCCGGTCGAATCAGTTGTTCACCTTGCGCACCGTCGCGGAACGGGTCCCGCCGATGTCCGAATTCACCGTCACGGTCCCTGGGTTGGATAGAACGCCGGATTGGGTGAATGTGTATTTGTTCAGGCTCGAATTGTAGGTCATGACACCACGCCCGGGGATGTTGAGTGCGACGCTGGGGGCGCCGCTGCTGGTCGCTTCCACGACCAAAGCC
>CAYQWK010000211.1:3838-10129 GCA_964420805.1 uncultured Bifidobacteriaceae bacterium | reverse complement strand
CCACCGTGTAGTTACCCGCGTTCGTCGCGCTGGTTGGATCCAGAAGTTCCGAGAAATTCACGATCAGGTTCGTCCACGTGTTGCAACGGGAGACTCCGAGGATTGACGGCGCCGTCGTATCCGCGGTGACCGTCAGCGTGAACTGGTTGCTCACCAAACTGAAGCTGTTGGTGGCCACAACCTGGACGTTGACGCCGTTGTAGCTGGCGGGCAGCGGCGCGGGCAGCGCGAATGTTCCGTTCGTGGCTGCGGTGATGGCCACATTGTTGGAATACCAGCGGATGGCGGCAGGGACTCCGATGACCGTGCCAAGAACGGCGTTGGTCGCGTTCTCCGCGAACGTCGGTGTAAGAGACGGAGTTGGAACCAATTGCAGCCCATCGGGCAGGCCGAACCAAAGGGCCGAGACCTTTTCGGTGCTCAGATTGTTAGTGAAAATAGGCACTGTGGGATCGCCAGATTCCTTCACCGCCACGGAGATGTAATCACCACCGGAGCCTTCGCTCAAAAGGCCCTCGACGTAGTAACGCTGGCCGGCATTGAGCGGAATCCACCCGCTGAACGCGCCGGGGAAATCGTAGCCGAGGTTGGCCGACGGCGCGGCGGCAACCAGCACTTTGCCGGTGGGAGAATGGCTGCCCACGGAGTTGGTGTTGATCCAGAACTGGCCCGGATCATCCGAACGCACGAAGAACCGGTAGAGGCCGTTGGACGGCGGGATCAAGTAGCCATAGACGCGGCCAAGGTAATTGTTCATCCAGTCCGTTGCGCCGTTCGTTGCCACGGCCAGGGAGGAGTTGAAATAGAAATTGCTGGTGATCGTTCCAGTCAGGGCGGGCGTGGGAGTCCAGAACGGATTCGGGATCGCACCGCCGGCATTGGGTTGATAGAGGTCATAACGCAGGCGTCCGCCCGGCGCATAGAACGTGTAGCTGCCGCCGCCCACCTGTGCGTCGTCCACGCATACAATGCCCGAGGCCGTAAGCGTGTAGTTGGTCGCGTTGCCGGGCGTGAGAGCCGGACTGACCGTCAGCACCACCGTCCGTCCGTCCGTCCGCAATGACGCCGCAGTGACCGCGTATGCCGTGGCCGGCGTTCCAGCGAGCGTGTAGTTGGCGATATTCTCCGCGCTGGCCGAAGTGACGGTTTCGGAGAATTGAGCCAGCAGGGTCGTGCCATTCGTGTCAGCCGAAGCCCACGCGAGCACTGGAACCGTCGGACCACCAGTCACCGGATTGGTGACCGTGATCGTCGCCACCGCGCTGGTGGCGGCCACGCCGGGCACGCTGGCAATGGCGCGAACCAGGAAGCTCCCGGCGGTTGGGAAGGTGAGCGAGATGATCGAGTTGGTGCCGGCGGCGTTCAGTGCCGCGTTCACATCGCGCCAGGCACCACCGGTGTACTGCTGCCATTGGTACCGGATCAACTGCACCGGCATCGTCATCGCGCCCACGGTGAGCGTGACCGTGTTGTTGACCATCACGCTGGTGCTGGACGGCTGGTTTGTCAGAGTCAGATAGGTCACCGCATCCGGGTTGCCCGGCGACTCCAGGTAGAATCCAGGGATGCACTCCGGCGCGACCGGGATGGTCGGGTCATTGATTTCGCGGAAGGCCACTCCTACACCATCGCCGCCGGTGCCTTCCTTGAAGATGGCCTCGAGATAGTATTTCTGCCCGCCGACCAATGTGATGGGCACGGACACTGACGGGCCCATGATCAGGCTGCCGTAGCCCTGGCAACAATTGCCGGAAGACACGGCGGCAATCGGGGTCTTGCCGGCCGGATCGGTGCTGTTGACCGTATTCGTGTTCATGAACAACTCGGACATGTCGTCCGAACGGAGGAAGAACCGGTAGTTGCCGTTCGACGGGGCGATGAACAGCGCATAAACGCGCGCACCGTAATTGTCCGCGAAGTTTGCGCCACCAGGAATGAAGCCGGCGAATCCGAACACGGGCGAGTATTGCGTCTGGTCCGGCGTGTTGAAGATGAATTTGGGCTCGCCGTATAAGCCTTGAACATAAATTCCGCCATTGATGCCGGTGAACAGATCCACCGTGGCGTAGCCGCGTGCCAGATTCCATGCGGTGAACGTGAAGCTCGATCCGGGCGTCACAATGGGATTCAGGTTGCGCGAGGTGTCACGCACGCCGAGGGCGGTGACCGTGTAGCGCACGCCCGGCGTCTGCGACGAGGTCAACAGGGCGACCACATTGGCGGCGCGCAAATACGCGCCGGATAGAGTCAGGCCGGGGATGCTGTAATTCGCAATGTTCGTGCCGGTGGCCGGGTCAACATTTTCGTTGAACGTGACCGTCACCTCGTTCTGGATGCCGTTGCCGTAGGCGGAAGTAATGAAGGGCGGACCGCTGTCCACATTGACGCCCGCGACGTTGAGGTTGATGAAACGCTCGACCACGCTTTGCTGGTTATACACCAACGCGCTGAAGGTGATAATGCCAACCTCGGCCGGGGTGATGGTGTAGGCATAGGTGATTCCATTGGCTCCCGGAATCGGCTGGCCGTTCTTGCGCCACTGGATGCCGATGGGCATGGCCCCGGTGATTCCGTTCACACTGAAAGTCACAACCTGATTGTCAGCCCAGACGCTGCCCGCCGGGGTGCCCGGGTTTTGCCCAATCGCGTTTGCGGTCACGGGGCCAATGGTCGGAGCGAAGAAGTCGGCCGGGATGACCGAGTTCAGATTGGGAGCGGCTGGCACCGTCGTGCCGTTGGTCGAGAAGAACGTGACCGCACCATAGTCGCCGCCGCCGCCTTCCTTGTAGAGGAGTTCCATGTAATAACGCTGGCCATTGGTGAGGGTGATGGCCGTGGACATCGAGCCGTCGTTATTGGCGTATGAGTTGCGAGCGCCGCCAAGCGCGGCGATTTGCACCTTACCGCCGAAATCCATGCCGTTGGTATTCATGAACAGCGCGGCGCCGTCATCGTTCTTGATGAAGAAGCGATAAACACTATTGCTGGGAGCGACGAAATACCCGGAGAGGCGCACGCCATAGTTGTCGCCGGGGAACTGAGACGTGATGCCGTCACGATTGAGGCTCAATGAAGGCACCGGCATGAGGACATCCGGCATTCCAGCCTGGAACTTGGCGTTCGCCTGGAGATCTGAGACCGCACCGCCAGCGAAGCCAAGGCCGGCATTTTGATAAACCTCGGCCAGCACGGACGGCGCGTAGGGCCGGGCCGGGCTGAAGACATCTGGCACCGTACGGAAGAACGCCGCCTGAGCCACCTCGTTGCTCGGGGGCGCAATGACCGTGTTCGTGGATTCCGCCAGCGTGAGGTAGCTGCGGAACGCCATACCCACGCCATCGCCGCCGACGTTTTCCTTCAGCACAACTTCGAGGTAATAGGCCTGGCCGTTGGTCAGTTGGATGGGCATGGAAACGCCCGTGTTGGTGACGCCGTTCACGCTTTGTACGGCGGTAACGTTGGTATAGGTCGGCCGCCAGCTTGGCAGATAAGCCACGGAAACCCGGCCTGCGGGTGACGCACCGTTGGTGTTCATGAACATCTGCACGTCGTCATCGCCGCGCAGGAAGAAGCGGTAGAACCCGTTGCTTGGCGCGACGAAGAGCGCGCGCAGGCTCGCGCCGTAGTTGTCCAAAGTGGCTGGGAAACCGCCCGAAGCCAGCAAGTCCGCCAGATATCCAAAACCTGGCAAGTTCACGGACCAGTCGGGCTGGTTGTTCAGATACTTGGAGTGGTTGGTCACCAGCGAAACCGCGGCGCCGCCGGTGATGCCCGTGTAAATGTCCACGCGGATGGGCGCCGCCGCGGCCCCAACGCCGGTGTAGTAGGGATTCGCCACGACGGGCAGGAAGAACTGGCTGCTGGCAAACTCGGTCACGGCCGGCGTGCCCGCCACGCCCTGCTCGCGGAATTGCATGGCAAAACCGTCCCCGCCGCTGTTTTCCTTCCAAATGCCTTCAATGTAGTATGGCACCCCGGCGAACAAGGTGATGTTGGTGGAAACGTTCGTGAACAGCGTCGCGCCGTAGTTGGCGTTGGCCACGGGCTGGTAGCACAGCAAAACCTTCCCGGTGGGATCCATGCCGCTGAACTGGTTGGTGTTCATGTAAAGCTGGCCCGGGTCATCGTTGCGAATAAAGAACCGGTAAACGCCGTTGCTCGGCGGAACAAAGTACCCCGAGATGCGCCCGCCGTACGTGCTGAAGCGGTCGCCAAACGCGGCACCGTTGTGGTTGAAATTCCAGACGTTGGTCCAATACACGTAATCCGCGATGTTTGACACCACCTTGGCCAGGTTCAGGAAATCGTTGGTGATGTGCGTCGCGGTGCCAAGGTTGTTGAAGATCTCGATCTTGATTGTGCCCGGCGTCGGCACGGCGGCCAGAGTGTTGGCCAGCACGGTGTATCCGTTGGTGCCGCGAATGTTGTTCAGGCGCACCGTGTACTGGGTGTTGTTGGTCAGCACGGTGCCCGTGACAAGGACGACGCGGGTCACGTTGTTCGTGCCCATGCCTGGCGCGAGCAGGAAGGCACTGCTCACGGTAATGGCCTGGCCGAGACTGTTGGTGACCGTGTAGTTCGCGGCGTTGGAAACCGTGGTCACGTCCAAAGGTTCGTTAAACGTGAGGGTGATGATGTTGCTCCCCAGCAAGACGGAGGAATTGACTACGCCGGGCAAAGCCGTGTCCGAGTAACTCACCCAGATGGTGGTCACCTGGCTCGTCACCGAAAGCGATCCGGGGCCGCGGGCAATGACGCGGAATTGCGTGCCGCTGTCCGCCAGTCCAAGACCTGGGGTCGTGAAATTGCCAACCGCGGAATTTGTGAATGGTGTGGATCCCACGCCGGCGGCCGCCGCCGGGATGTTTGTGAATCCGCCCGCTCCGTCCCCGCGTTGCCAGACGAAGTTGATTTCGTTGCTCGGGAAGTAAGTGCCGAGGTTCGTCGCGGTGACAGTGAGTCCAACGGTGCCGTTGGTGGCCGGCCAACTCAGGTTCAGGCCTGAGTTTGTCGGGAGATTCACCACGAAACCAATTCCCGCTCCGCCCACGGAGTAATCGCCATAGCCGCGAAGCTGAGAACTGGCCGCGTAGTTGAAATCATCGTAGCGCGCCAGGGTCATCGGGCCGAAGAGCACAGTGTTCGACATGGTGAAGGTACTCTGGGCGGCCTGGAACCAGAGCGTGCCGTTGGTGCTCCAGTAATGCGTGTAGGTCTGGTTGACACGGCGCAGGCGAAGCCATTGGTTTCCGTAGTTCGCGCCACCGAAGGCGGGCATAGTCGTCGTGGCGATGTTCGCCGCAGCGGTCAACGGCGCAGTCCGGTTGGCGTAGTTGATGGTATTGGTGCCGGCCGGCATGCCCCAGTCCGGCGGCAGCGCAGTAATGCGAACGAAACGGCTTCCGGGATCCAAGGTCTCACGCGCCATGAGGCCGGCTTGGGCCGCCTCGTCACGGAGGGCGTAGATGTTGATGCCACGTGCACGGTTGAGGCTCAAGACGCGCACTTTGATATCGAAGTCGCCCGTACGAGAGCCGTAGGCAAAATGTGTTTGATCCGCCTGGTTAAACACCTCCTGTCCACCGCCGGTTTGGTCGATGTCGCCAGTGCTGACGCTGAAGGAGGATCCGGTCGTCATCGGCCCGCCAATATCGGTGGTGGTGAGACCCAGAACGGTGCCGCCAGCGGAAGCCGTCGCCAGCGCGTTGCCCGCCAAGTCCGTAACGCCGCTGACGCTCACGGAGAACGCGCCAGAAATCGCGGAGGACATGGTCAGTCGGACAGTCTTCCCATCGGCGAGAAGGACAGCACTGGAAGGCGTGCCGCCAGGCGTGACTGCGTAATTGGCGGCCGTCTGCGCCTGCGCTGAATTGACCGACTCGTCAAACGCCAGGCCAAAGACCGTGCCGTTCACGCTGCCCACCGAAACGACGTTCGGAGCCGTGCTGTCCGCCGTGACGGTCAGGGTGGCTGGAGCCGTGACCACGCCGCCGGAGCCGTTCGTCACGGCCACACTGACGCTGAGAGATCCAGCAGTCGCAAAGGCTGGCGGAGTGTAGGCTGCTGCCCAACCACCAGGAACCGCCACACCGTTGGTGTACCATTGGTAGGTGAAGGGAGGCGTGCCATCGACCCTCGCGCGGAAGGTTGTCGTCCGGTAAGTGCTGATGCTCGAACTGGCTGGAGCCACGCTCGCCACCGGAGCGCCGTTGGTCATCCAAATGGCGAAGTTGTCGAGGTTGTCCGCGCCATTGGCTTCGGTCGCGGGTGTATCGGTCGTGGGGGTTTCGT
>CAYQWK010000211.1:0-3828 GCA_964420805.1 uncultured Bifidobacteriaceae bacterium | reverse complement strand
ATTGGCTTCGAGCGAGCGGACGGCACCGTAGAATGTGGTGCCAAGGAATCCCTGCTGCACGAGAATGTTTGTAATCGGGGAAGACGGCAGCGTCAGCACAGTCGCGCCGGGGGTCAGACCATCCACGCCCATGTCCTGTAACGTGGCGGCCATGGAAATGTTCGTCACAAACGGACCGCGCGTGAACGTGGCGGCGAAGCGATACCAATTTGTAAAGGTGGCGTTGTTACCCGCCACAGGGCCAACAGGCGTGCCGGCGGTCAGAGCGTTATTGTAAGTGAAGGTGGTGCCGTTATTTGTGGTCACCAGCACGCCATACTCAAACTGCATGTTGGTATTGGCGCTGGCGACGGCGAGCCGGACGTTCATCCAGTTGGCCCAACTGTTGCCTTCCATGAAGGAGTTCGTGACAAAAGGAACTGCGTTGGTGCTGCTCATAAATCCGAGTTGCACCAGCGGGTTGCCAGTAGCCGGGCGTGGTTTAGCGCGGAACATGACCGACAAGTTCAGCGTGGCACCATCAACCGCAGGGAATGGATAGCCATCGCCCAGATAGGTCATGGTGTTGTCAGTGGTACTGCCGCTCACGCCTTCCAGCGCCGGACTGTTGCCCACGCCGAACGCGTTTGTCTCGAACCAGACCGCGCCCTGATTGCCGGCCCTGTTGCGCACGCCGAAGCTGTTCGTCAACTGACCCACGTTGTTGAAGTCGATGTAGTTCGCGCCCAGCGGATTGAGGTCCGTGGCTGCCACCACGGAAAGGTAAGCCGCCTGACTGGTCACCGAACCGTTGGCATTGGTCACCAGCACCGTATAGCTGCCCGAGTCTGAGAGTTGCGCCCCTGTGAAGGCGAGGCTGGAACCGGTCGCGCCGGAAACTGGTGAACCGTTCTTCGACCACTGGTAGCCCGTCGCGTTGGCGGCGGTCACGGAAAGCGTGACGCGCGTGCCAGGCGTCACCAACTGGCTGGCCGGTTGCACGCTGATGGATGGCGCCGCGCCGACTACGGTCAGCACGGCGGTGTTCGTGGCCGAACTGCAATAGCCCGCTACCTCCACGCTGTAAGTTCCGGCATCGGCCAGTGTGATCGAGGCAATCGTCAACGTGTTGCTCGTCGAGGAAAGAGGACTGCCGCCACCCAACCGCCAGACGTAGCTGAATGGGCCCGTGCCGGAGGCGATGGTGGTGAACGTCACGCTGTCGCCCGGATACTTCGTGGCGCCGGAAGGCCCGGCGAGCGAGACGTTCTTGCGCACGATCACCGTCTGCGTCGCGGCGTTGGTGTTGCCGCTGGCGTCGGTGACGACCCACGTCACGACGTTGGTTCCCGGCGGAAACAACGCCGGAGCATTGCTCGTGACACTGGCCACGGAGCAATTGTCCGCCGTCACCGGCGTGCCGAGGCTCACGGCCGTGTTCGCCTGCGCCGCGGGAATGCAAACCTCCACCATCGCCGGAGCCGTGATCGTCGGAGCCTGCGTGTCATTCACCCGCACGATGAAGGAACAGGTGTTGGTGTTGTTGCTCGTGTCATGCGCCTCGCAAATCACCGTTGTGTTGCCAACCGGGAATGTGGACCCGCTCGCCGGCGTGCAGGTCACCGTCACGCTGCCATCGCAAATATCCGTCGCCGTCGGCGCGGTGTAAGTCACCGTGGTCGTGCAAAGTCCTGAGTCGGCGGCGTTCGTGATGCTTGCCGGGCACGCGGTCAGCGTGGGCGCCTGATTGTCCACCACGGTCACTGTGAACGAGCAGGTGTTGGTGTTCAGGCTGGTATCGTAGGCTTCGCAGGTGACGGTCGTGATGCCCTTGTTGAACGATGATCCGCTGGCTGGCGTGCAGGTCACACTCACGCTGCCGTCGCAGGCATCAGTGGCGGTCGGCGCCGTAAAGGTCACGATACGGGCACAAGTGCCCGCCGTGACGTTGCTGGTCAGGTTGGCCGGGCAGGAAGTCAAGGCCGGAGCCTGCGCGTCGTTGATCGTCACCGTGAACGTGCAGGCGTTCGTGTTTCCGCTCGTGTCCGTGGCCGTGCAAGTCACCGTCGTCACGCCTTTGGCAAACGTCGATCCGCTCGCCGGCGAACACGCCACCACCACGCCGGAGCAGTTGTCGGTCGCCGAAGGAACGCTCCATGTCACGTTGGTTTTGGAACAAGTGCCACTGTCCGTGTTGCCCGTGATGTTCGACGGGCAGGCACCGATGACCGGATTCTCCGTGTCGTTCACCGTCACCGTGAACGAGCAGGTCGAATAGAAGCCGGAGCTGTTGGTTGCTCCGCAATTCACTGTGGTCGCGCCTTTGGGGAAAGTGGAACCGCTGGCCGGATTGCAAACCACCGCCGGGCTGCAACTGCCGCTCACCGAGGGCGTGAAACTCACCACCTGGTCGCATTGGCTCGCTGCCGTGTTCGTGGTGATGTTGGCCGGGCACGTCAGCGCCGGCGTGTCGCACACCGTGTAGGAAAACACCGTCGCATCCGTTGAATACGCCGTGGGCGTCCCGCAGGAGCAAGGTGTGCCAGGACCATTGGCGAACACTTCGCCGCCCCCGCCCGAATGCCACGCGCTGATAATGTATTTCACCACCGTGCCGGCCGATTGCGCCGGAATTGTCGCCGTGGCCACATCCGTCACGGGTCCCCCGCCAAACGTGCACGCGTAGCTCGCCGTGACCACGGTCGTGGCCGCGTTGGACGCCACGCCGAAACCTCCGGCGGGATTCGACCCATCCGTCGTGTAATAAACCCGCACATTGTCCGTGTAGAACTGGTATTCCACCTTGAAGCGCAGGCTGACGCTCTGGTTCGTGGTCGGCTGGAGTACGTCCACGTACACGCCGCCGCAGCCGGGGTTGTTGCCCGTGCGCTCATGGTACACGTAATTCGCCTCGGCCATCGCCCGCGACACCGCAAAGACGGACAGGAACGACAGCATGGCGACGGCGAGAACCGGACGAAGCGCGCTGGGTTGAGTTTGAGTTTTCATACGATTTGGCTGCTTGGGTTAAGACACCGATGCCCCGGCCTCCCGGCCTTGGGAACTTTCAGAAATGCCACCCGCCAACTGCTCGGCGGATGAGCAGATGGCAGGACACAGGTCGCTCGGGAAGGCGACGCATGAGAGGTCTGGCATCGGGTGCGGTGTAGACTGATCCAACTTCGGAAAAGTTACGAGTAAAATTTTATCCTCCGGTCCACCTTGGGAACACTGGAAATTGCCCTCCCGGCCACACCTGATTTGCCTGCGCGCCGTTCCATGCTCGGATGGGTTCGTTTGGCAAAAACTTGCACCTCAACCGGGATCCGAAACCTCCACCGCCAGCGGCGCCGGCACCGACTCCCCCTGCCTCATGCGTTGCAACCGCTCCAGTTGCGCCATGGCCCGGAACATCTGCCGCTCCAGTTTCGTTTCGTAGCGCATGATCTTCTCCAACACCTTGGCCGACGGCAGCACCGCCGCGGCCTGATGCGCGCGTTCAATCCCCGATTCGCGCTCGTTGCAATCCTTCTTCCGCCAGGCCAGCCGGCGCAGGCGGTCGTCCAAAAACGCCAGCGCCCGCCTCTTTGCCGCTTCCTGCCGTTGGGCCTCCGGCATTCCCACCACCTCCGCCTCCAGCCCCAGCCGGAACGCCTCCAATTCCCCGCCCAGGCTCGCGGAGGCATCGCCCAGAACCTCCTTGATCGCCGCTTCGCCCAACGCGCCCTCCCGTTCCACGGCGGCCCGCAGCTTTCGCAACCACCCCTCCAGCACCCCGCAACCGAGCGCCGAGTTTTCCATCGGCAATGCCGGGTCGCCCAATCTGCGCCACTCCCTCCATTGCAGGGC
>CAYQWK010000210.1:1999-10160 GCA_964420805.1 uncultured Bifidobacteriaceae bacterium | reverse complement strand
AGTAGCGCCGCGTTCAGCGGCGCAACGAGGTCGGAGAGACGCCCGATTGACGGGCCTCACGGATCGCCCGCTGAACGCGCGCTTGTTTTGTCGCAGCGCGACAAAACCCACCATCCCCGCCCGCCAACGACACGCTCCGGAATGCCCGAGAGGTGGAACTGGTCGCGCTGCGACCAGTAGCGCCGCGTTCAGCGGCGCAACGAGGTCGGAGAGACGCCCGATTGACGGGCTTCACGGATCGCCCGCTGAACGCGGGCTTGTTTTGTCGCAGCGCGACAAAACCCACCAGCCCTGCCCGCCACTCCCAATCGCACCCGTGGGGCTTGCCCGCCCGTCGCGCGCGGAATCCGTGGAACCGTCAACCCGGGAGCGTTTGGGCCTGTGCCGGACGCGGCAGCGGATTCCGCCCCGTGGGCAACGCGCAAGCCGGTTCCAACGGAACCGTGATGCTGAACTCCGAGCCGATGCCGGGCGTGCTGCTGGCGTTGACCTGACCGCGAAGGTGCGCGGCCAGCCGCTGCACGATGGCCAGCCCCAACCCGATTCCTTCATGAATCCGAGGAGGTGATCCACCGGATTGAGTGAAGGCATCAAGCAACCTCTGAAAGGCCTCTGCCGGAATGCCCGGGCCGGTGTCGGAGACGGCGAACTGAATGGTGATCGATCCCGTGCCGGTGGTCGTGGCCCTGGCCGCGACAGTGATGATGCCCGAAGTCGTGAACTTGACGGAATTCTCGACCAGCTTGGCCAGGGCCAGGCGCAGACCCGCCGCGTCGCCGTGCAGAACGGCCGGGACGTTCTCCGCGACCTGGCGATGCACCCGGATGGGGCGGCCGCTAATTGCGGTTTCTGCCGAGCGCGCCAGTTCCTCAATCAAATCCGCCGGCGAAAAGTTGACCATGGGCGATGTGTAGTCGCCGGATTCCAAACAGGTGAAATCCAAAATGCTGTTGATGCTGGACAGCAGGGAATCGGCGCAGGTGCGTATGGTTTCGGCGCTCTCGTGCTGGTCGGGCGTGAGGCTCGTGGTGAGCAGATAATCCGTCATGCCGATCACGCCGTTCATGGGCGTGCGCAGTTCATGGCTGATCTTCGCCAGGAAACCGGATTTGGCGGCGCTGGCCTGTTCGGCGAGGTGTTTGGCGCGGGCCAGCTCCTCGTTTTGCCTCTGGAGCAGCGCGCTTTGCTGGCGCAGCAGGGCGTTGGCCTCAGTCAATCCGGCGTTGAGCCGCGCCTTGACCAGCGTGGCCCCAGCCCGCATGGCAAGGGCATCCAGGAAATCCAGATCATCCGGCGCGAAATGGCGCGGGCCGCCGGAATCCAGGGCAAACAGGATGCCCACCACCCTGTTCGAGTCCAGCAATGGGAACGCCGCGTAGGCGCTGATCAACTCTGCTCCGGGATCCACTGCAAACGGATCGTCATGCGCGGTGTTGCCAACGACGAAACTGCTGGCGTGTTCCAGAACCCATTCGCAAACCCGCGCGAGTTGTTGCACGGGATCGAAGCAAAGCGCCTGGGCGGCGGGCGACAGATGCTCGGCGGCCAGGGCCAGTTGCGAGTCCTCGATGATCAAGATCACCGCGCCGGCCCGGCAGGGCAGAACCTCCTCGGCGGCCTTGATGACGCGCTCGAAGACAAATGCCACATCGCCGGACTGGCCGACACAAAGCTCGATGCTGGCCAGAGCGGCCTGACGCTGGCACTGCCGGCTGATACGCTCTTGTTCGGCGGCGGCGGCGGCGGCGGCTCGCTGCCGCTCGGTGATGTCGCGGAAGGCGGTGACAGTCACCTCGCGGCCGGAGAAGCTCATCTTCTTGCTGTAGAGTTCCAGTTGGATTTCCGACTTGTCAGCACGGAGGGCCACGGCCTCGAAAGGGCGGAAGTTTCCAAGGAGCACGCTTTCCAGAATAACGTCGCGGGAGGAGCGGGTGAACCAGTCCAGAATGCTCCTGCCCGCCAGATTCTCCAATGGCACTTGCAGCAATGTCGCGAGCGAGCGGTTCGCTTCGAGGATGATTCCGCGCTCATGGATGGCGATGCCCTCGAAGGTGGCCTCGTACCAACGGCGGAACTTCTCCTCGTCGGCTGCCGGGGCGACCGCTGGCACGCTGCGGGTCGAGTCAACGGCCAACATCTGACGCAGGGCGCGACGATGTAGCCGCTGGAGGATCACGGCCAACGCCGTCGCGGCGAGAAGCGCGCCGCCGTGGAAATGCCACGAGTCATTGGCTTCGATCTGCCGGGCGATCCCGCACCAACCGCCGAGCGCCACGGCGAGCACAATGAACAGTTTGCGGGTGCTGAACACCAGCGCACCGGAGGTCACCACGGCCAGGACCAGGATCACGCTCTTGTCCGGCGTGAGTCCGAGCGTGAACACGCCGAAGGCGTTAATGATGAGCAACGTGGCCGCCAGCGTCCCGAGCGGTTCCGCCCAGCGGAGCGGCAGCCTCGGCAGGAGCAGGCGCAGCACGAGGAAGAAGTTGGCCGTGGCGAATGCAAACCCAAGCGCCGAGGTCTGGTGCCACGGAAGGTCCACCAGCGCAGAGAACAACCTGGGCAAGCCCTGGAAGCCGGGTGACAGCAGGTGCGCGAGAACCAATCCAAAGTGCAACGCCGCCAGGCCGAGGCACAGTGACATCAGTCGGCCGCGCGCCACTTCCTCGATGCCAGGCGCGGTTTCCAGCTCCGCCTTTCGGAACGGGTGCGACGGCAGTTGAAGCGCGGGCTTCACAGCTTGATCATGTGATGGCACCGGCCAGGCGGGCGGCGGGCGCCTCACCGGCCCGTTCAGCGGCCTCGCGGCGGGATTGTTCGACGCGATTGCGCAACGCGAAGGTCAGTGCCTTCACGGTCAGTTCGAGGAAAAGGAAGGGCTTGGCGATCAGGTCGTTGCCGCCGCGCAGCGTGGACTGCGCGCGGGCCTGGAAGTCGGAGGCACAGGTCACGAATACGATTGGAGTGGCCCGGTTCGGGCCTTCGGCGCGTATGGTTCCGCACAGCGTGAAGCCGTCCATGCCCGGCATGTTCACATCGAGCAGGATCAGATCGAAGACGGTGAGCGCGGTCTGGCGGAGCGCCTCCTCGGCGTTCTGCACGGCCACGGATTTCAAGAATGCCTTCTCAAGGGCGGTGGTGACGGCGCGGCGGGACAGGGGTTCATCGTCCACGACCAGAACCCGAACTGGCGGTTGGTCCAGCAACTGTGACGGGACATTGCCTTGAAGGATGTTTCCAAACGTGTCCAGGGAATGAGCGATAGTGCGCAGTACGGAAGGCGTGAGGTTCCGTGGCTTCTGAATCAACTCGAGCAGCAGTGCTTCCGTGGCGTCGGCCAGCCGCGAAACAGCCTCCATTCTGGCCAGACCCGCGTTGGTGGCGAAGGTTCGCGCGGCGCGATAGAGCACTTCGACGCGGGCGACCCGCGCGGTTTCGTCCGTCGCTTTGGTGACTTCCTGAAGGGCCTTGCGCATTTCGCTGATCCAGCCGGCCGCGCCGGCCTTAAACTCGGCGAGCATCTTTGTCTGGAGAGAGGCATCTTCGGCGCAAACGGGCCTGGGCAAATTCGCCACCGGTTTCACGGCAGCAGGTGCTTGCGACTGCGCCGCGACATTGGAGGACGACGTGGCCGGGGAGAACGTGGTCAGGAGGACATCGATGATCTGCCGCGGCGTGACGCTCGATTTGTTGTACACCGCGTTGGCTCCGGCGGAGAATGCCTCGTGAATCATATTGGCCACGTAGGCATTGGTGAAAACAAGGATGGGCAGCTTCTCGAATTCGCGGATGGCGCGAATCTTCTTGAGCAGATCGATGCCGTTCATTTTCGGAAGCATCAGGTCAAGCAACACCGCGTCCGGTTTGAGGTCGTGAATGCGGTAGTAGCCGGACTGGCCGTCAGACGCGACATCGACCTTGAACCCTTCCTTCTCGCAACGCGTGCGGTAGATGTGGGCCACGATTGGGTCGTCCTCGATGATCAAGATGGTGCGCATGGATTCCGTGTTCAGGCGGCCGACTGGTTCTGCCGCGTGTTGAGCAGAAACTCGCGGACGAGGTTGAAATTCACTCGCAGCGATTCAAGCAGCGCGAGCGCCCCGTCCAGGCGGCCCTCGCGGCCCATCTGTTCGAGCCGCCGGAACGCTGGTTCCATCACCAGTATCCCGCAAACGCCGCTTGCTCCGGCCGAACTGTGCGCGAGGCGGGCCACCGCCGCGGCGTCATTGATTTGCAGCGCGGCATTTAGGCGGTCCAATTGCTCCGTGGTCTGCGTAAGGTAAAGGTCGGTGATCTCGATCAAGCTGGTGGTGGAGCCACCGCTGAACTCGTTGAGGCGGTCCATGTCCACCAGCGGTTCGTGAGGATCGGCCGCAACGGTGGGGAGTGAGGGAAGCGATGGGGGCATCGCGGGCGATGATTCGATTCGGGGCAGCGGCGCCGTCACGGGTGTGGCATTGAAAGACGGGACGGCACGGGCCAGGACCGCCTGGATCGCGTCGGCGCGAACGGGCTTGGCCAGGTAATCGTCCATGCCGGCGGCGAGGCACTTCTCGCGGTCTCCCGGCATGGCGTTGGCGGTGAGGGCGACAATGTGCGTGTGGCCGCCGCAGGACGCCTCGGCCTGGCGGATGCGCCGGGTCGTTTCGAGTCCGTCCATGCCGGGCATTTGCACGTCCATAAACACCACGTCGTAATGTGTGGTTCGCAGAGCCTCCAGGGCTTGGTGGCCGTCGTCGGCAATATCTGGCGCGTGGCCGAGTTGTTGCAGGAGCCGTGCGGCGACCTTCTGGTTGATGACATTGTCATCGGTGACAAGAATCCGCAGGGACGGGCTTTGGACGGATGTGGGCGTTCCGTCGGATGGCACACCGCCTTGGGCCGGAACGATCTGGCTTGTCCGTGTCATCGCCATGATGGCGGCCTCCTGGAAGAGTCCTGGCTTGAACGGCAGCGCGAAGGTGGCGTCCGCGCCGATGGCCTCCGCGGCCCCGGCGGCGAACGGGAGCAGCGCGAGCCACGCGGCGTCCCTCGTGGCCGCGGTTTGTTGCAACATCACCCGCGAGACCAGTGAAGGCTCGGCCGCTACGAGGTGAAACGTCCCGCTGCTGTTCACAAGATCGAGATGCGATGCGATCACCGCCTGCATACCCCACGCTTCTGTTGCACGCTCGATGATTCCGCAAAGCGCCGCGCTGTGGTGCAGGACGAGCAGGCGTTTGCCGGACAATTCCTGGCAGAAGATTCCCGATGCGGCGGAAGAGGCACCGAGTTCGACCGGCAGGGTGAAATGGAAAGTCGAACCTTTGCCCGGCGTGCTTTCCGCCCAGACACGACCGCCCATCAATTCGACCAGACCTCGGCTTATGGCCAGCCCCAGTCCGGTGCCGCCGAATTCAGCCTGTACCGACGGGTCCGCCTGGACAAAGGAATGAAACAGCCGGTGCAAACGGTCCGGGGCGATGCCGACGCCCGTGTCGCGCACAGAGAACTGGGCGAAGGCTGGGCCCGTGCCGCGCCGCCGGGCGCGGTCATCGAGGCTCACGGTGACAATCACCTCGCCAGCGGAGGTGAATTTCACCGCGTTGCTCAGGAAATTGATGAGGACCTGCCGCACGCGCATTTCGTCGGCGACCAGTTCGTCGCCGATGCTGGTGTTGATCTCGTAACCGAGGACGATCTGCTTTTCCGCGCATTTCGCCGCGACGAGATCGATAGCGGCCTCGATGGTGTTTCGGACGATGAATGGCGCTTGGTTCAGTTCAAGCTTCCCGGACTGGATGCGGGAGAAATTCAGAACGTCGTTGATGATAGTCAGCAGCCATTCGCCGCTGGACCGGATGGTCTCGACGTATTCCGCCTGCTCGGGATCCAGTGCGGTGCGGCTGAGCAGGTCGGTCATGGCGATAACGCCGTTCATCGGCGTGCGGAGTTCGTGGCTGATGCCGGCGACGAACTCGGATTTCACGCGAGCTGATTCCTCGGCACTGGCACGGGAGGTTTCAAGGTGCAGGTTCTCGACGACGACCATGTCGTAGAGCCGTTTCATGCGGTGTGCGGCGCGCACACGGGCGCGGAGCGCTTCGACGTCGAACGGCTTGTTGATGTAATCGTGCGCGCCGGCGTCGAAGCTGCGGGTCTGATAGTCGGCCCCCTCCCAGCCGGTCAGAACGATCACCGGCACATGCTGGAGCGCGAGGTCGCGTTTTATCATGCGGAGTAACTCCAATCCGTCGATTCCAGGCAGGCCGAGGTCGAGCAGGATCACGTCGTATCGTTCCTCGCGCACGGCAAGCAGGGCCGAGCGGGCGTCACCCACGGACTGGATGGTGAACCCATCCATCCGCAGGGCCTCGGCGATAAGTTCCTGCGCCTCCGGTTCGTCGTCCACGATCAGCACACGGGCGCGCCGCTCGCCCGGAGGCAAATCCGGTTGGCTGGCATCGGGCACAGATGGTGTAGGGCCGATCTTCGTCACTCACCCTATGCTTCGGCAGAAGCAGGGCTGATGTTTAGCACTCTCTGGAGGTTGGATGCCCCCAGATCCTCAACGGTTTTGGCGGCAAACCGCTGCTCGGACCCGAATCAGGAGGTCCGCGTGCCGTCCTGCCCCACGCTAGCGAACACGCCGGCGAGGATGACTTCCTTGGTTTTCCAGAGCAGGGCCATGGTCATGGCCACGGGCAGGAGCACGAAGACCAGCAATGCGGCAAACTCGAACATGGCGCCGCCCTCCTGAATGAAGACCAGCCATTCCACAACGATTCGCGGCAACCGGCTCGTGTTCACGGCAAGGTAATACAGGGGCAGCCCGCCCAGATTGACCAGCACGATGGCCTGGTTGATCCGGGTGAAGTTCCGCGTTTCCCCGCGCAACGCCTCGTCCGGCAGCATCGCCGCCAGCCGCGCCAGCACGGTGTTCAGCAGGTAAAGATAAACCAACGCGCTGATGGTCAGCGCCTGCACCATCATGGTGAAGTAGGGGTTTCCGGAATTCCGGCTCCAGTAATACACGAACGGGGTCAGCCCGATGTTCACCAGCGCGACGATCCGCGCGCGGTCCAGCGCCCTTTGCCAGATGCGTTCCCGGGGTTGGAAGGTCCGGAGTTGTTGCGCGCCGTAGTAAAGCATGCCGGCGGCCACGACCAGCGGCAGGCTTCCGATGATCCGGGGGAAGAAGTCGCCTTTGCCGATCTGGAATGCCACCACGAGTGACGCAGGCAGGCCCCAGAACAGCGCCGAAAGCCCGCGCACCAGCCGCGCCAGCGCAGCCAGTAGCGCGGGGTTGGGGGCCGCCGAACCTCCGGTCTGCCTCTCATTGGAACGAGAGGTAGGTGTATTCGCGGAGCCCTCGTTCATAGTCGTCCAGCCAGCGCATTCCCTCGCTGGGCTTCATGCGGTCGCCTTTGATCGCGTCGTCGATTTGCGCCTTTAGTTGCCGCGCCAGGTCGCGTTCGTCGTATTGCACGGAGGTCAGCGTCTGCACGATGGTGCTGCCTTCGATGATCTCCTCGATGTAATAGCCGGCGGGTTCGTCGGGATCGAGGAATACATGAACCTCGTTCACGCGTCCGAAGAGGTTGTGCAGGTCGCCCATGATGTCCTGGTAGGCGCCCATGAGGAAGAAGCCGAGATGATACGGCTCCTGGCCGTTGCCGTTCTGGCGCAGGGCGTGCAACGGCAGCGTGTCCCGCACGTCGCGCAAATCGATGAACTTGTTGATCTGCCCGTCCGAGTCGCAGGTGATGTCCACCAGCGTGCCTTCGCGGTCCGGGCGTTCGTCCAGCCGGCTCAACGGCATGATCGGAAAGAGTTGTCCCAGTGCCCAGTGGTCGAGCAGCGATTGGAAGACCGAGAAGTTGCAGAGGTACTGGTCGCCAAGGCTGTCCTCGAGTTTGCGGATTTCCTCGGGCACGTAGGCTTGTCCCTTGAATGTCTCGACCACCGCCTGGGAAATTTCCCAGTAGAGTTGCTCGATCTTGGCCTTGTCCGGCAGGTCCATCATCCCGAGCGTGAACATGTGGTGCGCGTCTTCGCGCCGTTCCTGGGCGTCGTGAAATGCCTCCAGCTTGTTCAGCTTCGTGAAGTTTCTCCGCATGTCCAGCAGTTCGCGGACGATCGGGTGTTCGTTGTCCCCGTATTGGAACTGAATGCCCGCCGG
>CAYQWK010000210.1:0-1989 GCA_964420805.1 uncultured Bifidobacteriaceae bacterium | reverse complement strand
CCTCGACGACCAGCACGCTGTGATGCGCCACGATGGCCCGCCCGCTTTCGCTGACGATGTCGGGATGCGGCACGCCCTCGGCGTTGCATACGTCGGCGATGTAATAGACCACGTCGTTCGTGTATTCCTGCAACGTGTAGTTGGTGGAGCTCTCGAACGCTGACCGGGAGCCGTCATAATCCACTCCCAGTCCGCCGCCGACGTCGATGTGCTCGACGGCAAATCCCATCTTCCGCAGTTTCGCGTAGAACCGCGCCGCTTCCTGCACCGCCTTTTTCACGGTGAGAATGTCCGGCACCTGCGAGCCAATGTGGAAGTGGATCAGCTTGAAGCAGTGCGCGAGGTTCTCGCGTTGCAACATCTCGGTGGCTGCGAGGATTTCCGCGGTGCTCAACCCGAACTTCGCATTCTCGCCGCCGCTCTCGGCCCATTTGCCCGCGCCCTTGCTCAACAGCCGCGCGCGGATGCCGATCAGCGGCTCGACGCCGATCTGCTTTGAGCATGCGATGATCTGCCGCAGTTCCTCGAGTTTCTCCACGACCATGATTACGCGCTTGCCCAGTTTGATGCCAAGCAGCGCCATCTTGATGAAACCTGCGTCTTTGTAGCCGTTACAAATGATCAGGCTGCCGATCTGCGATTGCAGCGCCAGTCCCGCGAACAACTCCGGCTTGCTACCCACTTCCAGGCCGAAATTAAACTGTCTGCCCGCGTCCAGGATCTCCTCCACCACCTCGCGCAACTGATTGACCTTGATCGGGAACACGCCGCGGTACTGGCCCTGGTAGTTGAACTCCTTGATCGAGTTGCGGAACGCGCTGTTGAGCGCTTCGACGCGGTGTCGGAGTATGTCCTGAAAGCGGATCAACACCGGCAGCTTCAAACCGCGCGCCTTCGCCTCCTCGATTACGTCCGTGATGTCCACCGCGCAGCCGGCCTCTTGAAGCGGGGTCGCGACGACGTGCCCGGCCTCGTTGATGTCGAAGTACTTCGATCCCCAGCGCTGGACGTTATACAAATTTCGCGCGGCTTGAACGTCCCAGTTCGAGCCGCCGGCGGCAGAATCACTCATGATTTCGGTGCAAAGCGGCGCGACTATAGGAACGGCCGCCCGGATTTCAACAGGCGGTTGAAGAATTTTCGGCTCAAGATCCTTCGCGCGGCAATCTCCGCTCCCGCCGCGCAAGACGGTGCTCGTTCACGCCTTCACCCCGCGCGGCGTTTCTGCGGGCGCAAGGTCGCGCCCGGCACCCAGGTGCCGTCGATCACGAGTGAATGCGGCAGCGCGGGGATGCCCCGCTCGTTGCGGTTGATCATCGCGATCAACATGTCGGCGGCGGCCATCCCTATCGCCGGGCCGTTCTGGTAAATACCCGCGAACTGCCCGGATTTGTCGTAGAGATTCAAATGCGCGAAACCCACGTCCTCCGGCACGCGCACCTTGAGCGTGCGCAGCCAGCCTAGCGCTGTCTCGTCATGCGCGATGATCACGTCCGGCTTCTGCCGATCGAACCAGCGGCGGAAATTTTGGAAGCTCCATTCCGCGTCATCCACGATGAACGGTGCGACACGTTGCGCGGCCTCGGCGTTCAGGTGCTCGACCAACAGCCCGGCGGTCCATTTCATCTCCACTCGCTCGTTGAGCGCCGCCGGCAGGGCAAGGCCCATGCGGGTGTAACCCAGCGCGCGCAGTTCCCGGACCATCAGCCGCATGGACCGGTATTGGTGATTCGCGGCGCGGTGCAGTTGCGGTTCTTCCAGCGAGTAGCCGAATGTGACCGCGGAATACTTCTCCCATTCGAGATGCAGGTGACCGTGGGCGCGGGGCAGGGGCGCGATCAAAATGCCGTGGATGCTCCGCGTGGTCAGGATTTGGTTCACCCGCTCCGGCGTCATGCCCGGTTCGCGCATCCAGAACACATCCGTGCCGTAGCCGTGCCGGTCCGCGGCCTCCGCCACGCCCTCATAGAATTCCTCGAACAACCGGAT
>CAYQWK010000209.1:0-10160 GCA_964420805.1 uncultured Bifidobacteriaceae bacterium | reverse complement strand
TTCCCGGCCACCGGGATTTCGAGGAGGTCAACCTGCGATTTTACGTGCGCCGCAGGGCTCCGGGCGGCTGGCGGCGCGGCGTGGTTTTCATCAAGGAGATCGTGCCCCGAACAGCCATCGCGTGGCTGGCGAGATCGCTTTATCACGAGCCGTATGTGGCGTTGCCCATGACGCATCAGTTGGAAATGGTCGATGGCACGGTTGGGAGCGCGGAGTACGCATGGAAATTTAACGGACGGCGCAACCTGCTTTCGGTCCGCACCGCCGGACCGCCCGGTGAACTGGCTGCTGGTTCGGAGGCAGAGTTCATCACCGAGCATTACTGGGGCTACACGGCGCAACCTGACGGTTCGACGCTCGAATACGGCGTCGAGCATCCGCGTTGGCGCGTGGCCCCGGCGGTGTCGTCGCGATTTGAGTGCGACGTGGCAGAGCTTTATGGCCCGCGGTTTCGCGATGCGCTGGCGGGGAAACCCACGTCGGCATTTTTGGCGGAAGGGTCGGAGGTTCTGGTGCGGAAAGGAGTGCGGCTTTCACTATGACCATTGATTCCAAGGGCGCTGGGCCGCGTGGATGGATTCTCTACGACAATTCGTGCGGGATTTGCCGGCGCTGGGTACCGTTTTGGGAGAAGGCATTGTTGCGGCGTGGATTCGCTGTCGCGCCGCTTCAAGCGCCCTGGGTTCGAGAGCGGTTGGGCATGACCGACGCGGAACTGCTGCAAGACTTCCGGTTGCTGCTCGCGGACGGGCGGCATCTGGCCGGAGCGGACGTGTATCGACACGCGACGCGGTGCATCTGGTGGGCGTGGCCCGTGCATGTGTTCTCGGTGCTGCCGGGAGCGCGGACGGTATTTGACTGGGGATACCGGACGTTTGCCGCGAATCGATACCGCCTCTCCGCAGCCTGTGGGGTGAACGAGCGGACACTCGGCGGGAGTTGAAGGCTGGCGTCGCAGAACCTGGTCCTTCAAGCTCGGCCGCGGTGACAATGTTTTTCGCCCAACTTTGGAATGAACTGATCAAGCTCTTCGGCAAGAAGCGCACTTACATCGGTTTCGGCATGTTCCTGGTGGCGCAGAACGCGATGCTGATGCTGTTTCATTTCTCGAAGGGCTTTTCGCGCAGCTACGAACGGTTGCTGGAGGGGAACGGCTATCTGGTCCAGGACTATATTTCCGCGCTGACGATTTCGATCATCATGTTGATTCCACAGGTGTTGCTGCTCATGCCGCTCTACACGGGTTTGGTTGGCGGCGACCTGATGGCGAAGGAGGCGGAGGATGGGACGCTGCGGATGATTCTGGCGCGGCCAATTTCCCGCTGGCGGTTGCTGATGGTGAAGTGGCTGGCCGGGGTGATCTTCTCGGCGTCGCAAGTGGTGGCGCTCGGGGGGATGGCGCTGGTCTTCTCCGCGCTCTGGTTTCCGTGGCGGGGTATGTTCGTGTGGTTTCCGGAGCCGGAGTTCGTCTTCCGCGTGCTGACCGCAGGGCAGGGGTTGAAGCTCTACGCGTTCTCGCATTTGTTCATGGCCATAAACGCCAGCACGATGATGACGCTCGCGTTCATGTTCGGCTGTTTCAACATGAAGCCGGCCGCCGCGACCATTCTCTCCGTGTCCGTGCTGCTGCTGAACCTTGTTCTGGAGAGCATCCCTGCATTGTCGGACTACCGGCCTTACATGCTGTTGCACCAGTTCCGGGTGTGGGTGGCGGTGTACGCGGATCCATTGGACTGGTCGCGCATCATCACCTCGTTGTGCGTCCTGCTGGCGGTGAACGTGACTTGTCTGGTCGTCGGTGGAACAGCCTTTCATACGCGTGACATCAAATCCTGAACTCAGCCGCTGGCGCGCGTTTCTCGTACTGGCCCGCGCCTCGAACCTTCCAACCGTGTGGTCAAACTGCCTTGCTGCGTGGCTGCTGGGCGACGGCGAGGTCACGGACTGGCCGCGGCTCTCCTTGCTTTGCCTCGGGGCCACGCTGTTTTACACGGGCGGGATGTTTCTGAACGACGCCTTCGATGCGCAGTTTGACGCGCAACATCGGCGTGAGCGGCCGGTGCCTTCCGGGGCGATCCCGTTGCGCACGGTCTGGCGGAGCGGCTTCGCGCTGCTTGCGGCGGGGTTGATGTGCATCGTCCCGCTTGGCCTCTTGCCGGCGCTCGCGGGCGTTCTTCTCTGCGGCTGCATCGTGATCTACGACGCGGTCCACAAAATGATCAAACTCTCACCGGTGCTCATGGCGCTGTGCCGGTTCATGCTTTGCCTGGTCGCGGCCTCGGCGGCGCGCGGGACGTTGACCGGACGCTCGGTCTGGAGCGCGTTGGCGCTGGCGGCGTACGTGGCGGGACTGAGCTACGTGGCGCGGCGCGAGAGCACCGGCGTGCGCGTGCAGATTTGGCCGCTGGCGTTGCTGGCGGGACCGCTGGTGCTGGCGGGGTTGATTAACGACGGACGTTACCTTCAGCCGGCGCTGACCGTTGGCGCGATGCTGGTGCTTTGGACTGCGCGGTCGTTGCGCACGCTGTTCGGGCCGGAAAGGAACGTGGCACGCAGCGTCTCCGGGCTTTTGGCCGGGATTGTCCTGGTGGACCTGCTGGCCGTGGCCGATGTGCCGCGCGAGCATGGTGCGGTGTTTATCGCGCTCTTCCTGCTGGCGTTGTTGTTCCAGCGTTTTTTTCCCGCCACCTGAGGGCACGGGAAGCGTGAATGAAAAACCCGCGGCCCTTTCGAGCCGCGGGACTCCAACCACACCAACCAAACTGTTACTTGATCTCAATCCGGCGGGGTTTCACCCGTTCAGCTTTCGGCAAGGTCAGGACGAGCACGCCCTGGTGCATTTCGGCGCTGATCCTGTCGGTGTCAATCACCGGATCGAGTTCGAAGACGCGGCGGAAATCCGCCACGCGTGACTCGCGATAGAGCACTGTCCCTTTGGGTGCCTCATCGGAGCGATGCCCGGTGAGGGTCAGCATGTTGCCCTCGACCGTCACCTCAATGCCGGTGCGAGTGACGCCCGGCATCTCGGCCTCGATGGAATAAGTGTCGGACGTCTCGTAGATGTTCACCTCCGGCGAGACGTACGGGCGTTCTGCCTGGACATTGGCCTGGGGTTCTTTTTCAAGCACGGTGTTCATAGGATTTTCTTGTGTCTGTGTTCGAATTTTCGCCTTCCGATCACTCGACCTTCACGTCGATCTGCTTGGGCTTGGCGCTTTCAGCCTTCGGCAACGTCACGGTGAGCAGACCGTCTTTGTACGACGCCTGCACTTTCGTGGCATCAACCGGGACTGGCAGCGTCAGCGTGCGCTGGAACTTGCCGAGGAAGCGCTCCGAGCGATACGTCTCCGCCTTCTTGACCTCCTTCTCCTCTTTGCGTTCACCCGAAATAGTCAGCACATCGCCATGCAGCGTGATGTTAATGTCTTCCTTCTTCATGCCGGGAACCTCCGCACGAAGTGTGAGGTGATCGCGCTCCTCGAATAAATCCACCGCCGGCAGCCATCCGCTCAGGAATTGCTGCGAGAGGGTCGTCATCTCCGTCAACGGCGACGCGAACAGTTTGTTGATTTCATCTTGCAGCATGGACATCCGCCGGAACGGCGACCATGTGGGCATGTCAGTTTTCTGGTATCGAATCAGGGCCATAGTATGTTTTCCTTTCTTGGAGGGGGGATAGCGGGAGCGATGCCAAGACAGAGACGGCCGGAAATTCTGCAAAAACGCGGAAAATCCCCCGATTCTCCGCGGCTTGAGAACAGGATCATGTGACAAGATTCCATCGTACGTGTCAGGAGATGCCACTACGGCACAACGAACATGCGCGTGGTTGTGGAAGCGCGCATTCGCAAGGCCGGGCGTCGTGTCGTCAGCGAATCGTGCCGCCTGGAAGATCAGGTCATGCGCAGCGGCCTACTGCGCTCGCGCAGCCTTGATCACCTCATCCACGAACTCGTCCACGTTCCAGTCGTTCGAGACGAAGACCCTTTGCAGGCGGCCCTGGGTGTCGAAGACGGCGGTGCGGAGGTTGTGGTTGATGCTGCCCTGGTCCTTGTAGAAGACGACGCCGAGTTGCTCGGTGATGCCGTCGATGTTCCAAAAATCGCTGACAAGGAACTGCCAGTGGTTTGTGTTCACCGCATAAGATCCCGCGTAACGCGCCAACCGGGCGGGCGTGTCAAACTCGGGATCAAATGAAACCGAAAAAAGCATCCAGTTGGTTGGTGCTCCTGCGCGCTCCAGGAGTTTTTGCTGCGCTGTGGCGAAGTTACCGCTCATGCGTGGGCAGAAAGTGGGCAGCGGGCAGCGCGTGAAGATGAACGTGAGGGCAAACGCGCGCCCCTTCATCGCGCCGAGATTTACCGGCTGGTCGAGATGGTTTGTGAACTTGTAGTCCGGCACCTTTTGCCCCACTTCGAGCGCTTCGACGACCGGTGACTTCCGGAAGGTGGCGGGTTTCGCGTTCGTTCCTTCGCCGGCGGGCAACGTGATCTTGTCCGGCTGCCGGTTCGTATTGGGCGGTGCGAGCTTCTGCACCTGGTCGATCCAGGCATCGTTCGTGGTGACGATCAGGCGAAACGACAGATAGTCGCCCGCCCGCAGTCCAGCCAGCTCGCGCTTTTCCTTCACCTCGAAGTCCATGACCATCGGTTCCATGTAGTCCGGAATGCGCTCGTGGGCAATGACCGCGGTCTTGCCGTCGGGCTTCAATTCCTTGAGCACGCCTTTTACTGCGTAGATCTCGCGGTTGGTGTCCGTGACGGCGGAGGAAGCACCGCCGGGCGGCTTTTCACAGCCCGACAGGCACAGGACAGCAATCAAAACGGCGACAATGGAGACAGACTTTGGCAACAACATGGCAACAGCGCGGTAATTCAACCCGTTGTCCCGAGCCCGGCAAGCACGCACTGCGATCCGCAGCCGGAAGCGGCGAGGTCACAATCTGGTTTGCTGCTGCGCGGCAGGGGCGGCGGACTTTAGCTTCTGATAGTCGCTGTCGAGTTTTTGCAGCTCCTTTTCCTCGCGGGCAATTTCTTTGCCGAGTTTTTCGGCGGCGGATTTGCCTGATTTCTCCCCGCTGGCAAGCAGCTTCTCCTGTTCGCGCTTGCGGGCGGCAATCGATTCGCGAAGCCGCCATACGGTGGCAAAGGACTGGCCGACTTGCAGGCGTGAAATTCGCGTCTTGAGTGCGGCGATTTCATCGGCGGGATTGGCCGCGACTGGATTCCCGGCGCCCTTCTGTTTCAGTTCAGACAGCGCCTTGGTTTTCGCCTCGAGGTTCGCCGTCGCGTTGGTGACAGCAAGGCGGAGCGGGGTTCGGAGATCGCGTGCGGCATTGATCTTGTTCGTGATGGCCGTGGAAGGCTTCTTCGCGGCCTCAGCACGGAGGCGGGTTACCTCAGCTTCCTTCGGAGCGAGACTGGCCATGGCGCGGGCCAGTTCATTGCTGGCGCTGGCAACTTCCTTGGCCGCCTGGGCGAGCGCGACAGCGTTGCCGTCGCTGACGGGATCGGATTTTGCAGCGCCGGATTGAAGCTCCTGCAGTCGTTTCTGCGCGGCGGCGAGTTGCGCGGCGATGGCGGGCGGATTGGCGGCGAGTTCCTCAATGCGTTTTCCGGTGGCGGCATTCCAGACGGTGACTTTCCCGGACCAATCGGTGGCAATGACACGGGCGTCGTCGTGGCTGAAGACGGCGCGGACGGGAAGCTCGTTGGTGAATTCGAAGGACTTGAGCTTCGTGCCGTCGGCGGACCATGACGTGACCTGGTTGTCACGCCCGCAAGTCACTATTCGTCCGTCATGCGCGTAGCTGACGCACGCCGCGCCAGCCGGGTGTGGCGAAGCGGTTTTAACCTGCCGACCATCCTGCATCTCCCAGCTCTTCACGGCGCCGTCTTCGCTGGAGGACGCGAGCAACTTCGAGTCACCCCGCCAGTTCAACATGGTGACCGCCGATTTATGGCCGGCAAGGTTGTGGATTTCGATGCCGTTGTCCGCATCCCAGATGACGATGCCTCCGTTGCGGTCGCCGGTGGCGAGCCATTCACCATTCGGGCTGAAGGCGGCTGCGGTCACCCAGTCGGTGTGCTTCTTTATCTTGTAGAGCACCGACCCGTCCTTGGTGGAATACACGCGGACCATCTTGCTCGGTCCACCGGTGGCAATCTTCGACTGGTCCGGGCTGATGTCGCCGGAGAGCACGGAATCAAATTCCTGGCCGGCACCAATCGTGATGATGCGCTCGCCGTTCGTGATATCGAAGACGGAAACACGACCAGACTTGCCGGCATGCCCGCCGCTGACGACGACGAGCTTGCCGTTGCGGCTGAACTTCAAGTCCTCGGGCTGAAACAGCTCCGTGCCATCACTGAAGGGCAGAATGCCAAGCAGGTTCAATGAATCCGCATGATACAGCACGATCTGCTTCTGGCCCGCCACGGCGAACACCGGCGCCCACGGACTGGCGGCCAATCCGGTGACAGCGGTCGGTCGCTTCACGGTGACAACGGGTTCGAGCAGCAAATCTCCCGGCATGGGGGGCGGGCCGGAGGGTTTTCCGATGGCCGCCGCGTTGAGAGAAAGATCAACCGATGGTTTCCCCGCCACGGCCTTGCTGCCCAGGTTTTCGAGCACGCCGCCTGCAATCCACTTTTTGAATATGGCCAGTTCCTTGTCCGCCATCTTGCCGCGGTTGGGCGGCATGGTCGGCTCCTCGGCGTGCGTGATTGTCTTCCAGAGTTTGCTCGAATCTGCGTCGCCCGGTATCACAACCTTGCCTGAAGCGCCGCCAGCCATCGTGGCGGAGTAGCTGGTAAGGTCGAGGTCGCCCTTCTTCTTGTCCGCGTTGTGGCACTTGGCGCAGTTGGCCTCAATCAGCGGCATTACGTGGTCTTGGAACGTGACCTTCTCCTGGGCAAAAACCGGCGCGACGGCAATGGCCAGCGCGGCGGCGGAAAGTGCAGCGGTGGTTCTCAGCATGGAAACTCAGTGGTTGAAAATGAATTCCTTCGAGTTCAACAGCGCCCAGAAGATGTCGGTCAGCACCTGTTCGTCCGTCTTGCCGGCGCCGAAATATCCCTTGAGCTTCGTCTTCTCAGGGGCCGTGGGCACGCGGGCGAGGCAGCGCATGTAGAGATCTTCCACGGCGCTCATCGGATCCTTGTTCTGGCGCAGCAACTTCTTCACGACACCGCCGCTGGTGATCTTGCCCTGCGTGGCATCGCCGTTGAGCAGATGCAACGCCTGCGAGAGGTTTGGTTCGACGCGGACCTCGCATGAGCAAGGCGTCGTGCGCGTGGCTCGGCCGAAGGTGGTGAGGAAGTAATTGTTCACGTTGCCGTCTGCGATTTCGACAGCGCGGGCGCCGCGGGGCAGTCCCTGAAACTTGTCGTTGCTCTCCGTGATCTGGTTGATCACATCGAGCAGCACCTCGGCGCGCATCCGGCGGATCGAGGCGTGCGAGAAATTTCGGTCATCGAGCGCGTTGCTTTCGTTGGCGCGGGTCGAAAGCTGGTAGGTGCGGGAGTTGCAGATGTCACGGACCAGCTTCTTGAAGTCGTATTTGTAGTCCATGAACTTCCCGCCGAGCGCCTCCAGCAGTTCCGGATTGCTCGCCGGATTGCTCACGCGCACATCGTCCACCGGGTCGATGATTCCTTTACCGAGGAAGTGTGCCCACACGACGTTCGCCATGTTCCGCGCGAAGAATGGGTTGTTCGTCGAGGTCATCCAATCGGCGAGCATTTCCCGGCGATCCGCGCCTTTCGGCACTTCGGGGCGCTCCCCGCCGAGGAACTTCGGCGCAACGGATTTCTGCGTCACAGGATGCTTCACCTCGCCGTCGGCTTTCGCGTAGATCAGCGTCTCGCGCGGATCGTCGCCTTGCTTGCGGCTGACCTGCGGGAAGAACGCGGCGAAGCCGTAATAGTCATTCATCGTCCAGCGATCGAAGGGATGGTTGTGGCATTGCGCGCACTGGATGCGCATTCCCATGAAAACCTGTGCGACGTTTTCCGCCGTCTTCAGCGTGTCTTTTTCGATCTGGTAATAGCTCGCGGCGGGATTCTTGAAGTTGCTGCCCTCGGCGGTGAGCATCTCCTTGATGATCTGGTCGATGGGCGTGTTCTTCGTGAAGCGGTCTTGCAGCCAGTTGTAATAAAGCAGCGCGGCCTTGTAGCTGAACTGGTCCTGGTTTGAGCGGATTTGCAGCAGCTCCGCGAACTTCATTACCCACAAATCAGCGAACTCGCGGCGATCAAGCAACCGGTCGATCAAATCCGCGCGCTTGCCCGTGCTCATGTTGTTCACAAACTCCTGCACCTCGCTAGCGGACGGCACAAGCCCCACGATGTCGATGTAGGCCCGACGAATAAACGCGGCATCGTCGCACAACTCGCTCGGCGTGATGCGCAGCTTGCGCAACTTCGCGTTCACCAGTTTGTCGATGTAATTGTTCTCCGGCGTCTCCGGCCACGTGAATTTCTGCTCCCTCGGCACCACGATCATCTGCGCGCCCACCGTGAACGTCTCGAAGCGCGCCGTGACAAAAGCCTCGCCTCGTTGCCCGGCCTTCACGATGCCATCGTCCGAAATCTTCGCCACCGGATCATTGTTGCTGAAGAACGCGGCCAGGGTCGTCACATCGCGGTCGGTGCCGTCGGAATAAATCGCGCGGACGTTGATGCGTTGGGTGGCGTTGCTGCCTTCAAGCACAGCCTGCCTGGGCGTCAGTTCGACACGGACGACTTTCGGGATGTTGGTGGAATCCTTGGGCACGCCTGCCTCGATCCAGCGCACCATCGTGCGATAAAGTTCGCTGTCCGCCTTGAACCTCTCTCCGCCACCGTGCGGCACCTTGCCGATGGACTTTTCGATTAACAGGCTCTCTTCCGGCAACGCGAGGTTGATGCGGCGGCCGGGCGACTGCCGCGTCAGCCGGAAGTAATCGCCCTCGGGATCATAGCCGAACAGCGAAAGCGCGAACCCGTCCTTGCCGCGCGAAGCGCCGTGGCATCCGCCGGAATTGCAACCCGCCTTCATGAGCACCGGCTCCACATCGAGAATGAAACTCACGGGGCGCTCGGCTGCGGCCTGTTCGACTTTCACCGGCACGGTGAGGTTCAGACCGCCAAATTTGACCTGCAATTCCGTCACACCGTCGGCAAGCGGTGTGAGAATTCCCTTCTCAACCTTCGCCAGCGCCTTGTTGCCCAATGCGAACGTGGACTCGGCGGTGACGTCGCGCGTCACGCCGTCGGCATACTCGGCCTGAATGACCATCGACTGCCGGTCGGCTTTGGTGGTCAGCAACACGTTGGTCGGAAACACGCGGACGGCCACAGGTGCCGGCCCCGAAAACGCAGACAATACTTTCAGGGGCGATCCGCCCTTGCCGCGCGTGAACGCGAACGCGGCGATCGCGCCGACAAGGAGAAACACCGACGCCATCGCGAGAATCGCTTTACGGTGATTGCGGCGCGGCGCGGGCGTCGTGGCCGTGCCTGTGACTGGGGCCGGGGCAACCGCCGTCTGCGCCGGCGCGGGCGGAGGCGTGGTCGCGGATTGCGTTGGGGCGGGAATGGTCAGCGTGCTGGCGCAGGACGGACACGCGATTTGATGGCCGGCCATCGCCTCGTCGGCCGCGAGTCGCTGGCCACAATGGGGACACGGGAACTTCATGCTACTTGGTGGCAACCTGCTTCGGCGCGTCGCCCTTCTTCGGCGGCACCACGCGAATCACCGCTCCGGCAGCGAGGTTGTGCGGGATGACGTGGCCGTTGTGAATCACATCGGCGGCACAAAGGAAATTCCGGTAGGACGCCGGCGGAACTTTGTCGCCGACCTTGAGCTTGATTGTGATCTCCTTGTCGCTGCTCGTGACCTGCGCGTCGGAGGCGATGATGCCCTCAGGCAAACCGAGCACTCGGATGCGGGCTTTGCCATCGAAATGTTTTCGCTGGTCCAGTTTGCACAGCAACTTCGCCTCCTGGCCCGGCGAGACGACCACGGGCTGCATTGTTCCAACGACAAAGGGTTCGGCAACCTCCAGGGTGGTCAATGGCGACGACACGAACACCGGCCCTCCCTTCACCGTGGCCGAGGCGGTCACGGCGATCTTCCATTTGCGCGACTCCGCCTCGCCTTTGGCGTTGAGCGAATAG
>CAYQWK010000208.1:0-10174 GCA_964420805.1 uncultured Bifidobacteriaceae bacterium | reverse complement strand
CACTAAAACCTGCCCGGCGATGATCCAGGCGAGTGCCTTCTGCATGAACTGGAAGAAACGCGTCTGCGAAACCGCGAAACCGAACTGGTAGTCGAGCGCGTGCGCCGCCGTGGTGAAGAGGCTCTCCGGTTGCGCGAGCAGGCCCATCACGCGGCTGTCGTAAAGCAGGCGTGTCTCCTTGCCGCGCACGCGCGGGCGGTAGATTTCGAGCAGCAGCGTAAGGGCGTTTTCAACGGCCAGCAGGCCGAGCAGCATGAGCAGCACGCGCGCGGTCCAGAGGTCCACAAGCGGGAACTCGAAATAGACCAGCACCAGCGCGAGGGAAACGGTGGCGCAAAGATACGCGCCCCCAAGGACGAACGAAGCGACAGGCTGGAGCAGGCGTTGCGCCTCAATCCGCGCCAGAGCCGCGCTGTAGCGGCCGAGCAGGAACAGCACGAGCGCGAACATGGCGAATATGACCAGCGCCATCAGCGGTTGCTTGAGCGGGATGACTTCGATTCCCGCCAGCCAGCGCCAGAGGAAGAACACCCCGGCGCCTTGCCCCAGCATCAGCGCGATGAGGAACCCAGGGATGAAATATTTCTCGAATTGCCGACGGGCACGCTGGGCCGGAAGCGTTCCGGCGTCGCTCTTGTTGAAGAGCGCGGAGGCGTTCGGTGATTTGGTGAGTTCGTCGAATTCAAGTTTCTCCAGGCGCTCGCGTTCCACGAGGCGCATGTGAAACCAGCACACCGCCGTCACGAGAAAGCCCAGCGCAAAGAAGGCCAGCGCCACATGCGCGGAGAAGGCTTGCGATGCGCGGGCCACCGCCAGTCCGCCGGCCGCCGCGAGGAGTAGCGCAAGCAGGTTAACGATCGTCAGTTTGGTGCGATTCTGTTCCATGTTTTCTAACCGCGAATGGACGCTAATGGGCGCGAATTCATCTTCGTGCCGGTCCCGGCGCGCGCTTTCCATCGGCGTTTCTTCGTGTTCATTCGTGGCTCAACTCAATTCCCGGTCTTCAAACAACCACAACGCCGCGCACAACGTCGCGCCGACGTAGGCCGCGGTGTAGGCGAACGAGGCGCCGAGGTAGCGCGCCCAAGCCACGGATTTCGCGCCGGCCAACGCGTCGCCAAGCCAGAACAACTGCCAGTTCGGAATGGCGGCATAAGCGGCATTGGCCCACCACGAGCCGTCCTTGGCGCGGGTGCCGAAAACGTAGTCGGACATCAGGCCGAGCAGGAAGAAACCCGAGCAGATGGCGAGCGTGGAGATCATCTCCAGGCGCGTCGAGCAGGCGAGGGCCAGACCCGCGAGAATCCACAGTGCGAACAAAACAAGCGTTGAAACCGGGATGAGCCGCCAGTCGATGTTTCCGCCGGTGGCGTCCGGGGTGTTGAATTTGGGCAGCGCGGCCACGATGGCGAAAGCGATCGTGATCATCACCACCACCGCGAAGAGCGCATCTGAGACAAAAGGCCGGTGCAGGAAGAAATTCGAGAACCCGCCCGCGAGGTAGGCGATGAGCAAACAGCCGAACACGATGGCCAGCGCGCGCAGGTCAGCCCCGCCATAGGCATCGAAGGCCATGCGGCTGGCGAGCAGCGCGGCGATGGTGTTCACGTAGTTCAGCACGGCGAGGGCGGCGGCCAGCCCGGTGTATTTCGCGAGGAGGAACGGCGCGCGCCCGACCGGCTTCGCGAGCACGGAGAGGGCGGTGCCGGTGCGAATTTCGCGGGCCAGTGTGTTGCTGGCGCTCAGGACGGCGCCGAGCAGACCGGAGAGCATCATGACGGCGAGCACGGACTGCTTCACAAGGATCGGGTCATCGCCGAAACCGAAGTAAGGCACGCTGGCGAGAAAAACGGAGAAGGACGCGGACGCGGTGGTGAGCAGCAGAAATACGGGCTGCCGCACCAACTCCATGAACGTGTTCGTGGCAATGGTCGTGAACTGTCGCATCCGAAAGTGTGCGCGATATTTAAGAATAAGAGGCGCAAATGCCAACGGATATTCCCGGACGGATGGTGCGCGGGACAGGTAATCTACGAATTGCCACCTTGAGAGAGTCGCGCATCGAGAATCCGCAGGAGTCGATGGTGGTCGCGATGCGAGAAGGCCCGCGTCCCGTGCCCAACCACCTCACTTCACGGTGACTGCAAATGTCCGCAGCGCCGGAACAACGATCCCGACCGGGAGAAGCGCGCGGCGCTCATTCAGACTTGCGATGTCGTAGACCTCGGCGTCGAGTTCCACGGTGCCTCCGGAGGGAGCGGTCGCGAAGACCGCGATGAGGATAGCATCCCGCAGTGTGGCGTTCGTCCCCGTCGGACCGAGAGTCGGCAGGGAGATGAGCGCGGCAGAGTCGGTCACGGACATGATTGCCCCTCGACCTGGCGTAACGGTGGCGATTGTTCCCCCTCGTGCCGCAAGCCGGAGTGCGAGCCGTCCGTTGCCGATGCCACAAGAGCCGCCGTTCTGAAGCGCGATACTAAAGGCAACGGTATCGTTTGGGGCGGGCTGCCTTGGGAGGGCACTACCCTTGAGACAGATTTCGGCCAGTGCCCATGGCTGCGGATAATAAAGGAACTTGGAGGCTTTCGCACGGGCGGGGCTTCCGCTCAGTGGTTCCGCGAACAGTGAGGCGCCGGCCGGCTCGATCGAGCCGTCGGCAATCTCCTGGTAGGCAAATCGCCCCTCGGTGGCGAGTTGGAGCCGCATTGTGTAGGGAGTGTTCAACTGATACGCCGGGTGCAAATCGTCCGCGGCGATTGGAGCGTCATTGGTGAACACTATCGTCCCCACGAGAAGGTTGGATGATGGCGGCGTGAGGCCATTGAACCATCCGCACAAACCCAACTGCGGCTCATCTTCCTCCCAATCGTCGATTGTCTCCCGATATACCCAGCCGCTAAGACGATTGCCCCGAGCCTTGAGGACGAGCAGGTATCTGTTCTCGCCTTTCGGGTCCGCGAATCGGACACCACCGCTCCACAGGTCAAACGATGGCCGGCGGCACGCCTTCGGCGGCGGAGTGATCGCCGTCGCGACCGGCGAAGCGCTGGAATTGGTCGCACCAACCTTTGCCCGCACACGGTATTCGACCTTCGAGCCTGGATACGCCTTCTTGTCGATGAACGAGGTGATGCCCTTGCCGACCGAGGCGTAAGGCTGGAATACGCCATCGCCCTCGGAAGCTTTTGCATGGGACGCAGCCGCGTCCGTGGTTGTATCGCCAACGGTGATCATCCGCTCAATCTCGAACCCGGACTCGTTCGTCGTGTTATCCTTCCAATCGAGCCGGACCTTGGTCGGAAGGTGGGGATAGACGCTCGTGCGCAGGTCGGACGGAGCGGCGGGCAATGGATCCCCCCGGCAACCGGATTGGAACCTTAAACTCAGCGGAGGAGAACTCCGTGTAGGATGTGATGAGAGTGTGCTCATCGTTCCAGTTGGCGTAAATGGTCTCGATGCGGAGGTTCAATGTGCCGGGGCTCGCGAAGAGCGCCCGAGTGGCCGCGCTGGAATTCACAAAACCGAGGGCCGTCTGATTGTGGTTAGTGTAGAACTCGTAGCCTCCCTGGACGGCATACTGAACACCATTCACAAAGTACTTCGTGGTGGAGTAGTAGTCGTATGTGAGCAGGTTCGCACCGCGAATCCGAAGGAGCAGGTACCCGCCGGGGGCATTCGAGAGGGAACTCGTCGTCAGCTCGGCTGGGTCAGTGGACGTGATCGACGGCGCGCCCCATGCGGCTTGGGCCTGCTGTGAGGAAAGCTCGGTGACCAGGACGGAGAAGGCGACCAATGCCGCAGCCAAAACGACACTTGGGAACGCCTGGCGACGAGCCGATTGAGCCACATTGCCATTTTGCGAGGTTTGCTCGGGATTCATGGCAGTTGACTGTGCGCATACAGAGCGGGGTGCCAAGGCGAATTTCAGACGACGATCTGACGAACCCTCGTCATCCAAATCGCCGAAAGTCCGGTGGTGGAGGTTCATCGACGCGAATGTTTTTCCAAGAGTTGAAAGCGGAGGGTTCAGACTTTCGGCTTTTTCGGGATGCGAGACGCAGTTAGCTTTCGCGCGCTTTTCAACATGGCACTGAAACTATTCAACACCCTTTCGCGTTCCGTGCAGGAGTTTTCGCCGCTCGATCCGGCGGGCAAATCTGTGGGCATGTATTGCTGCGGGCCGACGGTTTACGATTATGGGCACATCGGGAATTTCCGCACGTTTGTGTTCTGCGACCTCGTGCGGCGCTATCTTGAGTTCCGTGGCCATGCCGTGCGGCATGTGATGAACATCACGGACGTGGAGGACAAGATCATCCGGCGGGTGCGCGAGACGGGGAAGGCACTGCCGGAATATACGGGCTTCTACGAGCGCGAGTTCCTGAAGGATCTGGATGAGTTGCGCTGTCTGCGGCCGCACGAGTTGCCGCACGCGACGCATTTCATCCGCGAGATCATCGAGTTGATTGGACGGTTGATCGAACGGGGGATCGCCTACCGCGCGCCAGACGGGTCGGTTTATTTCAGCATCGAAAAGTACCGCGGTTGTGGCTGCCGGTACGGGCAGTTGGTGAATTTGAACTTCGAGGCGATGCGCGTTGGTGAGCGGGTCAGTTCCGATGAGTACGACAAGGAAGCGGTGGCGGATTTCGCGTTGTGGAAGGCGCGGGTGCCGGAGGACGGCGCGGTATTCTGGCCCAGTCCTTGGGGCGAAGGCCGGCCCGGCTGGCACATCGAGTGTTCAGCCATGAGCATGAAGCTGCTCGGGCCGAGCTTCGACTTACATTTGGGCGGCGAGGATCTGGCCTTCCCTCATCACGAGGACGAGATCGCGCAGAGCGAGGGGGCGGGCGTGCAGCCGGCGGGGCAGCGGTTCGTGAAATACTGGCTGCACGGCGCGCATTTGCTGGTGGAGGGGAAAAAGATGAGCAAGTCGCTGGGGAATTTCTTCACGCTGCGCGATCTGCTGGCGAAGGGGTTCACGGGCCGGGAAGTGCGTTATCTGCTGCTCACGGCTTATTACCGGGAGACGTTCAATTTCACGATCGCTGGGCTGGAGGGTGCGCGGTCGTCGCTGGCGCGGATTGACGAGTGCGTGGCGAAGTTGCGGGAGAGGTCCGGCGGCTGGACTGGTGTTGCGCCGGAGGCGGCGCCCGTGGCGGCTTTCACGGAGGCGATGGACAATGACCTGAATGTGTCCGCCGCGTGGGCGGTGGTATTCGATTGGGTACGCGAGAACAACAAGGCCCTGGCGGGGAACGCATTGACGGCGGACCAGGCCGCGGCCGCGGTGGCGGCGTGGGACCGGCTGGACGCGGTGTTTGGGCTCGGTGCCGCACCGGAAGCCGCTGCGCCGCCCGAGTTGCAGGCGTTGCTGGAAGAGCGGCAGGCAGCCCGAAAGGCAAAGGACTTCAAACGCTCGGACGCGATCCGGGATGAATTGAAGGCGAAGGGCTGGGTGATCGAGGACACGCCCAAGGGGCCGCGGCTGAAAAAGGCCTGAGGTGTCAGCGTAGGAGCCAGTAGAACAGGCCGACTTGCGCCGCAAAGAGTGCGATGAGGGCAGTCCAGATGAACGTCTCGCGCAGCCGCAGGCTGTGCTGGATGGCACGCGCGAGCCAGAAGCGGATTTGCACGCCGCCGACCTGGATGAGGTCGCCGTTGGCGAGCCGACCCGATGCGGCGGGTTCACCGTTCACGAAGACGGAAGCTTTGTCAGGAGAGGTGAAGGTAAAACCGGTGCCGCGCTCGAAGTCGATTTCGAGGTGCGAGTCCCACACGCCGTCGTCGTCCAGCAGCAGGCCGGCGGCGGATCGTCCAATCTGAAACGGAAACTGGCGGACCACGATGTCGGTGCCCGCCAGTTTGCCGGAAAGGATGTGAAGTTGGATCACAGGCTCCGCGGGACGAAGATCGCGTCACCGGGGCAGATGGGGCGGTCGAATTTCTTAGGGTTTTCGCGGGCTTTCTTACAGTCCACGATTTCCTGCTCGCCGTTGGCGCGGATGATCTGAACCTTACGTTTGTTGGCGAACTCGTTGAAGTCGCCAGCGGTGACGATGGCTCGAAGGATGGTGGTTTCTCCGATGTACACCTGACGCCCAGGGGCTTTGACTTCTCCACCAACGGAGTAGAACCGCTCGCGGGGTTTAATGACGACGGTCAGGCGGGTGTAGTATTTCGGCACGTACATTCCCTGCAATTCGCGCTCTAGGTCGCCGAACTTCTTGCCGAGCACCTTCACCGAACCGATGAGCGGCATGTTGATGGTACCATCGCCGCGAACCTGAAACTCCTTGTCGGATACCTGCTCCGGGATGTCCAGAAAGCTGATGGAGAGGCTGTCACCCGGGCGGATTTCATCCGAGGTGCAAATGACGTGTTTTTCCGGTCCCGTCGTTTCACAACCGGCCCAAAAAAGCGCGGTGGTTAGGACGACGAGGCCTGTGATGAGACCCTTCAAATTCATGGCGGCGGATTGCTTAACAGCGTGACAAAGGGGGCACAACTTAGAATTTGGATTTGATCTCGACCTTCGGGGCCGGGCCGCCAGCGGCCGCGGGAGGGGCCGCCTGTTTCTCAGCCGAGGCGTATTCTCCCTTGGTGTAGTAATCGTAGTAGTAGCCACTGTAGTAGTAGTAGTTCTCGTCCTGCGACATGTTGATGTTGTTGAGTACGATGCCGAGGAGATTGCCGCCGACCTTTTCAATCATCTGCTTGGCGCGAATGGTCATCGGCTGCGGGTAGCGGCGGTATTGGATGACCTGTAGCACCATGTCCACTTCGCTGGCGAGAATGGAGGCGTCGCTGACACCCATGATCGGAGGCGAGTCGAAGAAGACAAAGTCGTAGCGGCGCTTTACATCGCGGATAAGTTCCTTCATCTGGACAGAACTGAGGATGCCCAGTGAACTGCTGGGAAGCTTGCCGCTGGGCAGAAAGTCCAACGAAGGGAGGGTTGAGGTCTGAATTACTTCCTCGAGTGTGTTCCGCTTCATGAGGAAGTCGGTCAGCCCGACGGAATTCGAAACCTTCAGAAACTTGTGCAGGCTCGGGCGGCGCAGGTCGGAGTCCACCACAAGGACGCGCTGGCCGTTCTGGGCGAAGACCGTGGCAAGGTTGAAGATGGTGGTGGACTTGCCTTCGCCGGCACCACCGCTGACGACGGTGAGGGTGTTAAGCTTTGGGTCTTTCCGGCTAAAGAGTACATTTGTGCGCAGAACGCGGTAGGCCTCGCCGTGGGGACTTTCAGGGCCTTCATCAATAAGCAAACCGACGTTCTGCGGAATGACACCGAGGACGGGCGCCTGGAGGGAGCGCTCGACGTCGTCAATGGTCTTCACACTGGTGTCGAGGTATTCGATGAAGAAGGCGAGGCCAATGCCAATAATGAGGCCAACGACAACACCGAGAGCGATGTTGAGCGTCTTGTTGGGGCGGACGGCCTTGTCGATGGGTACGGCTGGTTCGATGACTTCGACCGAGCGCTTGGTCGGGAGGCGCATTTCCAGTTCCTGCTCTTCAATCTTCTGGAAGAGGCGGTCGCGATTGAACTTCATCTGGCGCAATTGCTCCTTGGCTTCGTAGTAGGGGCGCGTGTTGGCGTAGTTCACGGCGTCTTTGGTGCGGGCGTTGTCGAGGATGCGTTGGAATGTCTCGAGGTCCGAGCGGGCGGAATCCACCTTGAGGCGTACGCCGGTGAGCAAACCTTCCAGGCGCGCGTCCACCTGGCGGCGGACAGTTTTGAGAGTTTCGTTAATGGACTTCACTTCGGAGTATTCAGGTCCGTAGGTGGCGCTGAGACGGGCCAATGTCTGATCAGCAGCATTCTCCTTGGAGATTAGGTCGTTCAGTTCGGGATCCGGAACGGCCACTGGGGCGGCTTTCTTGAGTTCCTCGCGGGACAGTGCCTTGAGATTCGCGAAGAGGTTTGTCGCTTGAGCGACCGTCCGCTCCGCTTCAACCTTCATATTGTCGTATTTGCGCAGGGTTTCCTGGTCGAGACTGGGAGTCGGGGCTTCACCAGCCGCTTCGGTGTCCGAAATTCCAAGCGTCTGGCGCAGGTGGTTCACCCGCTGCATTTGGTTGCTGACAGCGGTGTCGCGCTTTACGAGGTCTTTGCGCAGTTCAACGAGGCCGCCCTCTGTGACCGTGCGGGAGGTTTCCGTGCGGTGTTGGGCGTAAGTTTCAGCCACGGCGTTGGCCAGTTTGGCGGCCTCGTCTTTGTTGTCACTGAAGGCGTGAATCTCTACCAACGTGGAACTATGCGACTGCTGCACGCTGATCTGGCCTTTGAGGCGGCGAAAGGCGACATCCTTGGGGAGCGCAGATGGTGCCTTGAACTTTCGAGCCCATTCCTCCTGAAGGTTGAGTCGGTCCACGACCTTTTCGAGTACGGGGCGCGATTGGATGCGTTGGAACTCAGTTTGAAGAGCGTATGGATCATACCCGAAACCTCCATAGCCGCGGTCACGAAGGCCCTCCACGTCGCTGGCCTCGCGCATGATTGAGATGCGGACGAAACTTGAGAACGACTCGGGAAGAATGAATGTGACAATGGTGGTGGTGAGTGACACCAGCAGGAACACGGCGAGAATCACCGTCTTGCGAATGCGGATGATGCGCCAGTAATCAAGGAAGTGCAGCTTCGTTTCCGGGTTTGGCGCAAACGGCTTTTCGTCGGTTCTGGTCTGTTCCATAAAATCAAAAAAGGAGGCTGAACTGTTTAGTCCAGCCTCCGAAGAATACGTTCAATAAAAGCTCGAGGTCAGATCAGTAGGACGCGCGAACGCCGATGTAGACGCGGTTGCGGTCGTAGCTCCGGGCCTCGTAGTTCCGCCCGCCGGAACTGCGTTTCAAGTCAGAGCAGAGGAGGTCGTAATTGTGGCCGAGTTCGACCGACCAGTGCTGGGCGACGCGGTACTGGATGTTCTCGCCGACCATGTAGAACATTTCATCCTCGCCATCCACGCCGCCGGCGTTGAACGAAGAGCTTTGCACCTGAAAGAAGATCGACCCCGTCAGATCCGGAGTGATCCGATGGCTCAACTGCAAGTAGCCGGCGGTCGTTTCTTGGTCCAACGTGGGAGTTCCGTTCGCGGAGGCTGTTGCCACATCAGTCGCGTTGCGCGCGTGCCGGATGCCCAACTCAAGCGAACACTCGGGCAGATAAACGTAGGACAACGAACCGTCGACGTAGGGATTCACGGCGCTCTCGTCTGTGTGGACGTATTCAGAATACTGCACGCCTACCCGGAGTGAGGCGCGCAGCTTGTTGTTGAAGTCTTTTTCCGCGCCTACATACCCGTAGTGCGAGATGTTGTCACGGATGCTGCTGTCCGGGTTGACGATCTTTCCGGACGGCGTAGTCATGGGTGTGGTGTAAATAAACTGGTCGGCAATGAAGTTGTTCACGCCGAAGTTGTAGCCGAGAACTCCAAACATGCTGGGATCAACCTGATAGCGCCCATCGACGCGAATGGTGTGTTCCAAGCGATCCAGAAGTGCTGAACGGCTGCCGCGCCCCCCCTGGTCATAGTCATACCAACTGTTGCCATATCCAAGCCCGAGGCTGAGGAGTTCTGTGAGTGTCAGGGCATAGTCAACGGAAGCGCGATTGCGAATGGTGTCGCCTTCCGAACGGGTGGGAGCGGTGATGATGCCAAAGCGGTCAGTTACCGTAGGCTCCTTGGACATGCTGAAATTCTCGTTCACCGACACATTGTGCCGAGGGCTAAAGGCATGACTGAGCAGCGCGTTGAACTCGTGTGATTGGTCAAAGTTATCGGGGTCACGATCCTCGTAATAGCGAAGCGAATAAACGTATCCAACCCGGAGGAAAGTCTGTTCGAGCGGAAGGTTCAAATGAACCGACGGGCTGACTTCCAAGCCGAAACTGTCCTCGGGATGCCCGTTCACTCCTGTGCCGACTGGGAACTTATCCGGCGAAGTGGTGGGGTTGTCATCATAGAATCCGCGCACCGTCGCCGCCACGGTGAAGGGCCTGCCCGTTTTGGCACGTGTCATCTCAGGATCGAGGCCATGCAAGGCAACAGCACCCAATGCCAGCAAACCCGCGGAGGTCACCATCTTCTTCATAAAATCAATGTAGCCAAGACACTTCGATGGAAGCGTGAGTCAAAGTTGAGCGTTGTTGTATGGATCGATCCAAGGC
>CAYQWK010000207.1:0-10179 GCA_964420805.1 uncultured Bifidobacteriaceae bacterium | reverse complement strand
ATCAAGGCGCTTCACCACTTCCGCTACCGCCGCCACGAGGTGCTGCTCTTCCACGTGCTCGACCCCGCCGAGATCCGCTTCGAGTTCGACAAGGCCGTGCTGTTCCGTGACGCGGAGACGGACCGCGAGATTTACATCGACCCGATTCTGGCCCGGAAGGAATACCTCCGCCGCTTTAACGCGCACATGGCGGGGGTCGAGGCCAGTTGCCGGAAACTTGGCGTCACCTGCCGCCGGCTCGCCACCGATTCGCCGCTCGAACTGGCGTTGTTCGATTTCCTGCGGGCACGGATGCAGCGCGGCAAGTTCGTGAAACGGAAATGAAACCACCCCGTTCATTTCGTCATTCGTCATTCGTCATTCGTCATTTCGCCGCATGACCTTCCTCGCCCCGCTCTTTCTGCTCGGCGCGACGGCCATCGCGCTGCCGGTGATTTTTCACCTCATCCGACGCACCTCGCGCGAGAAACAGGTGTTCAGCTCGCTGATGTTTCTCGCGCCCACGCCGCCGCGCGTCACGCGCCGGAGCCGGCTGGAGAACATTCTCCTGCTGCTGCTGCGCTGCGCGATCATCGCGCTGCTGGCGCTGGCGTTTGCGCGGCCCTTTTTCCGGCAGCCGGTCGCCGCTGTGAACCGCGAGGCGCGGCGCGCGGTGCTGTTGCTCGACACCAGCGCGAGCATGAGGCGCGACGGCGTGTGGGCCGACGCCCTCGCGAAGGCCGGCGACGTGGCGCGGCAGTTCGCCGCGACGGACCAGCTTGCCGTCCTGACCTTCGATCGGCAGGTGCGGACGCTCGTTTCGTTTGCCGAATGGGCCGGGGCCGCCGACCGCGCCGCGCTCGCGGCGCAGCGGCTCAAGTCCGTCGAGCCGGGTTGGTCCGCCACGCATCTCGGGGCCGCGCTGCTCGCGGCCAGCGAGGCGTTGGACCAGGACCGCGCCGCAACCGGGCCACGCGAGATCATCGTGGTCTCGGACCTTCAGGACGGCGCGCGGCTGGATGGGCTGCAAGGGTTCGCCTGGCCCAGGAACACGCGCGTGACCGTCCACACGATCAAGGCCCGGCCCGGTGCCAACGCCGGCTTGCAGATCGTGCCGGAATCGCCCAATGCCCTCGGCGATGCCACCACGGTGAAGCTGCGCGTCAGCAACACCAGCGACGCGAAGCGCGAGCAGTTCCAGGTCCGCTGGCAGAACGGCACGAACACCGCGACCGTGTACGTGCCGCCCGGCCAGAGTCGCACCATCGAACTCCCGAAACCCACTTCCTCCAGCCGCGCCGTTCTCGCCGGCGACGAGTCCGACTTCGATAACAGCGCCTATGCCGTCCCGCCGCGCCGCGAGGAGATCGAGATTCTTTACCTCGGCGCCGCCGCCCCGACCGATCCGCAGGCGCAGTTGTTTTATCTCCAGCGCGCCTTCCCGGAAACGGCGCGGCAAAGCATTGTCGTCACGCAGTGGAATGCTGCGGTCCCGATCACGACCAACTTGCGCGCCGGCCTGATTGTCATCGACGGCCCGCTGGCTGAAGCGCGCGCGAACGAGGTCGGCGACGCCGTTCGCGCCGGGCGTTCCGCGCTCGTGCCGGTGACGACGCCGGCCGCGGCAGACTTTCTTTCCAGCCTGACCGGCCAGCGCATCACGGTCGCGGAGGGGGCGAGTGCCGCGAGTTCCGATTACGTGATGCTGGCGGAAATCGACTTCACGCATCCGTTGCTGGTGCCGTTTGCCGACGCGCGTTTCAGCGACTTCACGAAGATCCATTTCTGGAAGCATCGCCGGCTCGCGTTCGACGCCGTGCCCTCGGCCCGCGTCATCGCGCGGTTCGACAATCGTGATCCGGCGCTGGTGCAGTTCAACGTCGGGCGGGGCAGCGTCTTCGTGCTCGCCTCGGGCTGGCAGCCCGGCGAAAGCCAGCTCGCACTCTCGTCGAAGTTCGTTCCGCTGCTTTACTCGATGCTCGAACTCTCCGGGGCCTCAAGGCCGCAGGCACCGTCTTACGCCGTGGGCGACACTGTCGATCTTTCCGCCGTGACCGCGCGGCCGATCAACCTGCGATTGCCGGACGGAACCACGCGCGCGCTGGCGGCGAACGAATCGCGCTTCGTTCCCGAGACGCCGGGCGTTCACGCGGTCCTCGCGGAGCCGCCGCTGGAATTCGCGGTGAATCTTGCGCCCGAGGAAAGCCGCACCGCGCCGATGGAGGTGGACGAATTGCGCCGTCTCGGTGTGCCGCTGAATTCCGCCGCGATGACCGCTGGGAAGGGGACGACGCGCACCGCCAGCACGCAGGGGGCCGAACTGGAGGCGCGACAAAAGCTGTGGCGATGGTTGATTGCCGCCACATTGCTGGTATTGATGGCCGAAACATGGATCGCCGCGCGGGCGTCGAAAGCCCCCGTCGCGTCAACCGAGGCAACACCATGACCGAGCATTTGCTGAGACGGGAACTCGAACCGCTGGCTGCACAGCAGCGCCGCTGGCGGGTTCTGCGCAACCTCGCCTTCGTGTGGGCCGCCGGCGCGTGCGTGCTGGGAGCGCTGCTTCTTCTGAACCGCGTCACCACGTTCGTGTCGCTCGGCGTGTATCTGGCGGCGGCGTTTGGGGTGGTCATTGCCGCGGCGGTGGTGGCCAGCCGGATTCTCGAAACGCCGCCGGACTTCCAGCGCATTGCCCGCGAGATCGAACGCCATCATCCCGAACTTCACCGCCTGCTCATCACCGCCATCGAGCAACAGGCCGACCCGGTCACGGGGCGGCTGGGATATTTGCAGCAGCGCGTCCTGCTCGACGCGCTGGCGGAGGTGCGCCGGCAGCAGAACCTGGCCGTGGTTTCGCCGCGCCAGATGAGGTTCGTGCGTGGCTGCCACCTCGCGTTGCTGCTGGTGTTCGTGCTCGTGGTGTTCCAGGCCCCGCGCGCGCACGACCGTCCGGCCGCGCCGTTGTTCGTGCGGGATTCCGTGACCGTCACGCCGGGCGACGCGACCATCGAGCGCGGCAGCGCGCTGGTGGTGCTGGCGAAATTCGAGGGCCGGCTGCCCGCCGAGGCCACGCTGGTGGTGATGACGAACGGGCTTTCCGGCCCGCGCATTCCGCTGGCCAGGAACCTCGATGATCCCGTTTTCGGCGCGAGCGTGCCCGAGGTCAACGGCCCGCTCACCTACCGCGTCGAGCACGGCGCGAAGCAGACGCGCGATTTCCAGGTGAAGGTCTTCGAGCATCCGCGCCTTGAGCGCGCCGACGCGCAGATCGCGTTCCCGGCTTACACCCAGCTCGGCACCAAGCGCATCGAGGACACGCGCCGTGTCAGCGCCGTGGAAGGCTCGCGGGTGGACTTCACGTTGCAGTTGAACAAGCCGGTCGCCTCCGCCCGGCTGGTCGGCAGGGACAACTCCGTGTTGCCGCTCGAGGTCGCGACGAATTCGGCGCAGGCGCGCTTGGCGGGCTTCCCGCTCCAGTCGAGCCAGACCTACAGCTTGCAGCTCGTCGATGCCGACGGGCGCTCGAACAAGCTGGTCACGCAGTTCGTGTTCGACGCGCTGACCAACCAGCGCCCGCGCGTGAAGCTCGTTTCGCCGCGCGGCGACCAGCGCGTGTCCGCGTTGCAGGAGGTGCAGTTCCAGGGCGAGGCGCAGGATGATTACGGGCTGAAGGCCTACGGCATCACCTGGTCACTCGGTGGCGAGGACGAGAAGACGATCGTGCTGGGCGAGTCCGCGCCCGCGCGCGTGAAGACGAATTTCACCTTCCAGCTCAAGCTCGAGGAGTTGCGCGCGCAGCCGGATCAGCTTCTTTCGTATTTTGTCTGGGCGGACGACGTCGCGCCGGACGGGACGGTGCGCCGGACCTCGGGCGACATGTTCTTCGCCGAGGTGCGTCCGTTTGAGGAAATCTTCCGCGAGGGCGAGAGCCAGAACGAGCAGAGCCAGCAGCAGCAGCAACAACAGCAAGGCCAGCAGAACCAAAGCCCCGGCGCGAAGCTGGCCGAGTTGCAGAAGCAGATCATCAACGCGACGTGGAAACTCCAGCGGCAGGAGACCGGCACAAACGTTTCCGCGAAGTATCCCGAAGACGAGACGGTGGTCCGCGACGCGCAGCAGCAGGCGTTGGAGCAGGCGGACGCGATGGAGGAGAAGCTCAGTGATTCGAGACAAATCGACGCGCTGCACCTTGCGCAGAAGCAGATGCAGGCCGCGCTCGACCGGTTGAACGACGCGACGAACTCGGCGGCGCCGTTGCCGCGCGCCCTCGCCGCGGAACAGGCGGCGTACCAGGCGCTGCTCAAGCTCCAGGCGCGTGAGTTCCAGGTCGCGCAGCAGCAGCGCAGTCAGAGCCGCAGCCAGAGCCAGCAACAACAGCAGCGCCAGGCGCAGCTCGACCAGCTCGACACCAAGAAGCAGCAGGACCGTTACGAGCAGGAACGCGAGGCCATGGCGCCGCCGCAGACCGAGCAGCAGAAGGAGCAGGCGGAGTTTCTCACCCGCCTCAAGGACCTCGCGCAGCGGCAGCAGGACATCAACGAGAAGTTGAAGGAGCTTCAAACCGCGTTGCAGGAGGCGAAGAGCGAGCCGGAGCGCGAGGAGTTGCGCCGCGAGTTGAAACGCCTTCGCGACGAGCAGCGCGACATGCTGGCGGACATGGACGAGATGAGGCAGAAGATGGAGCAGTCGCAGAACCAGAGCGCCGAGTCCCGCCAGCAGCTTGAGCAGGCGCGGCAGGAGGCGCAGCGCGCGTCCGAGTCCATCGAGCAGAGCGCGGTGCAGCAGGCGCTGGCCGCCGGCACGCGCGCGGAGCGGCAGCTTGAGCAGATGCGCGACGAGGCGCGGAAGAACAGCTCGGGGCAGTTTGCCAGCGAGATGCGCGAGATGCGCGACGAGGCGCGGCAGCTTGCCGAGAATCAGCGCGACATCCGCGAGAAGATGGACGCCCAAACGGAGAAACCCAAGACACTCACCGATCGCGGCGAGGTCGGCGAACTGGCCAAACGGCTCGACCAGCAGAAGCAGGCCGTGACGAATCTGCTCAACGACATGAAGCGCGTCACCGAGCAGGCCGAGGCTGCGGAGCCGGCCCTATCGAAGCAGCTTTACGATTCCATCCGTCGCAACAGCCAGGGCCAGCTCGACCAGGCGCTCACCGCCGCGCGCGAATTGACCGATCGGAATTTCCTGAAGGAGGCCGTGCCGTTCGAGGAACGGGCCCGCGCGGGCATCGAGTCGTTGCGCTCGGATGTCGAGCGGGCCGCCGAGAGCGTGCTGGGCGACGAGACGGAGTCGTTGCGCCGCGCGAGGCGGGAGCTTGACGCCCTCACCCAGCAGTTGCAGCGCGATGTTGCGCGGGCCGCGCAGACCAACGGCGCGACCAATCTGACGGCGCGCGCGGGGCAGGGCAGTGGGAACACGAATCTCGCGGCGGGTGGAAGCAATGCGCTCGAACGCGCCGTTGCCGCCGCGGGCGGGACGAACGCGGCATCCACGAACGTGGCGGCGCTGGTCTCCGCCGGCGGGACGAACGCAACCGCGTCGATGGAGAGAGCCACGAATTCCAGCCCGGCGGGCGCGGGGCGCCCCGGCGAACCGCGCGAGGGCGTGGCGGCAAATTCGCAGCGGCAGGGCGGCCAGGCCGGCGAAGGCCAACCGCAGCAAGGGAACCAGAACCAATCGGGGCAAACGGGACAGCAGGATGGCCAGCAGACCGGAAACCAGCAACAAGGCAACCCGCAGGCGAATCAACAGGCGAATCAACAGGGTCAGCAGCCGGGTCAGCAACCCGGACAACAGCCGGGCCAGGGGCAGCAGGCCGGCACGCCCGGCCAGCAACCGGGACAACAGCAAGGCCAGCAGCCCGGCCAGCAATCGGGCCAACAAGCCGGTGGTCGCGGCCGCGGCGAGCAGTTGGCGGAGGCGTTCAACCAGCGTGGTGAAAACGACCCGCGCCAGAACGACGGACGCCGTCAGGCCGGTCGTGGCGAGGGCGGCGGCGGCCCGTGGATGGATAACTGGGCGGACTGGAACCAGCGCCTGAGCAACGTGGAAGAAATGCTGGAGCGGCCCGAGTTGCGCAACCGCGTGGCCGAGGTGCGTGACCGCGCGCGGGCGTTGCGCCAGGAGTACCGCCGGCACAACAAGATTCCCGAGTGGGACTACGTGAAGAAGCAGGTGCTGACGCCGTTGCTCGAAGTTCGCGACCAGGTGGCCGACGACCTCAGCCGCCGCGACTCGAAGGACTCGCTCGCGCCCATTGACCGCGATCCCGTTCCCGGCAAGTACGGCGAACTGGTCCGCCGCTATTACGAGACACTTGGCAACAGCAAGTAACCCCGCGTGATCGCCGTCTCGATTTCCTTCTCCAACGCCGCGTGGACGTGGCCGCTGCTCGTGGCGGGCGCGGTGGTGGCGGCGCTGGTGGTCGCGGGCTACCTGCGCAGCCCGGTGGCGCGCCCAGTGAAGACGGTGTGCGCGGCGCTGAAGCTCGTCGGCATCGCCGCGCTGCTGCTCTGCCTGCTGGAACCGCTGTGGAGCCGGCCGCGGGCGCGCAAGGGGGCCAATGATTTCCTCGTTCTCGCGGACAACAGCCAGGGGCTGCGCATCCGGGATCGCGGCGCGAAGGAGTCGCGTGGCGAGGGGTTGAAGAAGGAACTGACCGAAACCTCGCCGTGGCAGCAGGCGCTGGCGGATCATTTCCAGGTGCGCCGCGCGATGTTCGACTCGCGGTTGCAGAACGTCGAGGGCTTCGAGGATCTGGATTTCAACGGCGGCGCCTCGGCCATTCATTCCTCGCTGCGGCGGGCGGCGGAGCGCTTTCGCGGGCAGCCGCTGGCGGGCGTTCTCCTGTTCACGGACGGCAACGCCACGGACGCGGATTTGTCAATGGATGCCGCCGGGCTGCCGCCGGTTTATCCAGTGATGGTGGGCGAGGATTCCGCGCCGGACGATGTCTCGCTGCGCAAGCTGGCGGTGAATGAGACGGCGTTTGAGGACGCACCGGTGACGATGCAGGCGGACGTGAGTGCGAGCGGTTATTCGGGCACGGAGATCGTGGCGCAGTTGCTCGATGGCTCGGGGCGCAAGCTGGACGAGTTGAACCAACGGGCCGACGGCGCGAACGCGGTGGCGGGTTTCCGGTTCCGGGTGAAGCCGAAGGACCGCGGCACGTTGTTTTACACGGTGCGCGTGCTGCCCGGCACGGAACCGGGCGCGGCAACGAACGCCGCCGCGTCGCACGAGGCCACGCTGGCGAACAACGCGCGGACGGTGGTGGTCGATCGCGGACGCGGGCCGTACCGGATCCTGTTCGTCGCGGGGCGGCCGACGTGGGAATACAAGTTCCTCAATCGCGCGCTGGCGGAGGACGACCAGTTGAATCTCGTGGGGTTGATCCGCATCGCAAAGCGGGAGCCGAAGTTCGAGTTCATGGCCCGTCGCGGTGAGACGGTGAACCCGCTGTTCCGCGGATTCGGGCAGACCAACGAGGACACGGAGCGTTACGACCAGCCGGTGTTGTCGCGGTTGAACACGCGCGATGAACTGGAGCTGAAGGGCGGTTTTCCGAAGACCGCCGAGGAGCTGTACGCCTATCACGCGATCATCTTCGGCGACATCGAATCGTCATTCTTCACGCGCGACCAGATGACGCTGGTGCAGAAATTCGTGTCTGAACGCGGCGGCGGGTTCCTGATGCTCGGCGGATCGGACTCGTTCCGCGAGGGCCGCTTCGAGCGCACGCCAGTGGGCGACATGCTGCCGGTTTACCTCGACCGCACGTCGCCGGTGGAGATGACGAAGCCCGTGAAGTTCGCCCTGAGCCGCGAGGGCTGGCTGCAACCGTGGACGCGCGTGAGCGAGAATGAGGCCGGCGAGCGCGCGCGGATCGAGGCGATGCCGGCCTTCGCCGTGCTGAACGAGGCGCACGCGGTGAAGCCCGGCGCGAGCGTGCTGGCCGCGGTCACGGACGCGAAGTCGCGCAGTCTGCCCGCGCTGGTCGCGCAGCGTTTCGGCAACGGGCGCTCGGCCGCGTTGTTGGTCGGGGATTTCTGGCGATGGGGATTTCTGGACGAGGCGAAGCATCGTGAGATGGACAAGACGTGGCGGCAGATGATGCGGTGGCTGGTCACGGACGTTCCGAACCGCATCGACTTGCGCGTGGTGGAGAATCCGGGCGAGCAGACGGTCTCGTTGCAGGTGCGGGCGCGGGAGAAGAATTTCCAGCCGCTCGACAATGCGACGGTCAGGCTGGCGGTGCGTCCGGCGGGAAACACCAACGCGACGAACGTGGTGACGCTGCCCGCCGAGGCGGCGAACGAGGCGGGGTTGTACCAGGCTACGTTCGTGCCGCGCGAGCCAGGCGGTTATCGCGTCGAGGCCACGGTGCTGGATGCGAACGGCACGGAGGCCGGGCGCGCGGAGGCGGGTTGGGCCAGTGACCCGGCGGCGGAGGAGTTCCGGTCGCTCAAGCCGAACCACGCTTTTCTGGAACAACTCGCCCGGCGGACAGGCGGTGAGGTCGTGGCGATGAAGAACCTGGAGCAGTTCGTGAAGTCGTTGCCGGAGCGGAAGGCCCCGGTGCTGGAGAATGTGCCTCTGCCGCTGTGGCACACACCCGCGATGTTCTTGTTTGCCCTGGCGTGTTTCGCCGGTGAATGGGGAATCCGGCGGTGGAAAGGACTGGCGTGAGGTGGTGTTTGAAAAGCAAAAGGGCAGACTGGCCAGAGGCATGTTCTGCGCTGGCGGGCGGGGCCGTTTGCACCACGTCGGCGCGGAGCGGTTGGCCTGCTTCCTTCTTCGGCATCGCGGCGGTCGCGGGGATTTTGTTCTTCACGTATTGCCTGCTGGCGGCGAACGCGACGGCGGCCAGCGTGATCGTGGTGGTGGGCGCGGCAGGCGAGGAGGCGTACGGGAAGGATTTCATCGAGGCGGCGGATGCCTGGGCGGCTGCGGCGCGGCGCGCGGGCGCGGCGTGCCGGGTGATTGGCCGGGACGGCACGGGGACGAATGATCTCGCGGAATTCCACGCGGCACTGGATGGCGAGGCGAAGGATTCGTTGGAGGAGCTTTGGATCGTGTTTGCCGGGCACGGAACTTTCGACGGCAAGGAAGCGAAGTTCAATTTGCGCGGGCCGGACCTTGCGTCCGCCGAACTGGCGCGATGGCTTGACGCGTTTCACCGGCCCATTGCGGTCCTCAATTGCGCGTCGGCCAGCGCGCCGTTCATCAAGCCGCTTTCGCTGACCAATCGCGTGGTGGTCACCGGAACGCGCAGCGGTGCGGAGGAGAATTACGCGCGGTTCGGACGGTATCTTGCGGCGGCCATCGCGGACCCAGCGGCGGATTTGGACAAGGACGGGCAGACGTCTTTGCTGGAGGCGTTCCTGATGGCGTCGCGGCGGGTGGCGGAGTTTTACCAGGCGGAGGGGCGGTTGGCGACCGAGCACGCGCTGCTTGATGACAACGGCGATGGACTGGGCACGCCGGCGGACTGGTTTCGCGGCATACGCGCCATCAATACTCCGGCGAAGGGCGGCGCAATCGACGGTCTTCGCGCGCACCAATGGCACCTCGTGCGCAGCGATGCCGACACGAAACTCACCCCAGAACAGCGGGCGCGGCGCGGTGGCCTCGAACTGGAAATCGCAAAGCTGCGCGGCGAAAAGGCGCGGCTGGCGGAGGAGGAATATTACCGGCGGCTGGAGAAGCTGATGCTGCAGCTCGGGGAAGTGATTCTTGGGCCGGCGCGTGGAGGGAAGAAGTGAAGCCCGATGCCAAGTCCCGGAATCGCGAATGGGCGCGAATGGACGCGAATGGGTGTGGTTCTGCGCATTTCGAATGTGTTGGTGGAACTCGTTGCGATGCGACGAGTGGCGCCGCGCCCAGCGGCGCAACGGACGACCTCGCGCCCTTCTTTTCGTCCGCTCTGCGCGGACGGGTTTGTCGCAGCGCGAGGACCTATACCTGCAAGAACGCGAGATGCTCCCAGGGTGCAATCAGGCTACTTCATTCGCGGGAATTGGCGGCCATTCGCGGTTCAACTTCGGTTTCCCGGGTAAAGCGTAAGGCTACGACTTTCGACGTATTGCGCAGGAACGAGGGCGTCGGATAGAACCACTCTCATGTTCAATCGCGCGGCGATCCTTTTGTTGCTGGCCATGGCTGGTCCAGCCATGGCTGCGGAATTTGCTTTTCCGG
>CAYQWK010000206.1:0-10229 GCA_964420805.1 uncultured Bifidobacteriaceae bacterium | reverse complement strand
TTCCTGGCCCAAAGCGTCCCGCCCAATTCGCTCGTACTGCCCGAGGAATTTCGCGGCAAGATCATGAGCAAGGCCGATCGCGCGAAAGTCTGACTTCCAGCCCGCGCGGAGATTTTCAGTCACATCGCCATGCAATTGACATTCTCGCGCCTTCTGAGGCTCGTCATCGCCATCGCCTACGGTGTCGCCGCTTGCACGAAAGCGGATCATTTGCACATCAAACAAATCGTCGTTCTCATCATCGGCCTCGGCGTCGTGCTCGCGTTGATCTGGTTTCCCGACGAGATCGGCGACGCGACCGGCTACATGGCGGGCCACATGATGCGAGTGGACCTGCCCACGCCACCGATCCTCATTTCGATCATGGGCTGGTTCTTCCTCGTGGGCCTTCCACTGGCCCTGTGGATCATCAAGCTGCTGGATTCCTGACCGCCCCCATCGGCCCAAGTGAAACCCTTGCCGGTTGTCCGTCCCTGCGGCAGATTCGCGCCGTGCTGCCCGACGAACAAACCACGCCTGAACAGTTCGAGATCTTCCGGCGCATGACGCCAGAACGGCGGCTCGCGCTGGCCGAGCAGCTTTACTGGACGGCGCGAGAACTAAAGGCTGCGGGCATGCGTTCCCGGCATCCCAACTGGACCGAAGATGAAGTGGCACGGGAGGTCACCCGCATTTTCATTCATGGCCGAACCTGAACTTCTGCTGCTCTTCGTTCGTCCCTGAATCAACTTGGGATTCGCTACATGGTGGGCGGCAGCGTCGCCGCCATCTTCTATGGTGAACCGCGCCTGACGCACGATGTGGACTTCGTTGTACTCCTCCGGCCCGACGAGATTGCCCGGCTGCGCGAGGCCTTTCCTTCGCCAGGATTCTACGTTCCTCCAGCGGACGTGATTACCAACGAGGTCGCGCGGGAGCGAAACGGACATTTCAATCTTGTTCACGCTCACACCGGCTTCAAAGCCGACTTCTACCCTGCGGGGCGTGATGAACTTCAGGCGTGGGGCTTTCGCCATATCCGGCGAAAGACATTCCAGAGCGAGCCCATCATAATTGCGCCGCCCGAATACGTCATCGCGCGCAAGCTGGAGTACTTCCGTGAGGGCGGCTCGGATAAACACCTGCGCGACATCCGTGCCATGCTGAACGTGTCCGGGGACATCCTCGACCACGCAGCGCTCCAGGAGTGGATCAGCCACCAAGGAGTAGAGCGGGAGTGGAAGAAGATCTCAGGCTGAACGCCGCGCTGCCTCCCCGCACCAACGCCTATTTTACCGGCGTCACTGTTAGATCATCGAAATCGATTGGCGTTCCGGCGAACGGATTTCCCCAAATGGAGGCGCGACCGGTCGGAAGGTCCTTGCCGGCCTCGGGCTTCTCGGTGTGCGTCACGGTCCATTTCTCCGGCTCGGGCGTGCCTTGCTTCCACGCCTTGCCTTCGACGGCAAACTCGCCGTCCTTCACCTTGCGCACCTGAAGCTTGAGCATCGTCCACGAATCCGACTCCCACGCGAACGGCTCCTTCGCCACCACGTCGTCGCCCTTGTAGAGTTCGAGCAGCTTCTTGGCGGCGGACACTTGGAGCCGGAAACCCGCGTTGCCGCTGAGGCCCAACGCGAACGCCGGCTCGCGGCGGCCCTTCTTCGTCGAGTGGATCCGCGCGCTGGCTGCAATCCCGGAAGATTCCGTCGGGCCAAACAGCACGCCAAACGTCTCCAACGGCGCGCCCGGCAGTTGCAGCACCTTGTTCCCGGCCAAGTCCTGCACGGCAAACCCGCCGTCGAGCAGCAGCATGTCTTCGGGAAGTTTGCCGATTTCACCCTTGGAGAAATCATTCTGGTAAAGGGGCTTGGTGTCGGCACCCAGGGCGGAAACTCCAAATCCCAAAATCCAAATTCCAAACAGACTCCAGAGACCAAATTTCAAACTGCGCCGCCGCCAAACCCCGGCGCGTCCAGACGGCTCCGCACAGTTGAAGTTTGAAGATTGGAGTTTATTTGGGTTTTGGGATTTGGATTCTGGATTTTTCACCAACGCCCCGCCCATCAAGTTCATGTTACTCATTGCGTAATCCTTCCAGCAAATTGCCCCGCACGGCCACACGCGTGGCCAGCCAGGTCGAAATCAACCCAAACAACATCACGCCGCCCAGCGTGAGCGAAAGCGACGCCACCGGCAGTCCGCCGCGTGGAGACAGCAGAGCCGGCAGAACTGCCACCAGCGCCGACGCCACTCCGATGACCAATCCCAGCCCGAGCAACACCGCGTGCTCCACCAGCACAAGCCTTTGCACGCGCCCGCGCCGAAAGCCCACCGCGATGAGCAACGCCAGTTCGCCGCGCCGCTCCAGGACATTTCGCAACACCACGATCCCCATGCCCGCGCTGCCGAGCAGCAGGCCGAGTCCGCCGAGAACCTGGAAGGTGTTGAGATACGTGTTCTGCACCGCGTTGAATGCCGCCAGCCTCGCCGCCGCCGGCGTCACCTGGAACCCGAAGTCCTGCAACGCCCGCGACAGCTCCGCGCTCACCTGCGGCAGCGCGTTCGACGGGCAGTCGATCAGGAACATTCGATGACCGCTGATGCCGGGGAAGCGGCGTGTGAACTCGGTTTCGTCGATGATGAGCGAGCCTTGGAGAATGGAGTTGGCCAACCCGCCGACAAGCCATGTTTCAAACACGTTCCCGTGTTCATCACGATACTCCAATGTGTCGCCAATTTTCTTATGGAGCGCCCATTGAATCGACGCAGCGTCACCAACGGCTGGAACGCGATTCGTTGGAATCAATGCGCGATCCGGCAGTTCCCGTTTGTTCAAGACGTTCCAATCCGGCCCCGCTTTGCCGTCCGCACCTTCCAGAATTGACGCAAAAGTGAATCGCTCGAAACGCATTCGCCCTGGACTTAGACCCAACAGTCTCGGCTGCTGCGCGCGGTTCAGATTCAGGCAGCTCGCGTCGTCGCCCTCGCGCACGCGGAACGGGACGAAACTCACACCGTGCATCACCTTCTCGTCCAGTCCCAGCGCGTCGCGACCTTCCTTGGTGTTCAAATCCTTCACGATCGGCAGAGTGCTCTCGCCAATGAGCGCAAAACCGCCCGTCCCGGAGCTGCGCTTCCAGGCGTCGGTGTCAGCATCGAGCCGGAACACACCGATCGACGCGATGAGGAACACACCGCTGGCCAGCAAGGCGACCGTGGCCACACTGCGGTTCTTCCGCCGTCCCGCGCCGCGAACGGACAAAACTGAGGAACCAACCGCCACTGCCGGGCGCGTTGCTCCGCGCCCCACGATCAGTTTCAGCCACCATGAAGTCCCTGCCAGCCCGGCGATCAAAGCAAACGAACCCGCACTGAAGAAGTACTCCGGGTTGCTCGTCTCGCCCGTCGCATAGGCAGCAGAAATGGTGGCCACGGCGAGCAGGAGCGCGCCCCACGCCACCGTAGCCGCCGCTGTGAAGCGGCGGCCAATCTTCCGCAGCGCCGAGAAATGGCCGACCGCTTCACAGCGGCGGCTACCATCGACTGTCTCCCCCGCCAGCAGTGCGCGCGCGGGCTGACGCGCCTGCTTGCGCAAGACGAGCCAGATCGTGAACACCGCCACCAGCGTCCCGCCGACCACGCCGATTACCAGCGTGGCTGGCGACGCATGAAACGTTAATGCGCTCGTGTTCGTCGCGCTGCGCCAGACTGTCGTCAGTCCGCGCAACATGGCCTGCGCATAAAACAAGCCACCCACCGCGCCGATGACGCTGCCCACCAACGCCAGCGCAGCGCCCTCCAGCAGGAACAACTTCCGCACACGCCCCGGCGTGAAGCCCAACGCCAGCAGCGTGCCGATTTCCGTCACTCGCTGTTCGATACCGAATCGGAACAGCAACCCCATCAAGATCAGCGCCGCGCCAATGAGGAAGAAGCTGAACCCGATGAACAGCCCGCCAAAATCCTGCGACTGCTCCGCCGCCCGCAACGCCTGCTCCCGCACGCGCTCGAAGCGCAGGCCGAGATCGGCGGGATCAAGGTTGGCGCTGAGGGTGTTCTCCAGCTTCGCCTGAAACGAGGCGGCCTCTTCACCCGCCGGAAGCGGGAAGCGGATTGACGTCAGATTGCCGAACCGGTTTCCCCACATGGCCTGCCCTGCTCGCAAGGTGACGAATGCCTTCGGCGTGCCGCGATGCTTCTTCCAATACTGGTCGTCCTTCTCACGAATCTTGTGAACGAGCGGGAAGCCAGCGTCCCACTCGTGCGTGCTCTCGGCTTTCGCCAACCCCGGAAAGTCCGGCATCAACGTGCGGTCGTCGTGAATGCCGGCGATGGGCACAATGGCTCGAACACGAAAGCGGTTGGTGCGCTCGGCCAGTTGCGCGCCGGACTCGGCCAGGAAGTAGGTGAGGTCGAGTGTGTCGCCGGTCTTGAGTTTCAAATCATCGCCGAGCCATTCGTTCACCACGATTTCGTCGTCGCGCAAGTCCGCCGGCGTCCACGGCGCGCCGGCGGCGGTGACCATCGAATAGGGAGTCGAGTTCGTGCCTGCGCGGAGCTGGTTGACGAGATAGGTGAGCAACGGACGGCCCAGTGTTGGAAGCTGGACCGTGTTGATGAAGTTGGTTTGCAGCGGACCCGGATGGATCCACGAAGCGGCCCACCACGGAACTGGCTCCCTGGCGAACCGGTTGGTTTGGGGCGAGAAGACCGCAGCGGCTACAGCGGGTTCGAGGAAGATGCGATCACTGCGTAATTCCAGCATCGACTGGTTGGACAACGAGCGGAGTTCGTAGGACAAGTCGCCGATTCTCGGCCGCCATTCCATCCGCCAGTCCTTGAGCGGCACGGCCGTCGAATTCACGAGCCGCATCACCGGCTTGTAGCCCGGCAGGTACGGTTCCACACGATGCCACCATTGCTTCCATTTGCTGTCCGCGTTCTGGTGAGTGTGGAAGTCCCCGGCCAGGATCAGGTTCGCCCTGTCCGGCAAACCGACGGCAGGTGCGAGATTGTTGATGAGGAGAAAAGCGTTGAGCGGCGGCGACGGGCCGGCGTGCAGGCTGAAGTTGCCGAGATACGGAGGCGTGGCAATGCCGTGAACCTTCAGGCGCAACGCCACGGTGTGGTCGCTCTGCGGCGTGATCGGAACGTCGCGCGAGAGGGCGGTCGGCTTGTGCAGACGAAGAATCACTTCATCGCCCACTTTGGCGTGAAGCTGTGCGGCGAGTGGTTCGTTGAGAACAACGCTGCCATTGGGAATGGAAGCGAAGGCCGGCTTGGCGTTTGTAATCCGGCTCGGCTGCCAGAAACTCCAGTATCCAACACCGAGAATGTTCACCTGATTGGCGCGGGCGGTGCCGTCCTGGCGGCTGGCCGTGCCGGGAAGTTTCAATACAGGATCGAAGTTCCACGAGTTCATCGACTGCGGCGAGGCGTGGTTGATGGGCACGACACGCTCGGCCAGCTTGTGCGGGAAGAAATGGTCGCCACCGTCGAGCGCGGCCTCGACCCAGCCCAGGCGTTCCAGCGCCTTTTCACGCAGACTCTCACGCACCGAGTCGCCCACGATGAGCGCGCCGATGAGCGCCGCGCTGCCCACCGCCGCGCCAAGCACGACGCCGAGATGCGCACGCCAGTGGAACCGGAGGCTGCGTTGGATGAGGGTTCTCAGCGTCATCGTGGCAACAATTGCCCGTCTGCAAAGGTGAACTGCCGCCCCAATCGACCGGCCAGATCCGGGGCATGGGTCACGACGATGAGGGTGACATTCTCCTCGCGGTTCAATTCGACGAGCAGCTTCGCAAGCTCATCGGCCGAGGCGCGATCGAGCGCGCCGGTGGGTTCGTCAGCGAGGAGCAGTTTAGGCTGGTTGATGAGCGCGCGGACGACAGCGACGCGCTGGCGTTCGCCGCCCGAAAGCTGGCCGGGGCGGTGACTCACGCGGTGATCCAGGCCGACGCGTTTGAGGAGTTTCGTCGCGCGTTCGACGGAATCGGCGTTCCGCGAGGACTTCTTCTCCGCGAGCGTTGGAAAAAGCACGTTTTCCAGGACAGTGCAGTGCGGAAGAAGGTGATGCGCCTGGAAGACGAAGCCGATGTCGCGGTTGCGAATCAAGGCCAGGGCACGTTCATCCTGCGCGCCGAGATCTTGTTCCCCGAGCCAGACCCGGCCGGAGTCCGCGTGGTCGAGAGTGCCGATGATGTTGAGCAGCGTGCTTTTGCCGGAGCCGCTGGGTCCGGTGATGGCGACGGATTCGCCGGCGGCGACTTCGAGCGAGATGTCGCGCAACACCGGCACAGACGCGGCGCCCTCCGCGGCGCGGTAGCTTTTGGTGACGTGTTCCACCCTGAGCATTGGAGCGGGCATGGGAGACTCGTGGCAGAAGCCGGGCGGAAGCTCACGCAGAAAATTTCCGCAGCGCCTCGCTCACGCCACGAAAAGCAACGAAACCAAAGCGGTGTAGAAACCCGCCAGCACGTCGTCCACGGTCACGCCCCAGCCGCCGGACAACGCCTGGCTCTGGCGGACCGGCCATGGTTTCCAGATGTCGAACAACCGGAACAACCCGAGCACGCCAAGCGTGGCAAACCAGCCGCGACCGGAGAAAAACACATCAACAGGCGGCAACTCGTGACCGTGACGCAGCCATTCGCTGACGACCCACGGGAGAAAGCAAAACGGGATGGCGATGATTTCATCCAGCACCACGGACCCCGGGTCGCGCTCGCCAAGGGTGTCCTCAGCCTCGCCGCAAAGCCAAACGGAGAAGGCAACGCCCAGCACACTGGCGAAGAGATACGCGCCCAAATCCGCACCCGCCACGAGCAAAGCGAACCAGGCCACACCAACGAGACTGCCGAAAGTTCCGGGTGCGACCGGCACACGCCCGATGCCGAAGCCTTGCGCGATCCAGAGGCGAAACTGCTTCCATTGGACTTCCTTGGTGCCTTCACGCGGGGGGTGAATCTGGATCGAGACCTCAACCGAGGCTTTGGTGAAATCGGCGAAGCCCTTCTTAATCGCACCCCACAGGCTGGAACCGCGCTTAATTTCACTCCAAAGGCTGGAGTCCCTTACGAGCATCAGGATCAGAACCACCTGGACGATTAGTATCACCTCCCACCCGCCAATCCATGCTGCAAGCATCGGTGCCATCGCGGGTCATTTCCCGTCCAGGTACACGGCGCGGTTGCGCAGGAGGTACATCGCACCGGAGAACATGGTGAGGAGCACGGTGAGATAGGTGACGGCGGGGGCGAACCACTCGATCCACGGGCGCCCGGCAATGACATAGCCAAAGGCGCTGCCAAACACGCCCCATTGCTTGTAGCTCATCAGCACCAGCACGGCAATGACGGTGGTGATCTGCGAGATGGTCTTGTGCTTGCCGAAGCTCTCGGCGGCCAGCACGCGGTTTTGGGATGCGGCGAGGAGACGCAGTCCGGTGATGGCCAGTTCGCGCGCGACGATGATGATGACCATCCATGCCTCGATTCCGCTCTCCCGACGCTCGACGAAGGCTATGAAGGCCGAGCAGACAAGAATCTTGTCCGCCAGAGGGTCCATGAGGATGCCGAAGTTGGTTATGAGCTTGCGGCGGCGAGCGATTTCGCCGTCGAGGAAATCGGTCAAACCACCGAGGCAGAAGAACACGAGCGCGACGGTTTCGTTGAAGGGGAATTCCCAGAAGAACGCGACAAGAAAGGCCGCCGTGAAGGCGAACCGGGACAAGGTGAGTTGATTGGGCAAATTCATCCGTCGCGAACGGCCGAGGAATTAGCAAAGTTCCGGAGCGGAGCAAATGTAAAAGCCCGGTCCCGCCAAATTTGCGGTGTCCCGAAAACCAACTGCACGACACCAGAGACAGGACACACCGTGGACACGGCAAGCAGGGCAGTTTCAGCGATTTGCGAAATGCGCCGTGGCACTGATGGTGCTGGTTGAGCGGCGCGGGTGATGCCGGCAATTGAGTGAACGATCAGTTATTATTTAACCGCCGTCATCTTGTTCACCCCGCACATTCAGAAAGAGAAACCTATGCAGACCCACATTGTGCGTCGCAGGGGGTTCACGTTGGTGGAAATCATGATCGTGGTGGCAATCATCGGATTGCTCGCGGCCATTGCCATTCCGAACTTCGTGAAAGCCCGCGCAACCAGTCAGAAGAACGCTTGTATCGAAAATCTGCGGCAGATTTTCTACGCAAAGGCAACTTGGGCTATCGAAACCCGTCAATCCTCGTCCGCAACGCCAACCGACGCGGATCTGTTCGGAAGCCAGCTCTACATCCGTGAGAAACCCCAATGCCCGGCCAGTGGGACTTACACGTTGCTGGCGATGGACTCGAAACCAACCTGCAGCGTCGCTGATCACACTTTCTGATCTGAAGACCTTGCGATCGAGGACTTGGAGGCCACGCGGCGTCCAAGTCCTCTTGTTTTGTTTCAGGACACGTATTCCGAAAACAGGACTCAAAAGACTGCAACCCCCGCCTCTCTTCGCAACCACGCCGGTGGCACCATCACTGCTAAGGGGTTAGCGCGGTCCGCACCGGCAACTAAGTGGACGCAAAAAGAAATTGTTTAACCTGCCGGTGCGATGTCCACACCGTCATGTCAGAAAGGTCAGTTACAGCTATGCAAATCAAGAACAGCCGCAAGTCGGGTTTCACGCTCGTTGAAATCATGATCGTCGTCGCCATCATCGGTCTCCTGGCCGCCATCGCGATTCCGAACTTCATCAAGGCGCGTGAGGCCTCGCAGAAGAACGCCTGCATCAACAACCTCCGCCAGATCGAAGGCGCGAAGGCCACGTGGGCACTCGAAAACAAGAAGGTCGGCTCGGACTCCCCGGGCGATGCGGACCTTTTCGGCGCCACGGTTTACATCCGTGAAAAGCCGGCCTGCCCTGCCAACGGCGCCTACACCTTGAATGCCGTGGACACCAAGGCTGTTTGCAGCATCGCCGGTCACACGCTCTAATCCTCTTCTCGTTGGTTGCTCAGAAAGGGATCCGGGACTTCGTTCCGGGTCCCTTTCACGTTTCTCCGCGCGGCACAAAAGGCGTGAATTGCCACGGCCCGCACCCTCAAATGGCGCGGACATGAACCACCAAGCAGGACGACGCGTGCCCGGGACGGTGCGCAACGCATGACGTTTCTGCCGATTGTCGCCCGCGAACTCCGGGTGCGGGCGCGCTGGCGCTCGACGTTTCTCGTCCGCACCACCGTCGCCGTCCTCGCGATGGCGGTCACCGTAGTCATGCTGCTCATCGGGCTGATGTCCCCGGGCGGCTTTGGCAAGCCGATGCTGCTCACCCTGGCCTGGATGACCTTCGCGCTTTGCGTGGCCGACGGATTCCGCAGCACGGCGGATTGCATTAGCGAGGAGAAGCGCGAGGGAACATTGGGCCTCCTCTTCCTTACCGATCTCACCGGCCTCGATGTCGTGCTGGGAAAGCTCGCCGCCACCTCCCTGAGCAGTTTTTACGGCCTGCTTGCGACACTGCCCATGCTCTCACTGCCGGTGCTGCTGGGCGGCGTGACCGGCGCAGAGTTCTGGCGCACCGTGGTCGCGCTCGTGAACGCCCTCTTCTTCTCGCTGGCCTCCGGCATGTTCGTGTCCTCGATCAGCCGCCATGAACGGCGCGCCTGGCTCGGAACCGCGGTTCTGATCGGCGTGCCGGTGGTTCTCCTGCCGCTGGCTGGCGTGGCGGGCCGCGGTGAATTCGCCTGGTTCAGCCCGACCACGCCATTGTTGAAAGCTTTCGAGCCAGGCTACGCGACCGGCGGCTCGACGTTCTTTTGGGGCGCGCTGCTCCTCACCCACATCGCAGGCTGGCTCATGCTTGGGTCTGCTGCGTTTCTGCTGCCGCGATTATGGCAGGAAGACGGAACGGAACGCCTCGGCGGCGGCCGGGCCGCGCCGCCGGACCACGCGCGCCGCCGGTTGTTGCTCGACGCCAACCCGGTCTGGTGGCTCACCGCCCGGAACGAGCACCAGAAACGCCTCCTCTGGGCCGTGGTCGGAATCACCGCCACCGGCGGGACCATCGCGTGGTTGCTCGGCCAGGGGGACGCCGTCGTCGGTCAATGGCTGCTTGGCATCGCAGTGGTGGTGCATCTCGCCATCAACGTCTGGGTGGCCTCCGAATCCTGCTACTCCTTTGCGGAGGCGCGCTCCTCCGGCGCTATGGAACTGCTCCTCTGCACACCGCTCGAAGCGCGGCAAATCGTCCGCGGGCAG
>CAYQWK010000205.1:951-10259 GCA_964420805.1 uncultured Bifidobacteriaceae bacterium | reverse complement strand
GGACGTCTACGGCCACCCCATCGTGGCGGACCTGGCCGAGATGCCGCACGTCCTCATTGCCGGCAGCACCGGGTCCGGCAAATCCGTCTGCATCAACACCATCGTCGCCTCGCTGCTTTACCGATTTTCGCCCGACCAGCTTCGGTTCGTAATGATCGACCCCAAGGTTGTCGAGTTGCAGCAGTACAATTCCCTGCCCCATCTCGTCGTGCCCGTCGTCACCGATCCCAAGAAAGTCATTCTCGCCCTGCGCTGGGTTGTGAACGAGATGGAGAAGCGCTACCAGATCTTCGCCCGCGTCGGCGTGCGCAATGTTTCCTCCTTCAACTCGCGCCCGAAGGACAAGCCGCTTCCAAAATCCGAGCCGGAACTCCCGCTCATGGCGAAGAAGGAGAAGATCGAGACCAGTTCCGAGGGTTTCGCCGTGGAACTGGACGAGGAAATTGTGGTTCCGCGCGACGAGGACATCGTCATTCCCGAGAAGCTTTCCTACATCGTCGTCATCATCGACGAACTGGCGGACCTCATGCTCGTGGCCCCGGCAGACGTGGAGATGGCCATCGCGCGCATCACGCAGATGGCGCGCGCGGCGGGCATTCATTGCATCGTTGCCACGCAGCGCCCGTCCGTTGATGTCATCACCGGCGTGATCAAGGCCAACATCCCGGCACGCATCGCCTTCCAGGTCGCCAGCCGCGTGGATTCGCGGACGATTCTCGACGCCATGGGCGCGGACAAATTGCTCGGCAAAGGCGACATGCTTTTCCTCCCGCCCGGCAGCGCCAAGTTGAACCGCGCCCAGGGCGCGCTCATCACCGACCAGGAACTCCAAGGCATCGTCGATTTCATCGCCACCCAGGGCAAGCCGAGCTACGAGATGGACATCCACAATGCCCTCCAGAAGATGCCCAGCAGCACCGGCCAGGGCTTCAACCCCGAGGAAAGCGGCTGCGACGAGGACGAGGAAATCATCCAGCAATGCGTCGAGGTCATCCGCAGCGAACAGAAGGCGAGCGTTTCCCTGCTCCAACGCCGCCTCAAGCTTGGCTACGGCCGCGCCGCGCGCATCATGGATGAACTCGAGAACCGCGGCATCGTCGGCCCGAGCAAGGGCGCCGAGCCTCGCGACATCCTGATCGACCTCGACGGCGGCAACGCCGACGGTGCGGAGACGGGGCATCAGGTTTAGGCCCGCCGTCGCACCACAAGCCTTATGAAGACCGAGAAAGCCTATTCACTGGCCCGGGAACGCTACGCCGAACTCGGCGTGGACACGGAACGTGTCCTCAAGCAACTCACCCGCGTGCCCGTCTCGCTGCATTGCTGGCAGGGCGATGACGTGGGTGGCTTCGAGAACTTCGGCGGCGCGCTCACCGGCGGTTTGGTGGCCACGGGGAATTACCCCGGCAAGGCCCGCACGCCGGACGAACTCCGCGCGGACGCCGCCAAGGCCCTGGCGCTGATTCCCGGCACGCATCGTTTCAACCTCCACGCCTTCTACGGCGAGTTCGACGGAAAGAAGGTGGACCGCAACGAGATCGAGCCGCGCCATTTCCGCAACTGGATCGATTGGGCCAAGTCGCTCGGCATCGGGCTGGACTTCAATCCCACCTGTTTTTCCCATCCCAAATCCGCCGGCGGCTTCACCCTTTCGCACCACGACCGGAACATCCGGCAATTCTGGATCGAGCATTGCCAGGCCAGCCGCGAGATCGGCGCCGCCATGGGCCGGGCGCTCGGCAAGACCACCGTCACCAACGTCTGGATTCCCGACGGCATGAAGGACACCCCCGCCGACCGCCGCGGCCCACGCGAACGGCTCGAACAATCCCTCGACGCCATCTTCAAGAAACGGCTCAACCCGAAACACAACCTCGACGCGGTGGAAGGAAAACTCTTCGGCATCGGCGCGGAGAGTTTCACCGTCGGGATGCACGAGTTCTATCTCGGCTACGCGGTGAAGAACCGGACGCTCGTCTGCCTCGACGCCGGCCATTACCACCCCACCGAGAACATGGCCGACAAGATCTCCTCCGTGCTGTGCTTCGTGCCGGAAATCCTGCTGCACGTCAGCCGCGGCGTCCGCTGGGACAGCGACCATGTGGTGACGTTGACCGACGAATTGCAGGCCATCGCGCAGGAACTGGTGCGCGGCGATTATCTCGAACGCACCCACATCGGGCTGGATTTCTTCGATGCCAGCATCAACCGCATCGCTGCGTGGGTGATCGGCGCGCGGAACATGGTCCGTGCCCTGTGCCTCGCCATGCTTGAACCTCATGCGCTCTACAGAAAGCTGGAACTCGAAGGCGACTACACCTCGCGGCTGGCGTTGATGGAGGAGGCCAAGACGCTGCCGGCCGGCGCGGTCTGGGACCACTACTGCGCCACGCAAGGCGTGCCCGTGGGCGCGGCCTGGCTCGCCGAAGTGAAGGCATACGAGAAGGCCGTACTCAGCCAGCGCGGTTAACGCTTGGGCGGCCACGTCTCGTTGAGGCACTCATCCGAGACTCCGTCGAATTCGCGCAACGCAAACGTGCGCGTGAAGTCCGCCAACGATTCATGGCTCCCGGCATCCTCGAAGCCGCCCCGCAGGACAATCATCCCAACGCAAAAATGGAAGGTGGAGTAGTACCATTTCCCATCCGAACCACGCGCAAGGAAGATGTCGTGCAAATTGCCCGGTTCCTTCCAGCAACGGTTTCGATAAGCCAGCCACTCGCCGTTGGCCATCAACAGCAGGTTGGTTCCGACCCAGCCATGCTCCGAATTCGCGCGTGAGATCGCGCGCACGCGGGCCAGTTCGTTCGACAGGCTTGCCGAGTCGTTCCACTGAACGCGAAGGGCGGCCAGGGATTGCTCCTTCCACTGCTTCCGTTCCGGAGAGCGCAGCCGTCGCCCGTCGGCCGGCCAGAGTGTGACGATGGCGAGAATCGTTACGACGACCAACGCCGTGGCGGTGAACAGGTGGCTTCGTTGCAGATTCACGAACCGACCGTTTCACAATTCACGGCGATCCGAAAGGTCGCGGAATCGCCGTTGCGCCGCGACTCGGTGGCCGGATACACTCCGCCCCACGGCTGGCAGCCGCACATCACATCATGCCCACGACCTACAACGGCATCGGAACCCGCTACTACGGCGAGAAGAACGCGCAAACCCGGCCCGGTCCCTGCCCCCATTGCGGGCGGATGGTGGAGTTGAAGTCCTACGACACGCGGCTTTGGTTCGTGATTGTGTTCATCCCGGTGATCCCGCTGGGGCGCAAACGCATCGTGGATTACTGCCCTGCCTGCACCCGGCATTTCGCCGCGGACGCGGAGAAGTGGGAGACGGCCAAGCAACTCGAGGTTTCCGGCGCGCTGGACAAATTCAAATCCAGTCCGACCCCCGAAGCTGCGATCGAAACGCATCAGGCCCTGGTGAATTACCACGAGTTCGAGCAGGCGTCCGCCTTCCGCGCGAAGATGCGCCATGACTTCGCCGGCAACGCGACTGTTCACGCCTACCTTGGCGCGATACTCACGCATTACGGGCGTCTCGATGAAGCGGCGCAGGATTTTATCCGGGCGCTGGAACTGCGGCCAGACCTTCCCGAGGCCCGCATCGGCGTGGCGGAGCATCACCTGCGCAACGGGCGTCCTGACGAGGCGCGCAAGCTCCTAGATTTCCTCGAACGGCCCGGCGCGAACCAGCTCTATTCCCTGGTGCCATTGGAGGATTTGGCCCGCGCGTTGCAGAATGCGAACCGGCACAACGAGGCACTCGACCTTTTCGCGAAGTTGCTGGCCGCCCATCCGGAACTGGGCCAGAACCGGAATTTCCGCAAGCTGGTCGCCCGTTCGGAGAAAGGAACCCGCGGAACCTCAATCCTGCCAAAGAAGAAATTCAGTTGGCGTTCACTGTTCCAGCGAGACCTGGGGGCAACAGCAGGCGGACCGGTCTTTACGAAGCCGGGTTTGATCGTCGTGGGCGCAATTGTGGCCTTGATCCTCGTGATCAGCGTCTTCGTGAATTTCTACACCAAGCGGAACCGGACCTTGTTCATTGTCAGCGGCTACGCACAGCCGGCGCGTGTCGAGGTGCGGGGCCATCCTCCGGTGACAGCCCGCGCGGGCTTCACCGAGATGAAGCTGCCCGAGGGACGGTATCACGTCAGCATCTCCGGCCCGATCCGGCAGGAGTTGGATTTTGAAATCCGTTCCGGCTACTTCGCGCGTTGGTTCGAGGATCCGGCCTGGGTGCTCAACGTCGGTGGCTCGGCGCTCTACGTTCTTCAGGAAAGCGTTTACAGCCGCAATCCGCGCCGGGGTGATGTCCGTTTCCAATTCGGCCAGTCGTTCATGCACTTCGCCAAAGTGACTCACCCATTTCGCGCGCTGCCCGAGTCGCTGCGGATGAAGGAACACGAGGAACGCGTGCTGACCCAGCTCCAGTGGATGGATGCGTCCAAGGGCGCCGTTCCACTTTTCTACCACCATCTCGACAAGCACAACACCAACGAGGCGCTGCGCCTCGCCGAATGGCGCCTGGGCATCGAGCCGGACGACGGGCGGATGCTGCATGCCTATGCCGGCCAAGCCGTAGGCAAGCTGCGGGAACGGGCTCAAAAATTTCTTCGCTCCGGACTCACCAACCGTCCGGTTTCCATCGAATGGCATCGAATGTTCCAAACCCTCGTGCCGGGCGCGCGGAACAGCGACGAACTGACCGCCTTCTACGACCAGATGATCACCGTCGAGCCGACGAACTCCGCGCTGCTCTACTTGCGCGGGCGCCTCGCGGAAACCTCGCGCGAAGCCCAGGACTGGTATGATCGCGCGCTTGCCGCCGACACTCGCAACGCCTACCCGCGTTACGCCCTCGCGTTCCACCACTTGTGTAGTGGCGATCGCGCCGCCGCGCGGCCGCTTTTGGAAAAGGCGGTAGCGCTGCGGCCCGAAGCCGAGGATTTTCAGGCCTCGTTCTTCAGCACCCGGCTCGCGTTGGGCGAATTCGACGCGTTGGAGAAAGAAATCCGTCAGCGCCTGATCAAGGAGCCGGAAAGCTACCTCTTGAACATGCAGCTCATCATGGTGCTGGCCGCGCAAGACAAACGGGCCGCGGCAGACGCGCTCCTTACGGCTTACGAACGCCTACTTCCGGTCCGTGCCCGCGAGATCAGCGTGCCCGTGGTGCGAAATTTTCTGCTCTACCAGTTTGGCGATTTCACCGCGCTCGAGAAGAGTGCCGCCCGTGACCTGTCGCCAGCGGGGCGTTCCTCCCTTTTCTTTGCGTTGATTGAGCAGGGGCGCCTCGCCGAGGCCACGCGTCTGCACCCCTTGAATGAGTTGCTGGTGGAAGATCCCTATCACTTCCTCACGGTGAGCGTGGCCTTCAAGCTGGCCGGCGACAACTCCAGCGCCGACGCGTGGCGCGAGCGCGGGCGCCAGCTCCTGGTCAATGGCGACCGGGGTGATGCGCGCGCAGCGGCGCTGTTGCGCATGACCGCGTCCGAACTGCCGGCCGCGCTTGATGACCTAGTGATTGGCCCGAAACCGCAGTCCATTCTCCTGACCGTGCTGGCGCAAATGCATCCGGAGAAGGCTGCCGCGCTAAACGCCGCCGCCCGGCAATTGAACTTCGACCGCAGCTATCCCTTCCACCTTGTGCGCCGCGTGACCGCAACGCCGTGAGGAAGCCGCCCTGTGAGCCGTGAAGAATTTGACCTGCTCGTGCGCCAGGTGGAATCGGGCGTCGGGCGGGACGGACCCCGCCTGCGGCGTCGCGTTGCCTTTTGGGCAATCGTGGGCTACGCGGGCTTCATCTCTGCCTTCGCGCTGGTTCCGCTCTTTGCCGCCCTGTTCCTTGTTCCCGCCTCCGTGCTTGGGAAGGAAGGCTGGCTCCTTTGGCTGGCGGGCGGAATCACCCTGGTCATCGGCGGATGGGATGCCGGGAAGTCGTTGTGGATTCGCGGCGAGCCACCGGCCGGTAGAGAGGTCAAGCGCGCGGAGGCACCGGCGTTGTTCAAAATGCTGGATGAACTGCGCCGGCAACTCGACTCCCGCGCGTTCGATCGCGTGTTGTTGGTCGTGGACTACAACGCGTCGGTTGTGCAGACGCCCCGGCTGGGCCTTCTTGGATGGTGGCGCAGCGATCTGCTGGTGGGACTTCCGCTCATGGACAGCCTATCCGAACAGCAATTCCGCGCGGTACTCGCGCATGAGTTCGCCCACCACTCGCGCCAGCACGGGCGGCTTGGCCACTCGCTCTACCGCTTGCGGCGGGCTTGGGAACATGTGTTCGCCAAACTAAACCAGCAGGGTGCAGGAGGCACGTTCTCGCTCCGCGCCCTGCTCGGGAAATTCGTGGACTGGTTCTGGCCACGTTTCAATGCCCATGCCTTTGTCTATTCGCGCGCCTGCGAACACGAAGCCGACGCCACCGCCGCCCGGTTGGTCGGAGTCCACCCCACAGCCAGCGCCCTGATCCGCATCCGTGTGATCGGCCGGTTGATCGACGAAACGTTCTGGCCCGCGACATGGCTGCGCGTGAAGTCTGAGCCGGCCCCACCGAAGGATGTACTGCATCTGTTAACTGAACTGGCACGGCGCGAGCCGGTCGCTTCGGATTGCACCGGGCTGGTCGCGGAAGCGCTGCGCGGCACCACCACAAACGCTGAAACCCACCCCTGCCTGCACGCCCGTCTCCAGGCGCTGGGCGCCACTGCCGGCAAGGAGTCGCGGTTGTCCTGGCCCCACGCCGACCCAGTCCGCTCCGCAGACACGCTGCTGCGCGATGCGGCGGCAACGATTCGCGCGGATTTGCAAACCCACTGGGAAGCGCGCTGCACCCAGGCCTGGAGGGAACGGCATGGCAAATCGAACGCCCTTCAGCACCGGCTCTCCGCCCTTGCCAGTCACGAGTCCTCCGATCACGACGCGGACGCCCTCTGGGACAAGGCTCGCGCGGTCCTCGAACTTGAAGGCCCGGCGGTAGCGGAGCCGCTGCTGCGGCGGGTTATCGCCTTGCGGCCCGCCCACGGACCCGCGCAGTTTTGTCTCGGCCGCCATTTGCTTGAATCCGGCGACAGGTCCGGCGAAACGCATCTCGAAGCCGCGGCGAGCGCAGACGAAGAGTTGCTGCCAGAAGTTTGTAACGTGCTTCACGCCCACTTTCGTGCCGAGGGCGACACCCTCCGGCTGCGCGGGCTAGATGCGAGGATGGACAAGTTCGAGAACGCCCGCGCCGAATCTCATCGCGAGCGCGGCAGTGTGACGGCGCGTGACTCGTTCATCGCGCATTCATTGAGCGAGGAAGAAATGGCGGTCCTGCGGGTGACGCTGGCTGCGCAGCCGGAGTTGCACTCAGCATTCCTCGCCCAGAAGCAACTGGTGAATTTTCCAAAGCAACGGCTATTCGTGCTGTGCGTCGCGACCGCACCCGCCTGGCACCGGTTCCCAAGGCGGGACCGCGATGAACAACTCGCCCGTCGTGTTGCGCAGGCCGTGCAGTTGCCCGGGCGCATGCTGGTCTGCGCGCCACACGGATCATTTCGCCCCGTCGCCAAAAGTGTGCGGAGCGTTCCGGGTGCGGCGATCTTCCGGCGCGGGCCAGCCTGAATTTCCCCATTGCCCCTCGCACGCAGGCGTATAGATTCCGCGCCTCATGAGCTTGGTTCCACACATCCCGGTCCTGCGTCGCGGGCGCTCCTACGAGAGCCTGGACAAGGTCAACGTCGCAAACCACCGCACCGGCGAGGTGGTTGCGCAGGTCAGCACCATCAACGCCGGCATCATTCGCAAGGATCTCCAGCGCATCGCGGAGTCGCGGGCGGCGTTGAAGAGGTTCACGGTGGCGCAGCTCATCGAGATTTCAGCCAGGGCCGGCGAGTTGTTCCTCAACGGCGCGCTGCCGCTGGGCGACAAAGGCCACACGCAGTCCGCCGACGAGTACGTGCGCACGCTCTCCAGCACGAGCGGCCTGCCGCACGTGATGGTGCGGCGGAACATGGCGAAGATTCATCACGCGCTGACGCACCTGGCGGAGATTCTCAACGGCCTGTCGCGCGGGCTGGACCTTTCGATTCTCGACCGTGGAACCGGCGAGCAGTTCGGCACCAAGCTGAGTTTCTTCCCCACCACGCAGGCGCTCGGGCTGGTCATGCCGAGCAATTCGCCGGCGGTGAATTCGCTCTGGCTGCCGGCCATCGCGCTCAAGACTCCCGTCATCATCAAGCCCGGCAAGGAGGAGCCGTGGACGCCGTACCGGCTCATCCAGGCTTTCATCGCGGCGGGCTGCCCGGCGGAGGCGTTCGGATTTTATCCGACCAACCACGAAGGCTCGGCGGAAATTCTGCGCAGTTGCGGACGCGCGCTCATCTTCGGCGACAAGAACACGATGGCGCAGTACGCGAACAACCCGGCCATCCAATTGCACGGCCCCGGCTGGAGCAAAATCCTCGTGGGCGACGACAGCATCGAGAACTGGCGCGATTACCTCGACGTGATGGCGGCCAGCATCAGCGACAACGGCGGGCGCAGTTGCATCAACGCCTCGGCCATTGTGGTGCCGAAATACGCCGCCGAAATCGCCGACGCCCTCGCGCAGAAGCTCGGCCCCATCGCGCCGACCAAGCCCGAAGACGAGAACGCCAAACTCTCCGGCTTCGCGAATACCAAGATGGCGGACTTCATCGACGCGCAAATCGAGGACGGCTTGAAGGCGCCCGGAGCGGTAGATGCGACCGCGAAGTATCGAAACGGCCCGCGCAAGGCGACGTTCGACGGCGGCGTTTACATGCGCCCGACCATCGTGCTTTGCGACTCCTTTGCGCATCCGCTCGCGAACAAGGAATTCCTCTGCCCCTACGCCAGCGTCGTGCAGGTGCCGCAAGGCGAGATGTTGAAGCAGATCGGCTATTCGCTGGCCGTGAGCGCGATCACCAAGGACGAGAAATTCATCGAGCAACTGGTGGAGTTCCCCGAAATCGAGCGCCTGAACATTGGCCCCGTCTCGACGATGAAGATCTCCTGGGACCAGCCCCACGAAGGCAACATGTTCGAGTTTCTCTACAAACGCCGGAGCATCGAGCGGGCGTGGTGATTCCCGGCGCACTGCCGCGAGTGAGTCTTTTTCTTGAGGCGCGAAGCCGGGTGTGGATGATGCGCGGAAATTTATGAACTCCACTACGAACTCCCAGCCCGTCTCCCCCGTCACGCGCCGTTCGTTCCTCAAGTCCGGCGTCATCGTCACCACCGGTATCGCGTCCCTTTCATGGGCGGCGCGCGCGCAGGCTATGCGCAGGGCCCCGATGGCCGCTCGCTCCG
>CAYQWK010000205.1:0-941 GCA_964420805.1 uncultured Bifidobacteriaceae bacterium | reverse complement strand
GCGGCGCGCGCGCAGGTGAACAAGAACAGCAACCTGCGCATCTTCCAGATCGGCGTCGGCGGCATCGGCGGGATGCAGCGCGGCGGCCTCAAGGGCCATCCCAAGGTCGAGTGGGCCGGCTTTTGCGATGTGGACCGCCGCGAGCTGGACGGCATCAAGAAGCAGCATGCCAACGCCTGGACGATCCAGGACTACCGCGAAGCGTTTGCGAACAAGGTGAACGACTTCGACGCGGTGATCGTGGACGTGCCCGACTTCCACCACGCGCCGGCCATGTTGAACGCCTTCAAGCACAACAAACACATCTACGGCCAGAAACCGCTCGTGCATCAGCTTGATGAACTGCGGATGATCCGTGACGCGATCAAGGCGCGGCCAAATCTCATCACGCAGATGGGCAACCAGCGTTCCTGCAACCGCGGCCGGATGGTGTCGGTGGAGATTCTCAAGCGGAACCAACTCGGCCGGCCGGTTGAGGCCTACGTCTGGACCGGTGGCGTGTCGCGCGGGCATTACTTCGCCGATGCCTGGCAGAAATACGGCGAGGCCGAACCGTTGCCGGAAGGGCTCGATTGGAACCTCTGGCGCGGGCCGCTGGTGCAGGACATCCCTTACAGCAAGGACATCGCGCCGCGCCGCTGGCGGACGTTCTGGGAAACCGGCGGCGGCCAGCTTGCCGACTGGGGCTGCCACCTCCTCGACCTCCTTTATTTCGCCTACGACCTGCCGCGTCCCGAGGCGGTCATCACGCACACGCCCAAGCCGTCCGGTGTGGCGCACACGGCGCACAACCTGAGCACCATCACCTATCCCGGCGGCGGCAAGTTCGCCCGCGACAAGTTCGTAGTGCATTACAACGACGACGGATTGGTGCCGTCCTTCGCCGCGCTTGGCCTGCCGCCGCTCAAGCCGGGTTCCAACCATACCTTGGTCCTCTGCGA
>CAYQWK010000204.1:0-10298 GCA_964420805.1 uncultured Bifidobacteriaceae bacterium | reverse complement strand
TTCTGGAGCGGTATCGGGATGGCGGTTACAGCCGCGAACTGCCACCGCCCGGCGTCAAGCCCGCCACTCGCGCGATCGCAACCCTTGCGCCTGTCGAGGGTCAACCGCTCCTGAGAGAATCGCTCGAAGCATTGCCGGGCCGCCCGTGGACGGTATCCGCCGGCGAATGGACGGCCCGCGATGGTGGCGTTTGGGCCACGCCGAAAGCCGGGGACACCAAGCCCGCCCAATTGAGAGCGGCAGTAGAGTTCGCCGAAGGCACCATTGATTTCGAAGTGAACTTCAAAGGCGCCAACCGCATCTCGCTGCGCGTCGAGCGTCCCGAGGGCAGTTTCCGCCTCGTCATTTCCCGCACGCTGGCGTCGCTGGCCAGGAACCCGTCGAAAGGCGAGGGCCAGGAGGCCACCGTCGAGATCGCCGAGCGCAGGCTCAAACTGGAACCCGCGAAATGGCATCCCGTGCGCCTGGCCATCCGCGGCCAGGAGATCGCTGTTCAAGTCAATGACGTGACCTTCAAAGGTGCGCACCCCGTTTTTGCCGAGCCCAAGACCGCTCTGAGCTTCCTCGTCTTCGGCGAATCCGCCGGTTTCCGCAACGTCCGCATCGCCCGCTGACATGTTTGCCATGCCTTATCTTATTGCCTTCTTGCTGCTCGCGCCGCTGGCTGCCTTGGCGGCGAGTTTTGATTTGACGAACGACGCCTCCACCGGCGCACCCGGCAAGTTTGCCGAAGCCGAGATCAGGCGTGAAGCCAATGCCAAAGGCATCGCCTTGAGCGATGGAGCCAGCGGCACCCGCATCTCGCTCAGCGTCGAAAAAGACGCGAAAGCCTCCGCCCAGAGCTACCGCATCCGGCGCGACGGAAATGCGATTCGCATCATCGGCGCGGATGAAGCGGGCGCGATGTATGGCGGGCTGGATGTCGCGGAGGCGATTCGGCTGGGCACGGTCGACATGCTGCGCGACTCGGACCATAGGCCGCACATCGCGAAGCGCGGAATCAAGTTCAACATCCCGCTCGATTTGCGAACCCCGAGCTACACGGACACCTCCGATGCTGCACAGGCAAACATCCCGGAGGTGTGGGAACGCGACTTTTGGATCAGCTACCTCGATGCGATGGCGCGCAATCGCTACAACGTGCTCTCGCTTTGGTCGCTGCATCCGTTTCCCTCGATGGTGAGGGTGCCGGAGTTTCCCGCAGTGGCGCTCGACGATGTCTGGCGCACAAAAGCAAAGCTCGACGACAAGTTCAGCTTTTCCGGGAAAGGCTTCGTCCGGCCGGAAATGCTCGCTGACCACGAGGTCGTGAAGCGCATCTCGATGGATGTGAAAATCGAGTTCTGGCGCTGGGTCATGCAGCAGGCGGCGGATCGCGGCATCGGCGTTTATGTTTTCACTTGGAACGTCTTCACCTTTGGCGCAGAGGGGAAGCACGGCATCACGGACGACCTTGGCAACGACGCGACGAAGAAATACTTCCGCGCGAGCGTGCGCGAGATGGTGCGGACGTATCCGCTGCTCGCCGGCATGGGCATCACGGCGGGCGAAGGAATGCCGGAAGACATGGATTCGAAGCAGAAGGAACGCTGGCTGTGGGAGACCTACGGCGAAGGCGTGCGAGATGCGCTGAAGAGCGAGCCGAAGCGCGACTTCAACATGATCCACCGCTTCCACTGGACGGCGCAGAGCGACATTCTCGATGCCTTCAAAGACTATCCCGGCACCTTCGACTTCAGCTTCAAATACAGCGTGGCTCACATGTATTCCATCACGAAGCCGCCGTTCATCCAGCCGCTGCTCGAAGGCATGGTCCCCGGTCGGCGCACCTGGCTCACCGTGCGCAACGACGACATTTACACCTTCCGTTTCGGCGACCCGGCCTACGCCCGTGAATACATCGCGAACATTCCGCCTGCGGACAAAATCGCCGGCTTCTACATGGGGCCGGACGGCTACTGCTGGGGCCGCGATTTTCTTGAACGCAACCCCGCGCCCGGCCCGCGTCCGCTAGTGATGGAGAAGCAGTGGTATTCCTTCGCCATGTGGGGACGGCTGGCCTACGACCCCTCGCTGCCGGATTCGCATTTCGAGAAAATGCTCGCCGCACGGCATCCGGGCGCGTCCTCGCCGCATCTGTTCACCGCGCTGCAAGGCGCATCGCAAGTCATGCCGCTCATCACGCGTTTCTTTTGGGGCGACATTGATTTGAAATGGTTTCCCGAAGCGTGCTGGAGCCACCGGCGGAGCAAAGGCAATGGCTTTTACACCGTCCGCCACTTCATGGAGGGCAGCTCCATGCCCGGTGCGAATGTGCTCAACATCCGCGACTGGCGTGCGCGCCTCGCCAAGCGCCAGCCGATGACGGAAACCACGCCGCTTGAAATCGCCGCCGCGCTCGACGGCGCTGCGGCGGAAACGTTCGCCTCGCTCGAACCTCTGCGCGAGACCGGCAAGACCGACCGTGAACTGCAAGCGAACTTGCACGACTGCGAAGCCCTCGCCGCGCTCGGCCGCTACTACGCCGCGAAGATTCGCGGAGCCTGCGCGTTGGCGCTTTTCGATGAGAACAGCGACGCTCACGAGCAAGCTACCGCTCTGCGCCATCTATCCGCCGCACTCGCGCACTGGAAACAATACGCCGCCATCCGCGACGCCTACTACGTTCCCGCGCTCTACAATCGCCTCGGCTACGTGGACATCACCGCCCTCACCGAAAAAGTCGCCGCCGATATCGAAATCGTGCGCGACTGGAAGCCCGGCACGCTCAAGGACGACGGCAAACGCGGTGGCACAGAGAAGGGATTCAAGAAGTGAAACCGATCCTCACACTTTTCATCGCCCTGCTGCTCGCGGCGCAGTCCGACGCATACTCAGGCGAACTCGTCGTCTATCCGTCCGTGCCGGGCTTGGCGGCGTCGGAGCATTACGCTGTGCGGGTGCGTTCGGCGGGCGAAGGGGGCGAATGGCGGAAGGCATTCGCCTTTGAGACCAGTTGCAAGACCATCGAAAAGAAGTCGGATGCCTACTTCGATACGTTGGCTGGATGGACTCATGCCTACGTGAACTTCGAGATGAGCGGCGCGGTGGAGGTCGAGATTGCGCGGGCAAACGGTCAGCCCATTCGCTCGGCGGCGGTGCATCCGAAACGCAAGGCCGCTGCGTGCTCGGTCCGCGACGGCAAGGCGTTTGTCAGGCTCGAAAAGCCGTGCCTCGTCGCCGTGGACATCGACGGCCAGATGGATGAGCAGGACACTGGCAAAGGCTACAAGGGGCCGCCGATTCACACCATCTCGCTCTTTGCGAATCCGCCGCTCGTAGGAAAGCCGAAACCGGACGCGCCGGGTGTGTTCGCCGTGAAGCCCGGCGAGAAGCCGCCCGCGGAGGGCGACTGGCAGACGCTCTATTTTCTGCCCGGGGTTCATGATGTCGGACTGGCGTTTCCGCTGCGCGCGAATCGCAGCTACTACATTCCCGGCGACGCCATCGTGTATGGCACTCTCTCGAACGCAAAATGGGGCGACGCAAAAAACGTCCGCATCTTTGGCCACGGCACACTCTCCGGCGCACGGCTGAAGCATCCCGAATACGTGCGCCCGGCGATCTCGGACAAGGAACACTCGCGCTATCGGCCCATCGAGTTGGTCGGCACCACTGACACGAAGGTGGAAGGCATCACCATCGCCGACTCCGCGCATCACACTCTCATGCTCATTCATCCGTTCAAAGCGGGGCATCACAACGAAGTCCGCTGGACGAAAATTTTCACATGGCGCGCCAACGGCGACGGCATCAATCCCTTCGGCAACACGCTCATCGAAGACTGCTTCCTCCGCACACAGGACGACTCGCTCTACGTGAACGGTCCCGGCATCCGCCGCTGCGTGCTGTGGAACGATGCGAACGGTTCATCATTCGTGCTTAGCAGCGTTCCGCAACTCGCCGACCGGCAGCTTGTCGTCGAGGACTGCGACGTGATTTACGCGCGCGCGAAGTGGCATCACTGGAGCGGCGGACGTGTCTTCAACATACGCGGAGAAAACAATGAAGCCGGCGGCACGGGCGTCATCTTCCGCAACATCAACATCGAAGACCCGCGCCCCACGCTCCAGCAGTTCTTCCTCTGCATGACCGTGCCGCCTCCCTACGCGAAAGACAGCGAGCACAGCAAAGGCGACCTGTCCGGCATCCTGTTCCAAAACATCTCCATCGCCGCGCCCAGCGTCCTCGGCGAGCCTCAGATGCTCTGGGGTCTGCCCGGCGCCCGCATCCGGAACCTCACGTTCGAGAACCTCACCATCAGCGGCAAACCTGTCAGCAAGGCCGCGTTTTTCAAAACGAATGAGTTCGTGAACGGGCTGCGATTTTTTCCCGCCACAAAGTCCACCCCATGAACCCCACTCTCGCATTATCCACCGCCCTGTTGCTCGCGCCGCTGGCCGCGTTTGCGCAAGAGAAGCCCGAAGTCGCGAACGCCACGAAAGCCGCCAAACGCGCTTGGGAATCCGCGCACGCCGACAAGAAGGCGCTGTGGCTGCGACAGCGCGAGGCTTTGACGCACATCGACCTCTCCGGCGACACGCAGCGACAGGTCATCATCGCACGTGGATCGCCGGAGCCGGGGGCGTATCATGCGCACCCGACCACGGCGATGCTGGCGGACAACAAGACGATCTTCTGCGTCTGGAACATCGGCCACGGCGGTCACGCGGAGCCGATGGCGCGCAGCGATGACGGCGGGCTGACGTGGACACGCATCGAAGACGCGCTGCCACCGAACTGCGTCAACTTCAAGAACTGCCCCAGCATCTACCGCTTCGCCGATCCGCAGGGCAAGGAGAGGCTGTGGGTCTTCGCGGCCCGCACGCTCACGGACAAAGAGAACCCCAAGCCCATCGCAGGCCGGCATCAGGGCTTCATGCCGTGCATCGTCAGCGAGGACGATGGCAAAACGTGGCGCGAGCTGCCACCCATCGGCGGCCCCATCGCGAAGGACGATTCGTTCCGCTGCATCATGACCTTCTCCAGCATCGTGCGGCTGAAGGACGGCAGCACGCTCGGGCTTTTCCATCGCGGCAGCGGAATCGGCGAGGAAGGCACGCTGCAAGTGCTGCAATCCATCACCCGCGATGGCGGCTTCACTTGGTCCGCGCCCACGCTGGCCTGCGATGGCACCAAGTTCGACGGCAAGCATCCCTGCGAGCCCTATGTCTTCCGCTCGCCCGATGGCAACGAACTCTGCTGCCTCATGCGCGAGAACAAACGTAGCGGCACCAGCCTCATGATGTTCAGCCGCGACGAAGGCCAAACGTGGAGCGAACCCGTGGACGCGTCGTGGGGACTCACCGGCGATCGCCATCACGGCATCACTTTGCCCGATGGCCGCCTCGTCATCGTCTTCCGCAACGCCTCGCCGCAATCGAAAGACAAAGGCGGCTTCATCGCCTGGGTCGGCACCTACGACGACATCAAGCAAGGCAAGTCCGGCCAGTATCGCGTGAGCCTGCTGAAGACCTTCAAAGACGGCTTCTACCCCGGCTTTCATTTGCTCCCCGACGGCACCATCGTCGCCACCACGTATGCGAACTACCGAAAGGAAGACATCGGCACCTCCGTCGTCAGCGTCCGCTTCAAGATGAGCGAAGTGGATGCGCTGGCGGCAAAGACATCTCCAGGAGTAAAGCCATGAAACACATTTCTGTGCTCCTCCCCGTCATGCTGCTGGCGCCGCTGGCCTCGCTCCACGCCGCAGGCGGGCCGAAGTCCACCGGGGAAACGAAAGTCAAAATCCGCCACCCCAGCGCGAAGGAAGTATTTGATTACCGGCAGACGGTCATCTTCCAGGACGACTTCCAGTCTGGGCAGTTCGGCAAGTGGCGGTTCTCGGAGAACGACAACTACGAGATTTTCCACGAGAATCCCGAGCGGATCAAAATCATTGATGCGCCCGGCCTGGGCGCTGGACGCAAGGCAGTGCGGTTTGCCGTGCGCCGCGCGCCGAACTCGTTTCGGTCGGAAATATCGCTGCCACATGAGCCGGGTTTTCAAGAGCGCTGGTACGGCGAGCGGGTCTTTGTGCCCCAGGATTGGGTGTTCGATCCCAGCCGGGCCGCGGACATCGTCATGCAGTGGCACGCCATTCCCGGCAACTGGCGGGCTACTTTTCCGAACCTGGAGATTTCCATCCGGAACACCAACTGGCTCATCCGCCAGAGCTACGGCGCGGCCCAGACCAAACCGACACGCACCCAGAAAATCCTGGATGATCCCGTGCGGCCCGGGGCATGGGTGGCCTGGGTGATTCACGCGAAATGGTCGCCCGGTGACGATGGCTTTCTGCAAATCTGGAAGGATGGAAAGCACGTCCTCGATCTAAAGGGGACGAATGTCTATTCCACGATTGGCGTGGAATACACGCCCTACCTCAAGACGGGCATCTATCGCCCGGAATGGCACGTGGACACGGAAGCCAAGCGGGCATTCTTCGAGAAGGAAACCCCGCTGGCGACGAACAAAGTTGTGTTTGTCACGGACGTGAAGATCGGCAACAACCGCGCCAAATACGAGGATGTTGCCCCGAAGCTGTGATGCGACCGATCAAACTCAACCTCATCTCGTGAGATCCCTCCCCTCATTCCTCGTGGCCTTGTTGCTCGTTCCGCTGGTCACGTTGCAAGCGGCGGACGAGATCGCGTTGTCGTCCGATACCTTCACCCTGAGTTTCGCTGCTGATGGCCGGCCCGCTTCATGCCGGCGCAAGTCTGACGGGGTGGACTTACTCCAGGCGCGGAATGCTGGCCAGGGCTTCTATCTGAAAGCTCCAAACGCCGCGCCCGTGCGGTTGACGAAGCTCTCCCTGCGACCGGATGACCGGCTCTCGGCGCGCAGCGAAGATGGTGCGAAGGAGGTGGTGTTCCGTGTGAATCGCGGGCAGCGGCATCTCGCGCTGCGGATTGAAACAGTCGCCGGTGTGCCGCCTGAAGGTCTCGAAGCATTGCACTTCGAGTTGAACGCCAGTCCCGCACTGCGAGTGCTGGACCTGGATTACATGACGCGCGTGGACAACCGCCCGGATGGCGTGCGCGTGGAGTGGCGCGAGTTCTGGCGTCGCTCGCCGCAGAATCCTCTGGGTGGATTTGCGATTTACGAAAAGACCAGCGATGACGATGAGGACGCGACGTTGCTGCGGCTTTGGGTCGAGGAGCGGTTGCCGCATCCGAAGGTGGAAGGCGCGTGGACCGTGGAGCGCGCCCGTCTCTGGATGGCGGATTGGCAGCGCCGCTTCGCCGATCGCGGCCAGTTGATCCTCGCGGGCAGGAGCATCGCCGAACTTCACGAAGGCGTGGCGTTCGCCCGCCGCGCGGAACTCAAGCAAATCTATCTGTTCACCGACACCTGGCGCACGGATCCGTTCTGGCCCAGCACCGATCTGAACTGGGCGGTCAACCGCGCGGTCTTCCCTCGCGGCGAAGCGGACCTGCGCGAGTTCGCGGAATTCGTGCGCGGCCAGGGCATGTATCTGGCCCTGCATTACGTGAGCGGCGGGATCGGCCTGCGCGATCCTCTTTACGTTGGCCAGAAACCAGATCGTCGTTTCGCCACTTGGGGCGGCGGACGGCTGGCGGAGAACATCGGGCCGACGGACACCACGATGTCTTTCCGGCCCGCGCCCGGCGTGGTTCCACCGGCAGAGCATCGTCCGGCTTATCCGCGCTTCTTTGAGTGGAACCTGCTTCATCTGGGCGATGAACTGGTTCGCATTGGCTCGATTGAGCCGGGAACAAACGGCACCTGGAAACTGGCGCGTTGCCAGCGCAGCCAAGGCTCGACGAAAGCCGCCGCTCACGCTCGTGGGGAGGAGGCGGTCGGCTTGCTCGTCGCGTACGGCCAAAACCTCGTTCCCGACAACGACTCGACGTTGCTGGACGAAGTCGCCACGAACTACGCCGGCTTGCTGAATCGCTGTCTCGTGGAGCACGTGGAGTTCGACGGCGCGGAGATTCATGTTCACGATGGCGACTGGGGCTATCGCAAGTTCGCCACGCGCGTTTACGAAGCGCTCGATCATCCGACGACTTCGCACGACAGCTCGGGCCGGCGCCCGTCGGCGTGGTTCGAGTATCGGCTGAATTCCTCCCGTCGGCTCATGCGCGGGAGCTGCGCCTACAGCCACGGCAACTACAGCGTGCCCGTCACGCTGGCCACGGCGTCGCGCCCGGCGACCATGCTGCTGGACGCGCATTTCACGCTCAGCCAGGGCAACCTGGGCGGCGCGCTGGGCATCTGCAAACCGGAGCCGATGTTCGGCGTCACGCCGCAGGTGCTCAAGGCGCACGGGCTGACCGACCAATTCCTCGAAGCCCTCGCCACATGGAAGGACGTCTGCGCGCGGCTGACGGATGAGCAGCGCCAGCGCCTCAACGCCACGTTCACCCGTCCGCAGGGTGCGGCGGCGAAATTCAACCATCATCTCTGCTCTCCCGTGGTGCCGGTGGCGAGGAAGGTGGACGGCCATTACGAGATCGTCCCGACGCGTGTTCTCACGCGCAAGGCGGGCGACATCCCGTGGCAGCACGGCCAGGAGCACGGCGCTATTTCCCCACGACAGTTCATCAAACCCGGCGAGTCGCTCGCACTTGAGAATCCCAATCACGCGCAGCCGCTCCAGTTCATTATCCATGTCCTGCCCGCGGTTGATCCGCTGAGCAAAACGATTGCTGGCGCCGCCGGCGCCGCGCCGGTGGGGAAGACGGCGACGGACTTGTTCACGGAAGGCAACCAAGCGGCCAAGGCTCCCGCGACCAATGCAGTCGGAAATGTCCTGCTCCTTCCGGCCAGCACCCAAGCGATTCGCCCGGACGGCCCCACCACCGCCAAGCTGGAGGGAAACATCCTTGTGCTGACGTCTTCCAATTCCACCGACCGGGTGCAGCGAGAGACCGAGCACCTGCCCTCGTGGAGCCTCGCCGTGGACATGACGCGACGGCGCGGGCTGGGCTTGTGGGTGACCGGCGATAGCAGCGGCGCGCTGCTGCTCGTGCAACTCGGCAGCCGAGATTACGTGGTGCCGATTGACTTCACGGGGCGGCGCTACGTGGAGATTTCCAACGGCGAAGTCTCGTGGGCCAGCAGCGCCTGGGGCTGGCGCATGGAAACCAAGAGCACCGACTACGCGAAAGTCCATCGCGTGAAGATTGGCTTCGGCGAACTCCCGCCCCGCAGCCAAGCCACCGTCAAAGTCGAGCAACTGACCGCGCTGGGCGAGATTCACGTGGCGCTGGAGAATCCTGTCGTGCGAGTCGGCGCCGGCCAACTCCGCGTGCGCGGCACCATCCCACGCGGCCACTTCCTGCAATACACCGGCGGTGACAAAGCAGTTCTCTACGACGAAAATTGGCACCGGCTCGCGGAGTTTTCTGTCGAGCAAGACAGTTATGCCATGCCTATGGGCCAAACCAACGTCACCGTATCCACAGAGCAAGCCGGCTTGATACCCTGGCTTGAAGTGCAGTTCCTCGTCACCGGCGCAGCGATGCGTGTCGGCGCCGCGGGCCAGTGAACATGCCGCAAATGAAACTCTTCATTTCTTCCTCGATCCTCTTGCTGCTGGCCTCCCCCGCATGGGCCGCGACCAACACGCTCAACGGCTCCGGCGGCACGACGCTGCCGGGGCTTTCCTGGGCGACGGCGGCGAATTGGTCGCCGGCGGCGGTGCCGGGATCGAATGACAACGCGGTGGTCGCGGCGACGGGGTTGGTGGACATCCGCGGGTCGGCGTTTGCCGGTGCGAGCGAGATTCAGGATTTGGCGTTCACGGGAGCGGCGGCAGTGACGTTGCAGAATAACAGTTCGTCCACGCCGATGGTGCTTTCGCTCAACGGCGGGCGCGGCGCGGGCGTGCCGTTGATTTCAGCGACGGGCAATGTGGCGCGCACCATCACCGGGCCGGGGACGAATCCGACGCCGCAGCCGCTCGGTCTGCAATTGAAGGCGAGTGGCGTCATTGGCGTGGCGACGAACACGCTCACGATTTCCTGCATCATCTCGGAGAGCGGCGGCGCGCGCAGCCTGACCAAGAACGGCGCGGGCACACTCGTGCTGATGGGACGGAATTCCTACTCGGGCGGCACAGTGGTGGACGCGGGCGTGCTGGAACTGACCAACGCCAACAGCGGCAATGGGCGCATCAAGGGCGCGGTGACGGTGAACAGCGGCGCGGAACTCCGGCTCACGGGCGGCGATGGCACGGGCCTGGGCTTCAACAGCGGCAACAAGGCGGACTCGCTCACCATCAACGG
>CAYQWK010000203.1:0-10453 GCA_964420805.1 uncultured Bifidobacteriaceae bacterium | reverse complement strand
CGCTCACCGTCCCTGTGAACAGTGTAAGTTTCGGCCAAACGGTGGCCGGTGTCGGCCACAACCGCGTGCTCGTCGGAGCCAGAACCGGTACGGAGGGAATCGCCTACCTCTTCAACACAAACGGGACACTGGAGCGGAGTTTCTCCAGCCCCGCCCCCGGCCAGGGCGAAAGGTTTGGTTCTTCAATAGCGGCACTGGGCAGCGACCGAGTGCTCATCGGGGATCAAGATTTTGATTCAACGGAGTCCGACGATGGAGTTGTGTACTTGTTCCACGTCGATGGGACGTTGCTGGCGACATTCACGAATCCCACGCCAAAGTTGAATGCGAAGTTCGGCAGCGCCGTGGCGGGAAGCGGCAACTTGGTGGCCATTGGAGCCAAGTACGCGGGTGAATATATTCCAGGCGTTCAGTTAAACCCCGGCATGGTTTATCTGTTCAACACAAACGGGACGCTGCTGAAATCCCTCGCCAACCCCCGGCCTGACCCGACCGCTGATGAGCTTTTTGGACATTCGATCGCCCTGCTGGGGAACGACCAGGTGATTGTTGGTGCGCCTTGGAACAACGGGAGCGCGCCAGTTATCGGGGCGGCCTACCTGTTTTACACGGGCGGATACGCGAGGGGGCTGGTTTCGGACGGCGTGCGGGACGGCACCATCACCTACCAAGCCCTCGCGAACGGGGCGGTGCGATCGGAGAAGCTGGAAGCCCGATCCGTGACGACCGCAAAACTTGCCGACGCGGCGGTGACTTCGGCCATCATTGCGGATGGCACGGTGACCACGAATGATCTGGATGCCGCCTTGTTGAACATGTTCAACCGGGACTTCTGGCGAACGGACGGCAACTCGAACACCGCGCCGGGCACCAAAGATTTTATCGGCACCACCGACGACCGCGTCCTGGAATTCAGGGTCAACAACCAGCGCGCCTTGCGGCTCGAACCTGGACGGGGCGGTGCGGACGTAAATTTCATCGGCGGCTCGGCGGACAATCAAATCGCGTCCGGCGTCGGCAGCGCTACCATCAGCGGTGGGCGCAGCAACACAATAGCCCCCGGCGCCTATGGCTCGGTCATCGGCGGAGGAGCCACCAACTCGATTGGCACGAACAGCGATGCGACCGTGATCGCGGGCGGGCAGAACAACAGCTTGGGATCCTTCGCGACCGGTGCGTCCATCGGCGGCGGCCGCTTTAACCGGCTTGGCTCCGGGACCGAGGGATCGACCATTGGCGGCGGCATTGGAAACTTGATCAGGGATAGCGCGCAGCGGTCCGTGATCGGTGCTGGGGGCAACAACCAGATCTTCACATTTGTCGATGGCGCAACCGTGGCGGGAGGGGTGCAAAACAGTGTCGGTGACGGCACGCTTTACGGCACCGTGAGCGGCGGCACTCTGAACCTGAGCAGCAACCGCTCCTCGACGGTGGGCGGCGGCGAGCACAACACCAGCGCCGGCAATTACTCGACCGTCGGCGGCGGCAACCACAACACCGCCAGCGGGAATTACGCAACGGTGGGCGGCGGTGGGCAGAACACGAGCAGCAATCTGTATGGAACAGTCCCGGGCGGCTACGGCAATGTCGCGGGCGGCCAGTCCAGTTTCGCGGCCGGCTTCCGGGCCAAAGCCTTGCACACCGGCGCGTTCGTTTGGGGCGATTTCACGAACACCGATGTTTCTTCAACCGGCTCCAATCAGTTCCTCATCCGCGCCTCGGGCGGCGTGGGCATCGGTACGAACAACCCGCAGACCATGTTGCATGTGCGGGGCGTGGTCACAGCCGACGGTTTTGTCGGCGACGGCTCTGGGCTGTCCAACATCGTCAGCGTTGTGCTGGTGACGAACGTGTTCGATGCGAAGTCTTTGCCCACCAACCTAGCGTGGCTGGATTTGCATCAGACTTTCACCGCCTCGAACAACTTTGATGGAGTCACGCGCGCGACGAACCTCGCCAGTCAGTTCGGCGGCTCGTTCAACGGCGTCGTCTCCGGCAATGGTGCGGGGTTGACGAACTTGAACATCGGGGCCGTGTCCGTGCCGTGGCCGAACCTGACGGGCGTGCCCGTCGGCTTCGCGGATGGCGTGGACAACGACACGACTTACACCGCCGGCAACGGGCTGACCCTGGCCGGCACGCAGTTCAGCGTGAGCTTCGGCGGAAGTGGTGTGGCCGCGACCGCGAGTCGCAGCGACCACGCGCACTCGGCCACAGACATCACCAGCGGCACTTTGAACGACGGGCGGTTGAGCAGCGGCGTGGCCATGCGCGTGGTGTCGAACTACTTCACCTCGTCGAACATCTTCCTCGGCGCGGTGGTCGCCACCAACGGCGTGAACCTGCTGGGCGGCTCGTTCAACGGCATCGTCTCCGGGAACGGCGCGGGGTTGACCAATCTGAACGCGGGCGCGCTCGCCAGCGGCACCGTGCCCGACGCGCGGCTCTCGAACAACGTGGCCCGGCTCAACGCCATCCAAACCTTCACCGGCACGAACACTTTCAGCCCGACGAGCGGCGCGCCGTTCATCGTCACCAGCACCACGAAGGTCACCAGCCTGAACGCGGACTTGCTTGATGGGTTGGACAGCAGCGCGTTCGCGTTGAGCACGCACACGCACTCGGCCACTGACATCACCAGCGGCACGTTGAACGACGGGCGCTTGAGCAGCGGCGTCGCCATGCGCGGCGTGTCGAACTACTTCACCACACTGAACACCTTCCTCGCCACGCTCGTCGCAACGAACGGCTCGAACCAGTTGGGTGGTAATTTCAACGGCATTGTGTCGGGCAACGGCGCGGGGCTGACCAATCTTCCTGCGGCCGCAGCGACCAACGCTTGGAACCTCACGGGCAACGCCGGCACGTCGCCCACGGTCAACTTCGTCGGCACGACCGACGGCAAGCCTTTGATCCTCAAGTCCACGGGCGGCATCGGCGTCGGCACGACGAATCCGACGGCGCCGTTCAACGTGGTGGGATCGCGCGCGGGCAACTACAGCACGCCGGTCACTTACATCGAGAACACCAACACCGTCGGCAACTCCAGCCCGGCCCTGCGCGTGGCGGCGAGCAATGCCGTGGATGGCGTCCTCAACGTGTCCGCGTTTGGCACCGGCAAAATCGCCGCCTTCGGGGCCAACACGCTGGGCGAAGTGGTCAACATCGACACCAACGGCAGCCTGAACTTCGACACTCGCACGCGGCAGACACTGAACCTGTGGGGCGCGAATTACGGCGTGGGCGTGCAGAACAACACTCTCTACGCACGCAGCGACTCGGGCTTCGCTTGGTTCAAGCAGGGCGCGCATCACGACTCGCCGAACAATGCCGGCGCGGGCGGCCTCACGCTGATGACGCTGGACGGGAGCGGCAATCTCTCCGCCTACGGCCAGGTGGGCGCGGCTAGCTTCAGTGGCAACGGCGCGCTGCTGACCAGCGTGAACGCGGACCTGCTCGATGGGTTGGACTCGACCCAGTTCTGGAAAACCGGCGGCAACGCGGGCACGACGGCTGCAAATTTTCTCGGCACATCGGATTTGCAGCCGCTGGAGATGCGCGTGAACAACAGCCGCGTTGTGCGGATCGAGGGGAGCGTCAACGGTTTTGGAAATCCGCAAAGCCCTAACATCATCGGGGGTATGAACGTGAACGCCGCGAGCAACGGCATCGTTGGTGCGGTGATCGGTGGCGGCGGTTCACCGGCGGTCCCGCCCTTTGCGCCCGCCGCTCCAAACAAGGTGGGCGGAAACTATGCCGTGGTCGGCGGCGGCGTAGGCAACGTGGCCGCCAGCCCCGTCTCGACGGTGGGTGGCGGCGCGCAAAACGCCAGCTTTGGCACCAACTCGGTCATCGGTGGCGGCGTGAGCAACCAGACGGTCGGCGCGTGGTCCGTGGTGGGCGGCGGACGGAAGAACCTCGCGTCGAACGACGGGGCCACGATTGCCGGCGGCGACAGCAATGAGTCGCTAGGTGATTGGGCGGCGGTCGGAGGCGGCTCGAACAATCGCGCCACAACCTATTCCGTGGTGGGCGGCGGTTACGACAACGAATCGTCGGTCAGCGGTTCGGCCATTGTCGGTGGCTTCGGAAACCGCGCCAAGGGAGAGGACGCGTTCGTTGGCGGAGGTTCCAACAACGTGGCCAGCGGCAGTTGGTCCACAGTCGCGGGCGGCAAGTTCAACGCGGCAACGCTGGATCATTCGTCCGTTCTTGGCGGGCAGCAAAACACCGCGAGCGGCTCGTGGAGCACCGTGGGCGGCGGCTTCGCGAACAAGGCGACCAACACCTCCGCCACGGTTCCCGGCGGCTCCTGGAACGTGGCCGGTGGCGCGGGCAGCTTCGCAGCGGGCACTGGAGCCTTCGCTTTGCATTACGGCGCCTTGGTGTGGTCAGATCCCACGGGCGCCATCACCCCGTTTGCCTCCACGTCCAGCAACCAGTTCCTCGTCCGCGCCTCGGGCGGTGTGGGCATCGGGCTGAACAACCCCTCCGCACAGCTCGAAGTCTCCAGCGGCGGCGACGACAACTTCCCGCAGGCGCACATCAATCAGACCAACATCACTGATTACGCCCGGCTGCGTTTCACAGTCGGTGGCGACACCCTCAGGCGCTGGGACATCGGCGCCCGGAGCAACGTCTTCGCCATTTTCAACGGCGTGACCGGCACGGATGTCCTGAAGTTGGAGAACAACAACGCCTATGTGAACGGCGCGCTTGTCCTCACCAGCGACCGCAACGCCAAGGAGAATTTCGCCCCGGTGGATGCCGAGTCGGTGCTGGAAAAGGTCGCCGCGCTGCCGTTGCACGAATGGAACTACCGCCACGACGCCGAACGCACTCGACACCTCGGCCCGATGGCCCAGGACTTCCGCGCCGCCTTTGGCCTGGGCCCGGACGAGAAGCACATCGCCACCGTCGATGCCGACGGCGTGGCGCTGGCGGCCATCCAGGGGTTGAACAAGAAAGTCGAGGCGAAGGACGCGGAGATCCAGGATCTCAAGACGCGGCTCGCGGCCTTGGAAAATCTGGTCAGGAAACTGGCGAAGGAATGAGCGGCGTGTGCCTGCCGCTCAAGCAACTTCCACCACCGCCTTAATCACGCCCGTCTCGGGCAAGGTCCATTTCGGGAACACATCAATCATCTCGTCGAATGCAGCGTTGTGCGTGATCCACGGCTTGGTGTCGATCTGGCCGTCCTCGATCAGCTTGATGATGCGGGTGAAATCGCCGGGCAGTGCGTTGCGGCTGGCGCGGATGTCCAACTCGCGGCGGTGCAGGGCAGGGGCGTGCGGGAAGGTGATTTCGCTCTGCGTGATGCCGACATAGACGAGCCGGCCTTTGAACGCGCAGTAGTTTAGCGCGTTCGCCATCGACTTGTTGCTGCCGGTGGCGTCCACGACCACGTCGGCGAGTTGGCCGTTGGTGAGTTCCACCAGCTTCTTCAATTCCTCGCCGTCGCCTTTGGTGAGAATGGTGTCCGGCACGCGCATCTTCTCGCGCACGAAGGCGAGACGCTGCTCGTTCATGTCCATAACGATGGTCTTCGCGCCCGAGAGGCGGGCGAATTCGATGACGCTCAACCCGATGGGTCCTGCGCCGATGACGAGGACGTTCTCGCCGGGTTCCGGATTTCCGCGGTTCACGGCGTGGCAGCCGATGGCAAGCGTTTCAACGAGGGCGAGTTGGTCAAACGTGAGCTTCGCGGATGGGTGGAGCTTCTTCGCGGGCAGAATCATCCGCTCGCACAGGCCGCCGTCGCACATCACGCCGAGGGTTTTGTTGCTCTCGCAGCAGTTGGTGTGGCCCCGCCGGCAGGAATAGCAATGGCCACAATTAATATACGGTTCGACGGAGCAATGGTCGCCGGGGCGGACATTGGTCACGCCAGGGCCGACGGCGAGCACCTCGACGCCGAGTTCGTGGCCGGGCACGCGCGGGTAGCTGAAGAACGGCATCTTGCCGAGATAGCCGGAGATGTCCGTGCCGCAGACGCCCACACGATGAATGCGCAGCAACGCCTCGCCGGCGGCGGGTGGCGGAGCCTCGGGAATTTCGATGCTGCGGAACTGTTTGGGTTGTTCGAGTTGGATGGCTTTCATTCGGCTGGCATCGAGAAAAAGCGCGTGAAGTTTTTGGGGAGGAGGCCGCGTTTCAATTCCTCGTCGTCGGTCCACAGTTGGTCGTGCAGATGGAGGGTGAGTGCAACGAACGGTGCGTCCTTGGGATCAAGTTCACGACAGAGCTTTCGGGCTTCAATCCACTCGCCGACGCGGATCAATCCCTCATCCACGAAGTTGATGCGCGCGAGCAGGGCATGGAGGACTTCAAGCAGTTCTTCCTCGTGCAAGACGCTCGCGGCGGCGATTCGCTCCTTGTGTTTGAAGAGTTCGACGAAGACGAACCGGGGAACGAAGAAACGGGTGTCGCCCGGCGCGGTCAGGATGAATTCGCGCAGGCTGGATTGACGTGGCAGGAGAGCGGCAAACAGCACGCTGGTGTCCACAATGACAGTCCGCTCACTCACCGGGAAAACGCGCCTGGTTTCGCGCCCACCAGTCTGCCTTGAACTCTTCGGACAATTCCCGCGCCCTGTCTTCGGTCAGGCGGCTTTGGCGGGATATGACCTCGACGCGTAGCCAGTCCACCAACGCCCGTGCTTCATCCGCTGTCATTTCCGAGGTCGGAATGCGCACGCAGATTTCTTTGTCGTCAGCCGCAACAGCGATCATGCGCCCAGTCTAGGTCCGAAATCCGGCTACGCAAGAACAGGCTCCAGATCCACGCTCCACAACTTCTTCCCCTCGCGATTGCAGTGCGTGACCGTCGCCACCTTCGTCTTCGCATCGACGCGCACTGTGCTGAAAAACTGCTCATCGGTGAACGGGCCGCTGGCCTTCTCGCCTTTCTTGCGCGCCGTCCAGCGCACCTGCCCGCCGAATGTGTTATCCAATCCGCCCGCGCCGAGGCTGGCCGCATGCAGCGGGCCGCTGACGAATTCCCAGAACGGGTCAAACTCCGTGAACTTCGCCTTGGACGGATCGTAATAATGCGACGCCGCGTAATGCACATCCGCCGTGAGCCAGAAGGTGTTGCGGATGCGATGCTGCTTCATGAACGAGAACAACTCGACCAGCTCGAGTTCGCGCCCCAGGGGCGGGCCGTCGCCGTTGGCAAAGGCCTCATACAGGTTTTTCCCCTCCTTGTTTTTTCCGTCGCCCACGGCAAGGCCGATGGGCATGTCGCTGGCGATGACCTTCCACACCGCCTTGCTGCGCAGCAGTGCGCGCTTGAGCCAGTCGATCTGGCGCTGGCCGAGGAACACCGTCTCGCGGCCGCGGGTGGTCTGGCGGTTTGGCGTGTTCGGCCCGCGATACATCCGTTCGTCGAGGATGAACACCTCGCACAATGGCCCGCGGTCGATGGTGCGGAACACTCGGCCGTCCCAGCTCGGGCGGATCGGCATGTAGTCGAGGAACGCGCGCTTGCCGTGCGCGGCCAGCACATCGACGTCCTTCACCTTGTAACGCTTGTCATCCACCAGAACCTTGCCGGGATACCAGTTGTTCATCACCTCGTGGTCGTCCCATTGCGAGAACACGGCCACCTCGCTGTTGAGTCGGCGCACATTCGCGTCCAGCAGGTTATAGCGGTAGTTGCCGTGATACTCGGCCAGCGTCTCCGCCACCTTCGACTTCTCCGGCGTGGTGACATTCCGCCAGATCGAACCCGCGGGCGTCTTCATCTGCGCCTCGATCGGACCATCGGCGTAAATGTTGTCGCCGCTGTGGATGAAGAAATCCGGCCGGGTCTGGCGCATCGACTCGTAGGTCTTCAACCCTCCGAACTCCGCGTTGATGCCGTAGCCCTGCCCGCAAGTGTCGCCGCTCCACGCGAACGACACATCTCGCGCCTCCCGCGACGCGGTGACAAAACTCCCCGCGTCCGCGCGTCCGGCGTTGAAGCGGTCATCCTCGAAATGCACGCGGTAGAAAATGCGCTCTCCGGCGGGAAGGCCGGTCAAGGACAGCTTGGCCGTGAAATCCCGTTCCGCGCCGGTCCACGGGCCGGCCACGCGGCGGACATCCCGGAACGACTCCGCGGTCGCCCATTCCACGATCATCCGCGACCGCTGATCGGCGCGGCTCCAGATCACGGCGGAATCGAAATCCACGTCCCCGCTCATCACCCCGTGCGTCACGGCGGGGCGCAGCGCGATGATGGCCGGGGCGGCGGCGTGAGACTTCAAGACCGGCGCGGCGCACCACACGCCCGCGCTGGTTTTCAAAACGGACCCGATGAACCGCCGGCGGCTCGGCGGCGACGATGGCGTTGCGGAAGACTTCACGCGCCCAGCGTAAGCAGGACGCGCCGCGCGTGTCCATGCGCCCGCTGGATTTCTGGGATTCGGCGCGTCCAGATGTTCTTGGTAAACCTGTACTTGAACACCCGTGGCTCTGGTAGCCCGGCGCACCCGCCAATTCACCTCCGGCGGTCACCATCTGGTGGAACACAGAACGCGAGCAGCCGTCTGCTCGTCGCGAAAAGCCGCCCGCTATTCGTGAAAAGCCGCCCGCTATTCGTGAAAAGCCGCCCGCTATTCGTGAGCAGTCGTCCTCTAATCGCGAATAGCCGACGGCTATCCGTGAAAAGCGGTACGCTAATCGCGAATAGCGGTGCGCTAAACACGAATAGCTGACTGCTAATCGTGAAAAGCAGTACGCTGAACCCGAATAGTCGTCCGCTAATTGCCAATAGCGGTACGCTATTCGCGAATAGCTATAACTATTCGCGTTTAGCAGAGCCTTGAAACAACATCGATTAACGCTTAAAGGCCTTTGTTATAGCATCTTACATGTATTCTACCCCGATATGGCGATTCTTGATCACCCTCCAGCCCAAGCCGTTCATCCCGCGGTTGCGAAAGCATGTTTCTGGGTGGGCGTTCCGTTCACGTGGACAATGGTTTCCAATTCATTCGCGTCTGCCGTCGCCCTCGCAGAGTTGCCTGGGCGGGGGCGGTTTCGCACACTCGGCTCATGACGCTTGGTTCGACCCTTCGCCGCATGACGTTGGCGTGTGTTCTCGGATTTTCCGCGCTCGTTCCTGCGGGCGCGGCCGAGTTGTTGCCGCCGGCTTCCAACGTCGTGCAGCGCGTCCTGCTGCGTTCGCAGGAGATCGCCAAGGCACCGCCGACCAACCGTTATGCCTACGACAAGAAATCCGTGGTCGTGGAGCGGGATGAGAAGGACAAGCTGTTGAAGAAGACCGAGCGGCTCTTTCGCGTGAGCTTGGTCAGCGGGCTGCCCTTCACGCGGCTGGTGAAGGTCGAGGGGCGCGACCTGACGGCGAAGGAGCTGGCGAAGGAGAACGAGCGTGAGAACGCCTTCCGGCAGCGCGTGAGCGGCACGGACTTGAAGAAGAAGGCGCGTGGCAAGGAGGCGTTGGCCACGCGCGAACTGGCCGACCAGTTCGTGTTCACGGTGGTGGAACGCGCGATCATCGAGGGTCGCCCAACCTTGAAGGTCGAATTCAAGCCGGCGGCGGGCGTGCCGGAGAAATCCATGGTGGACAAGGTCATGCGGCGGGTTTCCGGCGCGTTGTGGGTGGACGAGGCGGAGGCGGAGCTGGCCCGGCTGGAGGCGAAAGTCAAAGGCCCGGTGCCGCTGGGTTGGTTTGGCGCGATTGGCTCATTGAACCGTTTCGAGGCCAAGGTCGAGCGGAAGCGGCTCGCCGACGGCACCTGGGTGAACAGCCGCAGCCGGTTCTTCATCGACGCGCGGAAGCTGATCAGCACCACGCGTTACGAGGCGACCGAGGAATCGAGCGGTTTCCAGCGGGAGTGAGCCGGCGGCTTACTGGTAGCCCTTCAAGGTCTTTTCCAACTCGGCCTTCTGCTCCTTGTCCTCGGTGAGCTCGATGGCTTTCTTCTGCGTTTTGACGGCCTCAGCCTTCTGGCCGTTGTCGAAGAGCGCGCGGGCGTAGGTGTCGAGGATGCCCGGCTCCTTGCCTTCGCTGGCGTCGTTGGCGGCCTTGGCAAATTTGAGGGCGAGCTTGAGGTTGCGGGTCTTGATGCGCTCGTCGGTGAGGATGGTCCAGGCGACCTGGTTCAGCATCTCGGCATTCTTCGATTCGAGGGCTTCGAGCTTCTTGGTCAACTCCTCGACCCTGGTGTCGTTCCCTTTCACGGTCACGGCGCGGTAATAGTCCTGGAAGAGGCGTTGCAACTGAACCTGGCCCTTGAACTCGGAGAACTTGAAGTCCTTGGGTGCGTAAGGCGCGGCCTCCTTCTCGAGCTTCTCGAGTTCCGCGTCGCTCTTGCCGGCGAACAGCGCGCGCTGGTAATCGCGCATGACAACCTGGAAACGCGCCTGTTTGCGCATGTCCACGAGGTCGAGCTTCTCGCCGGGAGTGATGCCGCCGAGTTCCTTGTCGAGCGCGGTCAGTTCCTTGC
>CAYQWK010000202.1:889-10488 GCA_964420805.1 uncultured Bifidobacteriaceae bacterium | reverse complement strand
GTCTGTGCCGGCCGCGTTCCTGCGCTGGTCGAAAAAACACCCGCGCTGGCCGGATGGGTCAGGTTCAGCCCGTTTCCGCCCGCCGTCGCGAGGTCGCCGGAAAGGAACGGATAGTTGCGGCCCCCTGCCCCGGTCGTGATCACCACCGTGTAATCCACGTCCGGCAATACCGCGACATCTGGGATGTCGATGTTGGTCCAACCGGTGAAGCCTCCGTAATTCACGACCAACGGTCCGGCGATCAACGTGTTGTCGTAATTCCGCCAGAGACGGGCCGTGTGGGCGCCGACTTCAGACGCCAGCGAGTACACCCGTAAATGGGTGATCGTGCCGGACACCGTCGTCCTGAACACCGTGCCCAGTTCGTAGAAATTTCCTTCCGCGCCGGAATCATTGGCTGTCTTGGCGTCGGGAAACAGCGTTTGCGCCGAGGGACTGGCCGCATGGAGAGAGAAGCCCGCCAGGGTCGCAGCCCCGAATAGCACTGCCACCGCCCAACCGGACAAACTCTTGAACCAAACCAGCAAGCACACACCTTTCATCTGTGATTTCCGGAACGCCACCCGGCGACACACGCCCGGACATCCATGCAGATCATGCCTTTGGTGGCGGTCGGAAATCGATGAGGGAAAAATGGCTGTCCGGCATGGATTCGAACCATGACAAAGGCCTCCAAAGGGCCTTGTGCTACCGTTACACCACCGGACAAGCGCGCGTGAACGTAGCGACGGTGTGCGGGCACGCAAAGTAAATTTTGCCTTCGCTTGCTTCAACTTTTGCCGCGCCTATCATCCGGCCCCATGTTTTTCCGTCCGTTTCTCCTGACCGCCTGCTTGCTGGCCTCCACCGCCGCCCTGCGCGCCGGTGAGTTCACGCGCCCGACCAATGCCACCGCGCCCGCCGTCGCCACGGCCTCAGACGACGGCTTGCGCGCCATCAAGCGGTTCCGCCTCCAGAAGGGGCTGAAAGTCGGGTTGTTCGCGGCCGAGCCATTGCTCGCCAACCCGGTCGCTTTCGCCATTGACGAGCGCGGTCGCTTCTACGTGGCCGAGACGTTCCGCCTGCACGACGGCGTCACGGATATTCGAGGGCACATGTCCTGGCTCGACGAGGAACTGGCCAGCACCTCTGTCTCCGAGCGTGTCGAATACATGAAGAAGCACGAAGGCAAGCGCTTCATCAACTACAGCCGCCAGTCCGACCGCGTGCGGCTGCTCTGGGACAACGACGGCGACGGCGTGGCGGACAAGGCAACCGTGTTTGCCGACGGATTCAACAATCCAGCCGACGGTATCGGAGCCGGAGTGCTCGCCCGGCGGGGCAGCGTTTATTACGCGAACATCCCGCACCTTTGGCTGCTCCGCGACGAGAACCACGACAACATCTCCGACTCGAAACGTTCCCTGCTCGACGGTTTCGGCGTGCGTGTCGGCTTTCTCGGCCACGACCTCCACGGGTTGCGCATCGGGCCGGACGGAAAACTCTATTTCACCATCGGTGACCGCGGGGCGCGCGTACAGAACCGCGAGCGCAAGATCATCTCCAACCTCGAAGACGGCGTCGTGTATCGTTGCGACCTCGACGGGTCGAACTTTGAAATCTTCGCCCGCGGCCTGCGCAATCCGCAGGAACTGGCCTTCGACGCGTTCGGCAATCTCTGGACCGGCGACAACAACTCCGACGGCGGCGATCCCGCGCGATGGGTTTATCTGGTCGAGGGCGGCGACTCCGGCTGGCGGATCGGGTGGCAGTTTCTCACCAAGCCGAACCGCGGCGCGTGGCTCACGGAGCGCCTTTGCTATCCACATTGGGAAGGCCAGGCGGCCTGGATCATCCCGCCCATTGCCAACATCGGCAACGGGCCGTCCGGCCTGACGCATTATCCGGGCGCGGGGCTTTCGGACCGCTACGAAGGACATTTCTTCCTCAGTGACTTCCGCGGCACCACGGGCAGCGGCGTGCATTCCTTCGCCGTCAAACCGCGCGGCGCGGGCTTCGAGGTGGTGGACCGGCACGAGTTCATCTGGGAGCTGCTGGCCACGGACTGCGAGTTTGGCTACGACGGCGCGTTGTATGTTTCCGACTGGGTTGAAGGCTGGAACAAAACCGGCAAGGGCCGCATCTACCGCGTCACCGATCCCGTCCAGGCTCAACATCCGGCCGTGGCGCAGACGAAAGAACTGTTCGCGCGCGGGATCGCAAAACTGCCACTGCTCGAATTGCCCGCGCTGTTGGCCCATCCCGACATGCGCGTGCGTCAGGAAGCCCAATTTGCCATCGTAGAGCACGGCCCGACGAAAGCCGTGGACGCGCTCGGCAAAGTGGTTCGCGAGTCCACAAACCGGTTCGCGCGCATCCATGCGGTGTGGGGTCTCGGCCAGATCGTGAACCGCTCGCAGGCCGCATTGAACGCGCTCAACCGCACCCTCATCGACCGCGACCCGGAGATTCGCGCCCAGTCCGCCAAGGTGCTTGGCGACGCGCATCGCGGCGACATGAAGGACCTCATCCACATGCTGGTGGATGAAAGTCCGCGCGCCCGTTTCCACGCCGCCATCGCCCTCGGGAAACTCGGCCAGCTTGAAGCCCTCACGCCGGTCATCGAACTGGCACGGGCCAATGACGACAAGGACGTTTTCCTGCGCCACGCCGCCGTGATGGGCATCACCGGCATTCTCCGCGCCACCAACGGCGAGCCGTTGGAAATCAGCGCGGAAAAATACGCCGTGCTCCAGGACGCAACCATCGACAAATCAGCCGCCGTCCGCATGGCCGCTCTGCTGGCGTTGCGAAATCTCGAATCACCCGCCGTGGCGGATTTTCTGCATGATACGGAACCGCGCCTCGTGGCCGAGGCCGCGCGCGCAATCAACGACCTGCCCATCGTCCCGGCGCTCACCAACCTCGCGACCCTTATCACCAACGACGCCATCGCCCGACTCCCGGCCGGCGACGCCACGCACCCCGGTCCGCGCGACGCCATCCTCTCCCGCGTGTTGAACGCAAATTACCGCCTCGGCCAGCCGGCCAACGCCGCGCTGCTCTCGGCCTTCGCCAGCGCGCCGGAAGCGCCCGAGAATTTCCGTGTCGAGGCCGTGAACCTGCTCGCCAGTTGGGCCACGCCTTCCGGCCGCGACCGCCTCACCGGCCTTTGGCGCCCCTTGCCCGAGCGTGATGCGCAATCCGCCGCCGATGCACTGCAGCCTTATCTGGCCGCGTTGCAGACCGGCACATCACAGCCGTTGAAACTGGCCGCAACCAAAGCGGCCGGGAAACTCGCCATCAAGAACACCGTCGTGAGCGGGTTTGAACTCGTGACCAACACGGCCAGCCCGCGCGAAATCCGTCTGGAGGCGCTGCGCTCGCTCGACCAGCAGAATGACCCGACGCTGGGCCAGGCTTTGAGCCTTCTGATGGGCGACGCGGACGAGGCGCTGCGCAAGGAAACCACGCGCATCCTCGCCAGGCTGCAGCCCGACGATGCCCTGGGCGGAATCCGTGCCGCGCTGGACGGCGGCAGCATTGGCGAGAAGCAGAACGCCTTCGCCACACTCGGCGCGCTGCCAGGTTCCGGGGCGGACGAATTGCTGGCCGCATGGCTCGAAAAGCTGCTGCAAAAGCAGGTGCCCGCTGAAATCACGCTTGATCTGCTGGACGCCGCCGCCAAACGCACCAACGCCGCCGTGCTTGATCGCTTCCAACGCCACGAACGCGCGCGCCCGGCCTCCGACGACCTCCGCGCCTATCGCGAAGCCCTTGTTGGCGGGGATGCAGACGAGGGCAAGAAGATCTTCCTCGAACGCGCCGAGGCCTCGTGCGTCCGGTGCCACAAGGTTCAGGGCGAGGGCGGCGATGTCGGCCCCGACCTCACAGGCATTGGCTCCAAGCGTGAGCGCGAATACTTCCTCGAATCGATTGTGTTCCCAAACAAACAGATCGCCGCCGGGTTCGAGAACGTGCTGGTAACGCTCAAAGACGGCACGGCCTACGCGGGCGTACTGAAAAGCGAGACCGGCGACATGCTGGAGATCAACAGCGGCGAGGATGGCATCGTGAAGGTGAAGAAAGCCGACGTGAAACGCCGCGAACGCGGGCTGTCAGGAATGCCGGAGGAACTGCGCCAGGTTCTGAGCAAACACGACCTGCGCAACCTCGTCGAATGGCTGGCCAGCCTGAAGGAAACACCGAAGGCCCCGCCGGTCGCCCCGGCACCAGCCCCGGCGGTGAAGCCGGCTCCGCCCGCTGAGTAGCTTTCTGACCGGAGGCCGCCGTCAGACCGCCTTGCTGCGGGTTTCCGTATTGTCGAGCAGCGAACGCAGCGTCTCCGAAAGCCGGAACGGGTCGAATGGTTTTTGCAGGAAGCGCGTGTTGGGTGGAAGCTCCCGGCCTTGGCCGACGGCCTCGGGGCTGTATCCGCTGGTGTAGATGACCTTGAGTTCCGGCCGCCCGGCGCGCAACTGGTCGGACAGTTGCCTCCCGCTCATTCCATCCGGCATCACCATGTCGGTGAGCAGCAGATCGACCTTGGCCCCATGTTCCTTCCAAACCTCCAGGGCCTGCACGGCCGTTGGAGCCACGAAGACCTTGTAACCGCAACGCTGCAAGAGGTTCGTGACCAGCAAACGCACGGCGGCCTCGTCCTCGACGATCAGGATGGTCTCGCTCCCACGCGGGAGCATCTTGGTTCTGGGCCGTACTGCGGGTTCCGCAGCCAGCCTTGGAACAGCGGGAAGATAGATGTGGAAAGTGGTTCCAACGCCCAACTCGCTCGTCACGCTGATGTCGCCGCGATGCTGCTGGATGATACCGAACACGGTTGCCAGGCCGAGGCCGGTGCCCTTCCCAACCGCCTTGGTGGTAAAGAACGGCTCGAAGATACGCGGCAACGTCTCAGGCGCGATTCCGCAACCAGTATCCGTAACGGAGAGATGCACCATCGGACCCGGCTGCGCCTCCGAGTTGTTGCGGATGTCCTCGGCGGCGAGGGTGGTCTCGGAGGTGGTAATGACGAGGCGCCCGCCACCCGGCATCGCATCTCGGGAATTGACGGCAAGGTTCAGAATAACCTGCTCGATCATACCCGTGTCCGCGTGAATGGCGGGAATTACCGGCGCGAACTCGGCACGCAGGGTGATGTCCTCGCCGAGAATGCGCTGGAGCATCTTGGTCATGTTGCCGACGACTTCGTTCAGGTCGATGTCGGCCGGGCGCATGATCTGCTTCCGGCCAAAAAGCAGAAGCTGCCGGGTCAAGCCCGCCGCGCGCTCGGCGGCCTGTACAATCTGCCGCACCGAGTCCGAGCAGTCCTCGGGACTGATGCCGGAACCAAGCAACATCGCCGCATTGCCGTGGATGATGGTGAGAATGTTGTTGAAGTCATGCGCCACGCCGCCGGCCAACTGACCGATGGCCTCCATCTTTTGCGCCTGACGGAATTGCTCCTGAAGCTGCACGCGCTCGGTGGCATTGGTCCACGCACCGATGATCTCCTCCGGCTGGCCCGAGGCCGAGCGCACGAGACGGCGTTCATCGTACAGCCAGACGTATTTGCCGTTCTTGTGGCGGAAACGGTACTCCGCCACCTGACAATCATCCTCCTGCACCTTGCCACGCATCGCGACCAGCCTTGCCATGTCTTCGGGATGAACACGATCGCGCCACCAATGCGGCATGTGCGCCTCCTCAACCGTGTAACCCGTCAGGCGCGCGACGTTTTCGCTGACCCAGTTCAACGAAGTGGCAGAGTCATTGATGGAACTGGCGTACAGCACCGCCGGGCTGAGGGCCACGAACCGCTGCGCCTGCTCCTGGGCCCGCTTGCGCTCGGTGATGTCCATGTCCACGCCCACAATGCGCTCCGGCCGGCCTTGGGCATCGAAGAAGACCAGGCCGCGCACATAACCCCAGCGAACACGGCCATCCGCGCACCGGAACCGAAGTTCGGCCTGATAGCTTCCGTCCCCGGCAAAGGCGCGTTGCTGCGCCGCGGCAAACACCGCGCGGTCGTCCGGATGAATCAGGTCATGGAATGCCTCGTAGGTGCCGGGAAACGTTCCCGGCGCGAAACCCATCAACCTCTCCATGTTTGGCGACCAGTAGAGCCGGTTCGTCCGCAAATCACGGTCCCAGGTTCCCATCTGTGCGGCTTCGGCGGCGAGACGCAGACGCTCCTCGCTCTCGCGCAAGGCCTGCGCCGCCCGCGAGTGCTCGATCGCCACCCTCGCCATGTGCGCCGCCCGGGCGATCACACGATCCGCCTGTGGATCGGGCAGTCGCGGCCTGCGGTAATATACCGCAAAGGTTCCGAGTATCTCCGGCTCCATGGAACCGCCGCGCACTGAGAAGACCGGCACAGACCAGCATGCGCGAAGCCCGTTCTGCAGCGCGAGCTGGCGGAAATTCTCCCAGAGCGGGTCCGCATTGATGTCGCCCACGATCACCGTCTCGCGCCGAAAGGCCGCCGTGCCGCACGACCCGACCACCGGCCCGATGCGCAGGCCGTCGATGGCCGCATTGTATTCCGGCGGAAGACTCGGGGCCGCCGCCACGCGCAGGCGTTCGCCGTCGCGGTCCATCAGCAGCAGGGAGCAGAGCGCGTCGGGAAGTTGCTCCTCCACTGAGAGCACGATTTCCTCGAGCACCGACCGAAGCGACGCCCCCGTGGCGATGTGCTCGAGAACGCGGTTCTGGGAAGTGACCATGGTCGTGGCCAGCTTGCGCTCGGTGATGTCCTGCATGATGCCCAGGAGGCGCACCGGCTCGCCGCGTTCGTCATAGGCACCGTTGCCCAGCGAAGAAATCCAACGGACCTGGCCGTCGGGCCGGCGAATGCGAAACTCGGCGGAGAAAACCATGCGGTTGCTGAGAGCCTGGCGCATCACGCCAAGTAGCCGCTCCGCCTCGTCCTCGTTGACCAGCTTGATGAAATCGCCAAACACGATCTCGCGTTGGTCCATCCCGCAGATGTCAAAACACTCATCGGACCAGAACATCCCGTCGCTCCTGACGTCCCATTCCCAGACGCCCATCTGCGCGCCGGCCAGAGCCATCTTGAGCCGTTCGTCGCTGCGGCGCACCAGTTCCTCCGAACGCTTCTTCTCCGTCACGTCACGCGCGTTGACGATGAGCATCGGCGGGTTCTCCCCGTCCATCACCTTCCCGAGTGTCTCGATGTTGTGCCAGGAACCATCAACATGGCGGAAGCGGAAGGAACCCAGGTGTGCGCGAGACGGATCGAGAAAAGCCTCTTGAAAAAGCGCCATCGTGGGTCCGACGTCCTGAGGATGAATGAACTCGACGAAAGAACTGCCGACCAAGTCTCCGGGCGCATACCCCAGCGTGGGCCGCACCGCCGGGCTGACAAATCGAATACTCCCTGTGGTATCCACGGTGGCCACGATGTCTTGCGCGTTCTCGATCATGGACCGGAACTGCCGCTCTGTGCGCTGGAGCGCTCCCTGCGCATGGCGCAGCGGCGTGATGTCCTGCACATTCCCCACCAACCGCATCACCACGCCGTCCGGCGAAAGAAAAGCGTCACCTTGACAAAGCAAAACGCGCTCAGGTCCCCCTTCATCGATGATTCGGTGTTCGATGATCAACGGCACGGCATCATGCAGGGTTGTTTCCCAATTCATCCGAAATCCGGCTCGGTCATCGGGATGAACCATCGCCAGCACCCGCCCGATATCCGGCTGGAAGCTGCCCGGTTCACAACCGTAAATGCGAAACGCCTCGTCGGACCAAACGAGCAAGTCTGTTCCGACGTTGTACTCCCAGCTTCCCACGTGCGCGGTACGCTGCGTGTGCTCAATGCGGGTCAGCAACTCCCGCTCACGGTCCAGCAGGAGCCGGCGCGCCACGGCCAGCTCATCCCGCTCCGCCGACACCCGATCAAGGTCACGGGTGCGGCGGCGCAACTCCAGGTGTGCCATGACCTGGCGGGCCAAGACACGCAGGGTCCGGGCCTGATCCGGCCCCATTCGGCGCGGCAACCGATCCATCACGCACAACGCGCCCAAAGCATGGCCGCCCGGCGTCACCAGCGGCACCCCCGCGTAAAAACGGATGCGCGGTTCCGCCGTGACCAGCGGGTTGGTGGAGAAACGCTCATCGCCCGCCGTGTCCTCGATCACGAACAGATCATTGCCGCCGATGGTGTAGGTACAAAACGACATCTCGCGGGCGGTCTCCTTAAGACCCAGGCCAATGTTCGCCTTGAACCATTGCCTTTCCTTGTCCACCAACGAGACGAGGGCGATGGGAGTCTGGCAAATCTGCGCGGCCAGCGCGGCGATTTCGTCGAGCACCTCATCCGGCGGGGTATCGAGAACGTCATAGTCCCACAGCACCTCCAACCGCTTCTTCTCGTACAGGATTTCCGGTGAATTCATGCTTGGGTCGGAGGCCATGCCTCTGGAGGGGGACGCAACGGGTAATCAGAAGGCAAAAGGGTGATCAAATGCAGCGGGCAACACAATGCCCGCCCTCCCCCCTCAGCACGGGCTTGACCGGGCGCCTTCATTGGCGCGGATCAAAGCAGGTTCCCCGGCAAATGCCAATTCCCGTTTTGCACATGCTTGATTCGATCGGTTTTGGGCATGGTTTTCCTTTTGAGGCGATGGCAAAACCTCCGCCAGCTGAGGGCAGCCGGCCTACATGGCGTGAATTGGCGAGAGGTTTCTGTAGGCCGGAATCGAAGTGGGCGATTTTCATGCGGGCAAGCCGGTTACATGGTCAAAAATCGCCAAGCCGCCAGGAAACTGGCTGTTTTGGCCATTTTTAAGGCTTTTCAGGGCTGAGGAACAACCCTCCGGAAGTTCCGGAGGGCCCTTCCGATGTTCCGGAGGGCCCTTCCGATGTTCCGGAGGACCCTTCCGATGTTCCGGAGGACCCTTCCGGCGTTCCGGAGGACCCTTCCGACGTTCCGGAGGACCCTTCCGACGTTCCGGAGGACCCTTCCGGCGTTCCGGAGGACCCTTCCGGCGTTCCGGAGGACCCTTCCGGCGTTCCGGAGGACCCCTCCGGCGTTCCGAAGGACCCCTCCGGAAGTTTGGGACGGTTGTCCGGAAGCCCGGAAAAAACGGGGTCGCTACGGCGTCGTCACCCGGAAGAACCGCGCGGGGTCCGGCGCGCTGTTGGTCAGCCGCACCACCCGGTTGCTCGGCGCGGCGGGAACCGTGGCGAGGCTCAACCATCCGCCGGTTGCCAGCGAGGTCCGGTATTGCACCGAGTAACCAAGGTTCGACACTGCGTCGAACTGCAATTGCCGCGCCGTGGGCGAGACCACGCTGATGCCCGCTCGCAGCACACTCGCCGCGTTACGCGGGTCGGTGCCGGCGAGGTATTCCTGGAGATTCGTCAGGCCGTCCGCGTCCGCGTCCAGCGCGGCGTCGGCCGGGGAATTTGGATTGAAGCTGTGGGCGGTTTCCCATGAGTCGGGCATGCCATCGCCGTCTGTGTCCGGGTTGCCGCCGACCGTGCCCCCGGGCGTGGGCGCGGCAGCGATCCAGTTGGTGACATCATTCGCGTAGCCGTTGTTGCTCACGCGATGCAGCGACTGCCCCGCGCCGTCCGCCGCCAGGGGCCACGGCGGGTTG
>CAYQWK010000202.1:0-879 GCA_964420805.1 uncultured Bifidobacteriaceae bacterium | reverse complement strand
CTTTCTCCACGAGGATGAACGGCACGAACCCGGCGTCCGGGGCCGGCGGAGCCTGCGGCGCGTCCGGGCGCAGGAGCTGCACGGTGTCGCCCGAGTTGTCGAGCTTGCCGCTCCACGGCCCGTAAAGCGGCACGCTGTTGGAGATTGAATGCGCCGCGCGAAAGGCGGCGGCGGAGACAGGATCGCCCACGGGATCGAACCCGACCGCTACGAGTGACGCGCCCGGCGCGAGAACCAGCCCGCCCGGCAAATCAAAACTCACCGCGCCGCGCAACCGCCAGGTGTTGGTCGGCCACGCCGGATCGTACAACGCCACGTTCGTGCCGCCCGCATTGTGCAAGCGGATGAACTCGTCGCGCGCATTGTCGTTCGTCCCGAGGTCAGGCGGATGGTAGTGAATCTCGGCGACGACCACGGGGCCGACGAGCGGATAGGCGTTCGCGAGTCCGGTCCCGGTCCGGAACTGCGCCACCGTCGCTGGAGAGTCCATTCCAAACGTGCGCGCTCCCGCGGCCACGAGCGGCGTCGAGCCGTCACTGGTTCGGTAACGTCCGAACGAAACGCCGTTCGCCGCCGCCTCGAAACTCACCTGCACGCGGTAGCCGGTCAAAACGTCATTGGTCGCCGCGGCGAGCACGAGGTCGTCGCCATGCGCGGAATTGAGGGAAAAGTTAAGCGGGGCCAGCGCGCTGTTGTTGAACTGAGTCTCGTAGAACACGGTGAACGCGCCCGGCGCCAGCACGAGGCTGTTGGTGATCTTGAACTTGCGCGGATTGCTCTTCGAGTCGCTGAGGAACCAGCCCGCGAGGTTCACCGGCGCGGCGTTGGTGTTGAGCAGCTCGATGGCGTCCTCCAGCGGCGCATCGCTGTGGGTTAGAA
>CAYQWK010000201.1:0-10521 GCA_964420805.1 uncultured Bifidobacteriaceae bacterium | reverse complement strand
GAGGTGAAGGGCGTGAAACTTTCCGGCGTCCGCGCGGGCAGTCCGGCGGACAAGGCGGGCCTCAAGGGTGAGGACATCATCATCGAGTTTGCCGGACAGAAGGTGGCCAACATTTACGATTACACCTATGCGCTGGACGCGGCGAAGATCGGCCGTCCGGTGAAGATTGTCGTGACGCGCGGCGGCCAGACCGTGGAGGTGAGCGTCACTCCCGAGGCGCGCAAGTGAAGGCGGAGTGTCGATGATGACGCACGGATTTTCCGACACCGCCCTTGTGCTGGTGGCGCACGGCTCGACGAGTCACCCCGACTCCGCCCTGGCCGCGCGGCAACATGCCGCCGCGTTGCGGGAACGCGGCCTGTTCGCGGAAGTGCGCGAGGCATTTCACCTCCAGGCGCCAAAAATCGCGGACGTGCTTGCCTCCGTGCAAACGAGCCGCGTGGTGGTGGTTCCGCTCTTCCTGAGCGAAGGCTATTTCACGGAACAGTTCCTGCCACGCGCCCTCGGGTTGCGCGCGGAGGGTGCGACCGAGTTCACGCGGGTTCTGGAACGGAACGGCCGGACGTTGTTCTACTGCCGCGCCATTGGCACGCATCCGGGCATGACGGAGGTGATCCTGGCGCGGGCGCGCGAGGTTGTCAGGCCGGGCGGTGCGCCGCCGGGAGAAACAGCACTGCTGCTCGCCGCGCACGGCACACGGCGCGACCCGCGCTCGCGCCGCGCGGCGGAGCATCACGCGGAGGCGGTTCGTGCGCGCGGACATTTCGCCGGGGTTCACGCGCTGTTCATGGAGGAAGAGCCGCGCATCGCCGGTTGGCCGCGCCTCGTCAGCGCACCGAATGTGGTCGTGGTGCCGTTCTTCGTGAGTGAGGGGCTGCATCCCCGCGAGGACATTCCGATTCTACTGGGCGAAGACGCGACCCTCGTGAGAGAGCGGTTGGCGAAGGAGGAAGAAACCTGGATCAACCCCACGCTGATTCAGGGCCGGCGCGTCTGGTATTCCGCCAGCATCGGGACGGATCCACTGGTGGCGGATGTGATTGTGGAGCGGGTGCGGGAACTGGTGCCGCGTGGCGATGGTTGAGGTGGGAAGGTGGTTCCTGCCCTTGGAGAAGGGAAATGGGGCTTCCGGAATTCGATCCGGGATGTCCCGAACCGTAATCCGGGCGGCCATTTTTCAAACCGGGCCGTCCCTTTTCTGAACTGGGACGGGCCTTTTCTCATCCGGGACACCCCGAATCGGATTCCGGGCGGCCCGCGCCGGGTGAAAAGCCGCCAAAACGGGCAGAATGTCGGGTTTTTTGCGGTGGCGCGTCTTATTCTAATCGCACCCCGGTTCGGACGCCCGCTTGACCTTGGGGGGGCCGCTCTTAGTATCCGCCTCGTTTCATGAGACCGCTGCTTGTTCTTCTTTCGGCCTGCTGCCTGTCCTTCGCGCCGTCGCTGCGCGCGGAGCAAATGGTCAGTGACGGCATTGCCGTGATTGTCGGCGAGTCGATCATCACGTTGCAGGACGTGGACACGATGTCCGGCCAGGCCATTGACTTGCTGATTCGGCAGTTCCGCACCCAGCCGGAGGAACTGCGCCAGCGCATCGCCGAAACGCGCGCGGATGCGACCGAGCAGTTGATCGAGCGGCAGTTGATTCTCCAAGAATACACCACCGCCGGTTACAACTTCCCGGAAAGCGTCATCGAGGACACGATTCAGGACCGGTTGAAACAGCGATACCGTGACCGGGTGACGCTGGTGCAGACGCTCAAGGAACAGAACGTCACTTACGAAACCTACCGCACGCGCACCCGCGAGGAGATCATCATTGAGGCCATGCGGCGGAAGAACCTCAACCCGGACATTCTCATCTCGCCGCAAAAGATCCTGGGCCATTACGAGCAACACCGGACGAACTACAACGTGGGCGAGCAGATCAGGCTGCGCCGCATCGTGGTGAACAAGCCGCAGACCGACACCGGTGGAACGAAGCAAATGGCCGCTGAGATCTTGCGCAAGCTTTCCGAGGGCGCGGACTTCAAGGAGATGGCAAAGATTTATTCCGACCTCCGCGATGCCGAACCGCAGTGGGAGCTGGTGTCCGCGTTGAACCGCGACGTGGCGGAGGCGGTCAAGAATCTCAAGCCCGGCCAGCGCACCGGCGTGGTCGATCTCAAGGAGTCGTGCCTGATTGTGCAGGTTGAGGATCGCCGCGCGGCACATGTGCGCCCGTTGTCCGAGGTGCAGGACGAGATCGAGCGCACCTTGCGCCAGGTCGAGAGCGAGCGTCTCCGCAAGAAGTGGATCGCCCGGCTCAAGAACAAGGCGTTCGTCCGTTATTATTGAGTTCCCAAGGCGCGCCCTCGCCCCGCTCCGCATGTTTGCCATCGCCCTCGGAGATCCCACCGGCATCGGGCCGGAGGTCGCGCTCAAGGCGGTCGCAGCGGAACTTGCCCGCGACGACGCTCGCTACCTCCTGATTGGCGACGAGACGCTGGTGCGTGACTTGAACGCGCGGTTGGGAACGGGACTGGCGATCGGGAGTGGCGATACTGCATCGACGGCGCGTGTTTCGGTTCTCAACCCCGGCCGCCCGTTGCCAGCGAATCTTCCCTGCGGTTCGCCAGAGGCCGCTCGCGCTGCGTTGGATTGGCTGCGCACCGGTGCGCGGCTTTGTCTGGCCGGCCGGTGTTCCGCCCTCGTCACCGCGCCGGTGAACAAGGAGTCGATCATCCGCGCGGGTGAAGAATCGTTTGTCGGGCAAACGGAGCTGCTCTCGGACCTGGCCGGCACAAGCCGCACCGCGATGATGCTGCTGGGCGCTGACGACCGCGGTCGCTGGTTGCGCGTGGCGCTGGCAACCATTCATGTGCCGCTGCGCGAGGTGGCGGTGCGGTTGAGCCGGGAGAAGATCGAACTGGCCATTGAGCTGGCCGCCCGCGCCTGTCGCGATCTCGGCCTGCCACGCGCGAAGGTAGCGGTGTGCGGATTGAATCCGCACGCGGGCGAAGGCGGGAAGATCGGCGACGAGGAAATCACGACTATCGCGCCGGCCGTCGAGGTGATGCGCACGCGCGGCGTGGACACGCACGGGCCATTCGCGGCTGACACGCTGTTTCATCACGTCTTTCGCGGGGACTACGACGCGGTGGTGGCGATGTATCACGACCAGGGGCTGGTGCCGTTGAAGATGATCGGCTTCGAGAGCGGTGTGAACTGGACGCTTGGGCTGCCATTCATCCGCACCTCTCCGGACCACGGAACCGCCTACGACATCGCGGGGCTGGGCAAGGCGGGAGCGTCGAGCATGGTTGCAGCCGTGCGTCTCGCGAAGCAACTCGCGCGCGCGAAGGGCGTGGCCTGATCCGGCGGGCCTTATGATCTCTTCCGCGCCGGCTTCTTTGCGGCAGCGGGTTTGGGACGCTTTCGCGCGGCGCGCATGCTCTCTTTGATCACGGATTCGTAGTCCGCGATGAGTTGCCGGACAGGCACCTTGCGGATGGCTTCGCCGACGATGTCGAGGGCGAGGTCGTCGAGTTTCCTGAAGCGCAGGCAGCTCTTGCCGAGGTCGAGCTTCTTGCCGGTTTTAGCCCAGGCTTCGCGGAACCATTTCTCGCGTTCCTTGTGGCCGTAGATGCAGCCGAGATAGACGGCCATGTGGTTCTTTTGCGATGCGAGGCAGACAAACGGCAGCGGCTGCTTCGGGTCGCAATGATAGCCGGGCGGATAAATCCGGTGCGGAACGAAATATCCAATCATGCCGTACTGCATGCCCTCCTCGTAGTCCTTGTCGAGGTTCCGGAGGATGACGGCGCGCACGGCCTCAATGGCGGCGCGCCGGTCAGCGGGAAGGCTGGCGAGGTATTCCGCGACGGTGCTGGCGTTGCTTTGCATGGGTTCCGGGAGAATTCTGCCCGCGGAACGGAGAGGCAAGGGCGTATTCGTCTGGTTTCGCCTTCAGCCCGATTCACGAAGTGGCGGGACGGGTACTCACGGAGTTCGTCTCTCCAGCAAGGGCTGCCCCGTCACCGGCCGGCGCGAGGTTGTGACAATTGCCTGCGCTCCCAAACGCCGTCATGGAACGATGCGCATTTGGTAGAACCGCTGCGGGCCGGCGCCGTTGGTGATCGTCAGCGGGCTGTTCGTCGGCGTGAGCGAGCTCCCGAGCTGGAGCCAAGAGCCGGCACCGAACTGGTCGCGATAGAGCAAGTCGTAAGCGCGGCCCGGCAGCACGTTCACATCGAAGCGGATGGCGCCGCCGTCGATGACCGTGTTCGTGATCGAGAGCCGCGGAGCCACCAACACGCTGAAAGTCACGCTCACGTCGCGGGGCGGCGTGCCGTCGTCGGTCACGCGCACGGTAATCGAGTTCGATCCCGACTGCGAAGCCTCGGGCGTCCAGGCGAGCGCGCCGTTGGTCGCGTTGATGGTGGCGTTGGTGGGCGCGCCGGCATCGAGGCTGTAAGTCAGCAACTGCGCGGGCAAATCGTTGTCCGTGGCGCTCGCGGTGAGAGTGAGCGTTTCGCCAAGGTGAATGGCGCGGTCGCTAATGGCCGCGGGCACGGGCGCGTCATTCGTCTCGGAAACGGTGATCTGGATCAACTCGCTCGCGCTCAAGAAGCCGTCGCTGACGGTGACGGTGACGGAATAGACGTTCGAGCCCTGGGCTTCGGAAGGCGTCCACGAGAACACGCCGTTGGTTGGGTTGATAATCGCGCCGGCGGGTTCGCCGGAGAGGCTGTAGGTCAGCGCCTGCGCTGGCAGATCGGCGTCGCTGCCGACCGCGGTGAAGGTGAGCAGCGAGCCTTCAATCACCGACTTGTTGCCGATGAATGCGAGCGCCGGCGGAACATTCGATTCAATGACAAAGACGTTGAACGTCTGCGTGGAACTCAGGTTGGGCGAGCCGTTGTCCGTGGCGACAACGCTGACCGGATAAATGCCGGGGCCGTCGATTTCGGTGGGGTACCACGAGATGACATTGCCAAGCAGCGTCAGACCAGCCGGCGCGGAGGCCAGCGTGAAGGCGATGGTTTGTGGCGGCGCGTGAAGGTCCGTGGCCGAAAGATTGACCGTCAGCAGTTCTCCTTCCATGACCGTGCGGTCGCCGATGGCGGCGATGACGGGCGCGATGTTGACGACGTTGTTCGCGGCGCGCGGCGTGGGCACGGAGAAGAACAACATGTTGGTGCCGCCGTCGAAATAGCGGCCCATGCTCACGTTGTTGGTCTGCTGGCCGAAGGTGACGGAATCGATGATCGTGCCGTCGGGAGCGGTCAGGACAATGGCTTCACCGGCGGCGCGCAGGTTGAAATTCGCGTGCAGGTCGATGCGGTTGGTCGAGTTCTGGCCGGTCTCGCCGTCAGCCCAAACGAGCAGATGACCGCCCGGCGGAATCACGTAACCCGAGGGCACGCGATCCTGAAGGATGTTGGTGAGTGAGTCGGAGAGATACCATTCAGCAAGGTCAACGGGCTCGGCGGTTGGGTTGTGAATCTCGAACCAGTCGTCGGTGTCGTTGTCCGCCGGGTCACGGATAATGCCAGTGTTGGAGGCCATCCATTCATTGATGCGGAGTTGAGGCCACGGATAAACGCCCTCGAAGACCACGGTGATGGTGTTGCTGGCAATGATGTTGCCGTAATGGTCCTGGCCGGTGACAAGCAGGGTATTGGTGCCCGCGTGGATGCGGAAAGTGCCGGACCAGTTCGAGATGCTGGACCATTGCTCGTAAAAGCCGAGGCCGTTGACGCGGATGTTCTTCACGCCGAGCGGCGCGGTGCCGGAGAGCGTGATGATGTTCGTGCTGCTCGTCGCGGGGCCGGTCACGGTGAATGGCGCGGGAGCGGGAAGGACGGTGAGCAGGTAGGCGCGACGGGCGGCGATGTAGTCCTTGATGAACTGCGGCGAGGCCACGCTCACGTTGTTGGCCAGCAGGGCGGCGTAACGCTCGTCGAGCAGCGGATTCGCCGCACCGGGAAGGAGCGAGGTGTTGCAAGCCTCCTGGTACGCGCAAAGGTATTCGCGCGCGAACTTCGGCACGCCCAGCACCCAGAAGTTGAGGATCGGCTCGTTGTTGATCACGTAGATGCCATGGGTGGCTGCGCGGCTCTGGCGGCTGCCGAGGCCCAATTCGTTATCCCAGTGCAGAAGCCTGTAGCCGTCGTTGTCCGGCTTGTAGGTGAACATGTTCTTGCCGCGCTCGTAGCCGTAGCTGTCCCAGTCGCCGCAGATGTGGTGCGTGACGATCGGGCGGAGAAAATTCGCCATGTCGATGTGCCGCAGCACATTGCTCGCGTAGTTCACGTCGTTGGTGTTGTTCACGGCCACGACCATGTTGGTGAAGTTGAACCAGTCGTCCGGGTTTTCCGTGACGCGCGGCTTCCAGTTCCAGCGATGCCGCTTCACGTCCAGCTCGCCGGTGGTCTTGTTGAACCGCGTCAGGTAGGCCGTGGTGACGGCTTGCGTCTGCGCGTCATCGGCGAACTCGAACCAGTCCTCGATCTTGCGCAAGTCGCCCGCGGAGTCACCGGGATAATATTCGTCAAGCATGTCCCGGTTCGGTTGCTGGGCGTCCTCGTAAAGGGTGCCGCGGCGCTGACCGTTGAGGACCATGTGGACGTGCCGGCGCCAGTTGTATTGCTGGCCGAGCTTGCGCGCGATCCAGTTGGCGGTGATGTCCACTTGCGCGGGCGTGTCGGCGAAGAACAGTGACGTGGTGTCGTTCAAATTCTGCGCCTGCACCACGAACGGCTGCGTGCCGAGGAACTGCTCGTCCGGGTTGAAGTTGATCTCGTAGTCGCTGGCGAAGCTGCCAAGCGGACCGTTGTAATTCGGCGCGTGGAACGGACTGCCGCTGTAGAGCGTGCCGGCGTTGTAGATCACGCGGCTGTTGCCATAAACGAACGTGGCGTCCATCGCGTCGTTCGCATTCCGCTCGCGGTTCGTCCAGAAGGTGATGTTGGACGCCGTGACCCAAAGCCGGTAAACGCCGAGGCTGCCGCTGACCGCCGTTTCGCCCCAGCGCACCAGGCACTCGCGGCCCGCCGGGACCGACGCTGGGAACTGGCTGTTCGCCGGTGCGCCCGCCGCGTCCGTCGCGTTGATGATGAACGCGACCAGTGCGCCCGCCGCCTGGCCGGGAATCGTCGCCGAAAAAATGCCGTCGCCCGCCAGCGCATCGCCGCCGGTGCCGGAATCGTTCATGGCCAGCGGCGTGTAACCCGCGGCCGGATCAACGCGGTAATTCAGCGTGACGCTCGCGACTCCGTCGGGATCGAGCACACGCGCAGTGACGATCACGGGCTGGTTCGCTGCCGGGAGGATCGGGGCGTGAGTGGTGTCGGCGATGACCGGACCGGCGTTCGCAACAAGGCGCGAGTTCGGGAGACCGGGTGTGCCAAGGTTGGACGGCACATTCAGCCGTTGCGAAACCTCCATCCAATGGCCGCGCGTGCGGAACATGATGTAGGGTGAGCCTTTCAACCAGCGGACCTGTGCGCGGATGGTGCCGGTGTTGGGCGCGTTGGTGACAATGGCACTGGTGAACTGGGCCTGCACCTTGTTCGCGCCCGTGTCCCCGCGTCCGGTGCTGACGACGTGCAGCGCCATGCTCCCGCCGGTGCCAACGCCGGCCTCGGCGAACGAGTTGCGCACCGTGCCGCGCGCCACGAAGCCGTTGGTGCCGGAGACGAAGTCCGGGTTCGCGATAAGGTTCGCGCCGCCGTTGTTGAGGAATGCGACGTCATCAATGATCGCCTCGCCGCTGTCCTGAAGGAAGAACTCGAGGCGCGTGGGCATACCGGCGTAGGTGCCCTGGTTGATCATGGCGGCGGTCTGGCCGTTCTCGAGAATGTTCGTCACGTCGATACTCGTCCACGCGGCCTTGGCCGATTCGTCGCTGTCGGCCCAACTTGCGCCGAAGCGGATGTCGGCACGCGGGTCGGTGAGTTCGAGCGAGCTTCCGCCGCCGTCGCTCCAAAGGCCCCAGCGTCCGCCGTCGCGGTAGGTGACCTCGCAGACCGTGACATGGGTGGAGTTGGTGTTGGTGCCCGAGATGATGGTGAGCGGCATTTGCAGGGCAAGACGTTCGCCGCCGTTGGCCAGCGAGCCGGAGAAGTTGCCGAAGGTGTTGGTGGCGTTCAGTTGCGTGTACTTGGCGAGCAGGTTGGTGAGATTCTCGGCCACAACGATGTAGGCGCCGGGGTTGATGCCGGCATTGGTCGGAAAGTCGAAGTCGATGCCGCCGCGAATGCGCCAGCCGTTGAGGTTCACGGCGTTGGTGCCGCGATTGTAGATTTCAAGATACTCGTCGTTGTTCTGCCCGGAGAGCGGGTGGTACATGATTTCGTTGATGACCAGTTCGCGCATTAACGCGGCCGCATTGGCCGAGCCGGCGGTGGTGGCGCTCAACTCGCTCCAAAGCGGCGAGCCGTCGGGCAGCCGGCCACGGCTCATGCCGTCCGCCTGCGCGCCGAACTCGATGGCATCGACGATGTTCGAGCCCGGCAGCGCGAGATAAATGTGGCCACCCGCCTGATCGAGCGCGAAGCCGAGCGTGGCGGCATCGACCGACAAATAACCGCCGGCTGGGATGCTCGTGCTCGCGAAGACATATTTGTTGGTGGCCGGGTTGTCCGAGAGGCTGTAGCCGGTGAGGTCCACCGGCGCGGCGGTGACGTTCCTCAATTCTACAAAGCCATTGGTGCCGGCGAGGAACTCGTTGATAACCACGCGCGCGTCGGCACGGGCAGGGTCGAGCGCGCCGGGCGAGCCGCCGCGCGATGAACTGATGTCCCACGCGCGCGGATCGTTCTCGCCGTAACTCGGACGGCGCAAGACGAGCGAATGGCCGGTTCCGTCGGCGGCGACGGGCCACGGAGCCTCGTTGTCGAAACTCACTTCGAGCAGGCGTCCGCCGAGTTCGTTGTTCAGGCGCAGCGTGCCGCCATGATTGGCCAGGTTGCCGCTCCACGGACCGAGCGCGCTCTGGCCGTAGTGGGTGTTGAACGCGCCAGGATTGCGTGCCACGACGAGATACGCGCCGGGCGCGAGCGAGGTGCCGTTCGGAAAATCGTAGCTGATGTCGCCGCGCAGCTTGTGTCCGGTGAGATCCTCGGTGGCGATGCCGGTGTTGAGGATTTCGACCCACTCGAGGTTGTTCGTGCCGCCCCAGGTGTCCGGCGGATTGTACATGATCTCGCTGATGACGAGGCCGGTCTTGCGGCTCGAAGGCCCGAGCGGCTCGAAGTTGAGCGGGCCGTTCGTGACGATGACACCGCCGCCGGGGCCGACGTCGCGGAATTGCGCGGTGGTGGTCAAGGCGTTGCCGGAGGAAACGACCAACCCGACCTGAATCGTGGAAGGCATGACGATGGTCGCGCTGCCGAGGAACTCCCACGTCGCGCCGTCGATGCTCGCGAATCCGTCGAACACGTTGCCCGCGCGGCGCAGGCGCAGCCAGGTGTTCGGATAATTCACCGGGAATGAGCCAGCCATCGTCGGCGCGTTTGTGGCCGCGGTGCGCGAGGCGAAGAAGCTGCCTGCCGGACCCGGTGTCGCGATGCTGGCGGCAAAGGCGGTGTTCGAGGCGAAGCCATCGCGCGCCATCAAGCCGGCGCGCGCCCAGTCGTCGCTCAGGCCGAGCGAGCCGAGCCGCAATTGCACGTCGAAGTCGCCGGTGCGGTTCTCGTAGGCAAGTCCGAGTTGGTCGCTGGTTCCGGTCGGTCCGCTGCCCGCTGCGGTGATGTAGTAACCATTGCTCAACACGGTCAGCACGCTGGAGCCGACAGGCTGCCCGATGTCGGCGATGGCGTACGGCGACGCGGTGAAGCTGATGACGGTGGGATTCGGCGCGAGGAAGTTCGGCGTGGCGGCGCGGTCGGTGACGTTGGTGATGCCGAGCGTGTAGCTGCTGCCGTAGGCCAGCGGATCCGTCGTCAGCGTGACGATGCGGCCAGTGCCGTCGAGGGCGGCAACGGTGACGTTCACGCCTGTCATGCCGTAATTTGCAGCCGTGGTCGCGGTGGCGTTGTCCACCGGTTCGGTGAAGAGAATCTCGACGGTGGTGGCGCCGATATTTTGCACGCGCAGGACGGATGGCGGGTTGGTGTCCGCGAGGACGGTGAGGATGGCGTTGGAACTGGCGGTGAAGCCAAGGCCGTTGGTCGAAGTGTTGGTGGCCCAGAGTTGATAGGCCGCGCCGTTGTCCGCGAGGGCCGCGGTGAAGGTGAAGGTGCGGTTGGTCGCGCCTGGCGCGGCAAGGCCGTTGCGGAACCATTGATAGCTGATGGGTGATTTGCCGATCACGTCGGCGGTGAAAGTGGCGGGTTGGTTTTCCATGACGGTCAGATCCTGCGGTTGGCCGACGATCTGCACGGGGCCGTCGCTGAGCACGCGGTTTGGGCCGAGTTGGAAACTCTGGAGAACCTTCGATGCGGAGAGTGGCGAGTAATAGATGCGGAACTCGTCGATGGCGCCATTGAGCCAGGCATCGGCGGCGTAGAGTGAGCGGCCGACGTAGGAAAGCTG
>CAYQWK010000200.1:1748-10525 GCA_964420805.1 uncultured Bifidobacteriaceae bacterium | reverse complement strand
CTGTAGGTGGAAACCATGGTGGAGTTGGTGGCGATGAGGAGGTTGGTGCCGTTGCCCCAGATGATGTTGTCAAAGGCGTTCGTGATGTCGCCGCCGCCGCCCGCAACAGGGGTGCTGTATTTCTGGTAGAGCCGGATGCCGTAGGCGGAGTTGACGAAGGTGTTGTTGTAGAGGCTCGCGGTGCTCACGTCCTTGACCGCCACGCAACTGTCCACGCCGTAGATGAGGCAGTTGCTGACAATGATGCCAACGGCGGCGGGTTGGTTGAACGCGGTGGCGGTGCCGAAGGAGCAGCCTTTGTCGGTGAAGTCGTAGATGAGGCAGTCCTGCACGAGGACGTTTGTCGAGCCGTTGCAATCCACGGAGTCCGAGTTGCTGCCGGTCGAGTGGCGGAAGGTGCAGCGGCGGATGATGGATCCGGGCGGGCCGTTCTGGATTTCGAGCGCGTCCGCGCTGGCGATGCTCATGTTCTCGAACAGCGAATCCTCCGCGAGGACGATGGTGCCGCTGTTGAAGATGGTCTCACCGTAGAAGCTCACGTGAATACGCCGCATGGTGACGAAGCGCGCCGAGTTGCCGACCACGGCCGAGGTAACATCGTGAATGTAGGTGTCCTCAATCAGGCCGGTGGCCTGGCTGCCGAGGTTCACGCCGCCCCGCGCGATTTCCGCATGCCGGATGGTGACGGAGGCGTTGCTGCCGCTCGCATTAATCGTCCCCCAGGCATTCGACCCAACGAGCGGAATGAACTGCACGGGACTGGCGGCCGTGCCCTGCACGTCAATCGCCGCATTCGCCTGCGCGCTGATGGAGGTGCCATTGGTGAGCTTCACGATGACACCCGGCTGCACGGTCAGCGTGGCGCCGGAGGCGACGGTGACACTCGATGTCACGGCGTACGGACTCTGCGCCAAGCTCCAGACCGTGCTGCCAGACAATGTGCCGCCGACGTTGGCCGCCCGGGATGGCCAGCCAAAACTCAAGAGGCTCGACAACAAAACAGCGGCAGCCAGACGGGCGGATACTCCAACGGGTTTAGTACACATCGACGTGGGATTATTTACCCGCCTTTGGGGGCGAACGCAATTGGCCGTTTCCCGCACCGAGGCATCCCATGCTCGCAGGAACTTGCTTCGCAACGATGAATGATTGTGCCTGGTTCGTGGCAGGAAGCTTCAGAGTCTGGCTGAAAAATCCGTGGGGGTCCTGTTTTCAAGGACGCGCGTCCTCGCGTTTTTTTCGCGGCGCGGAACAGGCATGGCGGTACGATCGCTCATTGGTTCGGCACCCAGGAGAAGAGATCATCGATGATTTGCTTCGCCAATTGACGCTGGCCGCGCTGAAGCGCGGCAACCAACAACTTGCCGTCCGCATCGGCCCATGTTGCGCACAGGTGGCTTGATCCCTTGTGTGTCCATTTGCCGTAAAGGAGCTCTTTGCGGTCGGTCGCACGTTTTACCGAGCAGGACACCTCCAGCACAAAGCGCAATCCAGGGTTCACGGTACTGTTGTCCTCCCGCTCAGGGTCGAGCCTCAGACTCAGCGACTCGATGACCAACCAGTATTCCCCTTCGCATGATGGATTTGTCTTCTGCGCGGTCGGGGCGGCTTCGCGAGCCCACGAAACAGCGAGGGCGCACGTTCCCGCTTCGCGAAGTTCACAGGCCAGCCCGTCAATGGGTCGCAGTTGACTCCAGGCATTCGTGATGGCGGCCTGAAACCGCGCGCTGTCCACCTCAGTTACGCCGTTCAACCATCCGATCAGCGCGCCACCACCCACGGTGAGCGGGAGCAAAAGCAACCCGGCTGGTTCCGTCCCGACTTTGAGTCCCTCGAAGGCCAGCCGGCTGCTCGCCTCGCCTTTCGTGCTGGGCAGCCGGCAGTTTAATGGCGCGCAGTCCGCCTTGGAATGGATGCGAATCACCCGAATATCCGTCGGCGGTCCTCCCTCGCCAAACCAAAGGGAATGGGAACGACGCGACGTCGAACATCCGGCGACCACGCCCAACAACAGCAGCAGCCACAAGGGGCGGAGGCCGTAGGCAAAGGTCGAACGGAACTGTGCAAGATCGGCTTTCATGCAACCACTTTTAATCCCCCGTCGTTTATGGGAACCAATCGTTAAATCCGATCAGGAGCCATCGAGAAACCATGCCGGTCAGAAAGGCGTTCTTGATATTATCCCCTCGGTTCTCGCCCCGCCCCATCGTACCCCGAAACCCGTTTGCTTCTGAGGATGCGCGTTCCGTTCCTTCGCGTCGCCCGACAGAACTGGCCAATGAACTGTTCCACCGGGAATTCAATCGCATCCTTCCGGATCAGGAGTGGCTGGATTGAACCGAAATGAACAATGGCAACGAAGCCGCGTCTGGAGAAACAACCTGCGGCGCTTCGCGCAGCGAATCATCGAATGAAGCAACTTGTCGTCACCGTTCTGTTCCTGGCCGGAAAGTTGATTCCGGATCGCGCCCTTCGAGGTGAAAGCCGAACTCACCACCGGCCAAAAACTGGCCATCCAGAAAGCATCTTGAGCCGCCAACGTGAAAGGCCATGACGTCATGAACCGCCGTAAGTTTCTTCGAGCTACCTGCGCCGGCCATGACTCGACGGATTCGAAAGGCAGCCGCGTTTCCACCAATCTCAAACGTATGAATCGCAGAATCATCATCCCGTTTGGTCTTTGCCTGATTGGCGCTGCCGGAGCGTTGGCGGCGGAGCCGGCAAAGACTCAACGTGTCTATTTCATAGGCAACAGCGTGACCGACACCGTTCGCTACGGCTCGCTCGTCAAGCTGGCCGCCAGTCGCGGGCACCAACTGGTGTGGGGACGGCAGATGATTCCCGGCGCGCCGTTGCAGTGGCTTTGGGATCACCCGTCGGACGGGTTCAACGAGAAGCCGTTCGGCTACCCGCGCGAAGCGTTCACGAATTTCCAGTGGGACGTGGTCTCGCTCCAACCCTTTGATCGCGGCCTGACGAGCAAGGACGGCTCGGATGACGTGACCAAGATTCGGCAGTATGCGGAGATGGTTTCCGCCCGAAGCCCGGAGGTGCAAATCTACCTTTACGCCCGCTGGCCGCGCATCACGTCCGGCGGCAAGGGGCTGAAGTTCGACAAGAACGATTATGATCCCACCAAGCCCGGCAGCGGCGCGGACCTGTCGAACGTGGACCCCTTCGAGCGCATCTGGCTGGCTCGTTACACCGGCGGGTGGGACACCACGAACGAGTCGCGCGATTACTTCGACCGCCTGCTGGTCGAGGCGCGCAAGTCCACGCGGTTTCTCAAGAAGCCGCTGCTGCTGGTGCCGGTGGGCCACGCGATGCATGCGGTTGATCAACGGATGCGCGCCGGCGCGGTGGCGGGGTATTCGGACGTTCATCAACTTTACAAGGACGGCATTCACCTGAATGAGGCCGGCTCCTACCTGGTGGGTTGCACATTCTTTGCCACGCTGTTGCGGGAAGACCCGACTGGCTTGCCGACGGAGCCTTACGGGAAAATCACCCCGGTCCTCGCCAAGGCCATCCAGGAAACGGTGTGGAAGATCGTGCGCGAACACCCGGAGTCGGGAGTGAAATGACTGCATCCATGCAGGCAAACGACCAGCCCGTGAAATCCTGAATGCATGAAGACCGGTGTCACACGTTTGCTCTTATTGATGCACTGCCTGGCCGCCTTTGGCCTTGTCCAAGCCGGGCCGCCGATTGACGCCTCGCCCGGTCGCGCCCGCACGCCGCTCAATCCGGGGCTGAGGCAGACCGGCACGCTCAAACCCCGCACCGCACATGAGATCCATAGCTCCAACTGGACTCTTGGCTGCGAGACGCTCGACCGCGACTTCGCGGATTACCAGCAATACAAGGAATACCTCGTGCCTCTGGGCATCAAGACCATCCGCTTGCAGGGAGGATGGGCCAAGACCGAGCGGGTGAAGGGCGCCTATGATTTCGCCTGGCTGGACACGATCATTGACGACGCGCGCGGCCGGGGCCTGAACATTCTGCTCGAAACCGGCTACGGCAACACCAACTACGCCGGCGGCGGTGGCTGGGATTTGGCGGGTGGTTTCCCAACCTCCGGGGAGGCTCTGATAGCATACGGGCGTTGGATCGAGACCATGGCCGCCCGCTACAAGGGCAAGGTGCGCGACTGGGCAATGTGGAATGAGCCGGACATCAACAAACAACACACCCCGGCGGACATTGCCGCTCTCAACATCCGCGCCGCGGAAATCATCAAACGAATCATCCCAGACGCACGCATCGCCGGGCTTTCGCTGGCCAGTTCGAGTCCCAAGTTGCTGGAGAACTGCCTCAAGGCGCTGGCGGATCAAGGCAAGGCGAACCTCTTCCATTGGTTCATCTACCACGGTTATGCGATGAACCCGGACAGCTCTTACCCGAATGTCGAGGCCCTGAAGGCCACCCTGTCCCGTTACTCGCCACAGGCCAGGATGCGCCAGGGGGAAAATGGCTGCCCTTCGGAAAAGGCGACCAAGTTCGCGCTCTCGAATCATCCCTGGACCGAATACAGCCAGGCCAAGTGGGACTTGCGCCGGATGCTGGGCGACCTGGGACACGATGTGGAGTCGGCGGTGTTCACCATTTGCGACTTCAACCACATCGGGCGCGAGATCAACCGCAAAGGCCTCTTGCGGGCCGGCGCGGACAAGCAAGTCGAGAAGATCAAGCTGGCCTACTACGCGGTGCAGAACTGCGTGTCAGTCTTTGACGACACACTGGAGCGCGTTAAAGCGCCGGCCATCAAGTTGACCTTCGGCAGTGAAACCGCCGTGTTCGCCTACCGGCATAGACTGACCGGGCGGCATCTGCTGGTCTGCTGGGACAAATCGGACATTCCAGGAGACCGCTTTGAAACTCGACCGGCGCAGATCGAAGTCACGGGTCTGGCGATTCGGGAGCCGGTCTGGGTGGATTTGGTTTCGGGCCGGGTTTATGAAATTCCCGCCGACCGCGTGGTGCGAACAGGGGAAACCGTCCTTTACAAAGACATTCCGCTGTATGATGCGCCAGTGCTGATCGCCGACAAACAAGTCCTGCATCCAACATCCCAATGAAACATTTGCGAAGCATACTGCCGGCTGTGCTGGCGATCATCGGTCTCGCTGGAAACGCGCCCGCTCAAGAACCGGTTCGCCGCGAAACCACCCGTCCCGCCAATGCGGTTGAACAGGGTCGGACCCCATTCCGCCTCACCACAGCACAGGCGGAGCGGTTGCGGAAGGCATTGGAATCCCACCACGCCATATACGATCCGAAGGCGCGGATGCTGCGCGAACCGCTGCGCTCGCCGGGTTATCACACCACACTCCAAGGCGGATTCATCCACAGCACGCGGTCGTCACTCGGTTACGCGGTCGCGCTCCTGGACACCGGAGATGACGCGATGCGCCGGCGGGCGGAGGACATTTTGCGCGCGGTGATCGCGTTGCAGGATCAGAATCCAGCGAGCAAGACCTACGGCATCTGGCCGTGGTACCTCGAGGAACCGCTGGACAAGATGTCGCCGCCGGATTGGAACTGGGCGGATTTCTGCGGCGTGCAGTTGCTGCAAGTGGCGCTGGACCATCGGGCGCGGCTTTCGTCGGATGTGGCGACGCTGGTGGATGCCGCCATTCGCCACGCGGCGCGATCCATTCAGCGGCGCAACGTGGGACCGGGCTACACGAACATCGCCATCATGGGCACCTACGCGACCCTGGTGGCGGCCGAGCTTTACGGCTGGGATGATTTGCGCGAGTACGCCCTGGCCCGGCTGCGGCGTTTTCACGCCTACACGATGGAGCAAGGCTCCTTCACCGAGTACAACAGCCCGACCTACAGCGTGGTGGCCGTGGCGGAACTGGGCCGCATGAAACTCCACGTGAAAGACTCGGAGGCGCGCCGGCTCATCGAGGAACTTTACCGCATGGCATGGGACGACATTGCCAGGCATTTCCATCCGCCCACCCGCCAATGGGCCGGCCCGCACAGCCGCAGCTACAACACCCTGCTGGGGACCGGCCCGCTGGCACTTTTCCAACGCGCAACAGAGGGCCGCGTCACCTTTGGCGTGAATGATCAGGACATCTCCGAACAACGCCTGCCGTTGCCCTGCCCGCGCGATCTGGAACCGTATTTCCAAGCGCTCGAAGCGCCGCGCGACGTGGTGAAGACCTACTTGAAAGGCGAACCGCCGGTGATCGCAACCACGCGGCTTGAGCCGGCTTTCACATTGGGCAGCATCAATCGTGGCGACCTGTGGAACCAGCGTCGCGCACTCGTGGCCTATTGGGGCGGCGCGACAAATCCGTCCTATCTGCGCCTGCGCTTTCTCCGCAACGGTTACGATTTCTCCGCCGCGCAGTTCTTCAGTGCCCAACGCGGCGGCGATGTCCTGGCCGCGATCAACTTCGCCACCGATGGCGGCAACACCCATGTGAGCCTGGACCGGCTCAAGAACGGCGTCTTCACGGCGAAAGCCCTGTGCCTGCGTTTCGAGTTCGGAGGCGAGGCAGGCGGGCGCGAACTACCGCTGCCGGCCGCGCTGTCGGAGCCGGCCTTGCTCCGGTTTGGCGGGGTCGAGATGCGGTTGGCTGTGCCACACGCGGTGTTCGGCGATGCCCCGCCGCGCTGGTCGCACGGGCATGACAAGTCCACGAGTTGGCTCGACGTGGTGCTGCACGAGGGCGCGGAGCGGGAGTTTCGCCTGGAAGATATTCAATCGGCGGCACTGGGTCTGGCGCTACGAATGACACCAGGACCAGGCCAGCCCCTGACCGTCGCCGCGACGATGAAGAACGGACGGCTGGCGCTGCAATGGGACGACTTGCGCGTGAACGTGCCCGTGCGTCCGGATAAAACCGGAAGGCAACAGAAAACCGTTCGCTTCGGAACGCAGCCGCAGGACCGTTGATAGCGCGAAGGCAATTCGATGCAACGCGGTGAAATCAAAATCGCAATCCCGCGCGCACGCAAAACCGGCTCAGATCAACAGACCAAGACACGGAGCAGCATGGCATCCGTCCCGTCCCCTGATCCGCGCATTGTGCAGGCCGGCAGGCTTGGGGGGGAATCAAGATGCGGTTCATGGCCATCGGCCGGGAATGCTGGATTTGCCTGGGCGCCACGTTCCCGCGCGATGCATCAGGCAGCCTCTAAATCCCAATCCGCAGTTCGGCCCCGGATAGAGTATCGCACGCGCATTTGTTTCTGCTTCCAGCCGGGGCGGTTTCTGTTTTGCTCACGGACATGTTGCCACGATTCTTGAGTGCCTGGACAGGTTTGTTGTCGCTTGTGTTGGTCCGCCTGGCGGCGGGCGCGGATTTGGACGAGGCGCGTTTGCTGCGTTTCCCGGCCATTCACGGCGAGCAGTTGGTCTTCGGTTACGCCGGCGACCTTTACACAGTTTCAGCCAAGGGCGGCGTGGCTCGTCGGTTGACGAGCGACGAGCGGAGTTACGAGATGTTCCCGCGCTTCTCGCCGGATGGGAAGAACCTGGCCTTCACCGCCCAATACGACGGCAACACCGAGGTGTACGTGATGCCCGCCGAAGGCGGCACGCCGAAGCGCCTGACCTACACGGCCACGCTGGACCGCGACGACGTGTCGGACCGGATGGGGCCGAACAACATCGTGCTCACCTGGCGCGACAATGAAACGGTGGTGTATCGCACGCGCGGGCGGAACTGGAATCCGTTCAAGGGCGAACTGGCGCTGGCGAAGCTCGGTGGCGGCAGCCTCGAAACACTTCCCCTGCCCCGCGGCGGCTGGTGCAGCTTCTCGCCGGATGGAAAGCAACTCGCCTACAACCGTGTCTTCCGCGAGTTCCGCACCTGGAAGCGTTACCGCGGCGGCCAGGCGGACGAAATCTGGCTCTACAATTTCGAGACCAAGGCGACAACGAAGCTCACGGATGACCCGGCTCAGGACATCTTCCCGATGTGGAAGGGCGACCGGATCTATTTCGTGTCCGAGCGGGACGCGAATCGCCAGGCCAACCTTTACGTGCTGGACCTGAAAACGAAGGCAACGCGGCAGCTCACCAAGTTCACCGAGTTCGCGGTGAAGTTCCCGTCCCTCGGCGACACGGCGATTGTGTTCGAGAACGGCGGGTTCATCTACCGCTTCGATTTGAAGAGCGAGAAGGCGGAGAAGATCCCGGTGCAGATTCGTGAAGATTTCGCCATCGGACGCGGCGGGTTGAAGGACGTGTCGAAGGAAACGACGGCGTGGGACATCGCGCCGGACGGCGCGCGGGCGGTCATCGGGGCGCGCGGAGATGTCTTCAGCGTGCCGGCGAAGAACGGGCCGACGCGCAACCTCACGCAAACGCCGGGCATCCACGAGCGCAACGCGACGTGGTCGCCGGACGGGCGGTGGATCGCCTATATCAGTGACCAGTCGGGCGAGGACGAAATTTGGGTGCGGGCGCAGGACGGCACGGGAGAGGCACGTCAGCTCACCCGCGGTGCAGACACTTACAAATACGCGCCCGTGTGGTCGCCGGACTCGAAGCACCTCGCGTGGGGCGACAAAAAGAACCGGCTGCAGTTCGTCACCGTGGAGTCCAGAGCGGTGACGTTGGTGGCGCAATCCGAAGCGTGGGAAATCCACGACTTCACCTGGTCTCCCGACAGCGCGTGGCTTGCGTTCACGAAACCCGAGCCGCGGCGATTCCCGAACATCCACCTGTATGGCCTCGAAGCGAAGAACACGGTCAAAGTCACGGACGGATGGTTCGACGTCGGCAGCCCGGAATTCAGCACCGACGG
>CAYQWK010000200.1:0-1738 GCA_964420805.1 uncultured Bifidobacteriaceae bacterium | reverse complement strand
GAGTGGAACCACATCTACAACGACCTGCAACGCATCTACCTGGTCACCCTGGCGAAGGACACCAAGTCGCCATTCGCGCCGAAGTCCGATGAGGTGAAGATCAAAGACGAGAAGCCGAAAAACGCGCCGCCGGACGTGAAGGCCGATGACAACCCCGGGAAGAAAGAGGGCACGAAGGCCGACGACAAAACCGCCGCGGCGAAGACCAACAAGGCCGACAAGGTCGTGGTGAAGATCGACGCCGACGGCCTGCCCCAACGCATCACCGTGCTTGCGCCCGGCGCCTCCGGCTACGGCAACCTCACCTCCGTGGGCGACAAGCTCTATTACCAAAAGAAGGGCAAGCTGTTCGTCTTCGAGCTGGAGAAGGAAAAAGAGACGGAACTGGGCGACACGGCGGGATATCGAGTTTCCGCCGACCAGAAGAAGATGATGGTGCGCGTGGGCGGCGACTTCGCGATCGTGGATTTGCCGTCCGGCAAGCTGGACGTGGGCGACAAGAAACTGAACCTGTCCGACCTCAAGGTCGCGCTCGACCGGCACGCGGAATGGAACCAGATCTACGCCGAGTGCTGGCGGCAAATGCGCGACTTCCTCTTCGACCCGAGTCTCCATAACGTGGACTGGCCCGCCATGCGCAAGCGTTACCAACCCCTGCTCGCACACGTGCAGCACCGCGCCGACCTGACCTATGTGATTGGCGAGATGATCAGCGAACTGAACATCGGCCACGCCTATGTGGGCGGCGGCGACATGCCCACCCCAGACCGCGTGCCGCTGGGCCTGCTCGGCGCACGCCTCAGTCGCGACACCAGCGGATTCTACCGCGTGGACCGCATCCTGCGCGGCCACAACTGGGACGCGAAATACCGCTCTCCACTCACCGAGATCGGCGTGAACGTCAAGGCTGGCGACTTCATCGTCGGGTTGAACGGCAAGTCCACCAAGCAAATGACCGACCTTTACGCCGCGCTCGTGGGCACCGCGGGCAGGCAGATGAAACTGAAGGTCAACCGCACGCCCAGCGAAGAAGGCGCGCACGAAGAAACCATCGTGCCGCTGGCCAGTGAACAATCCCTCTATTACCTCAACTGGGTCCTGGACAACATCGACACCGTCGAGAAGGCCACCGACGGCAAGGTCGGTTACGTGCATGTGCCGGACATGCAGCAGACCGGCCTGAACGAATTCACCAAGTTCTACACCGCGCAGTTGCACAAGGACGCGCTGATCGTCGATTGCCGCGGCAACGGCGGCGGCAACGTCTCGCCCATGATCATCGAGCGCCTGCGCCGCGAACCGGCCATGTGGACCATCGCCCGCAATGGCAACGTCAACGTGGACCCCGCCGGCCAGGTCCTCGGCCCAAAGGTCCTGCTCATCGATCAGCACTCCGCCAGCGACGGCGACATCGTGGGCTACCGCTTCCGCCGGCACAAACTCGGTCCCATCATCGGCCAGCGCTCATGGGGCGGCGTCGTCGGCATCCGCGGTTCCCTGCCCTTGCTCGATGGCGGTTCGTTGAACCGTCCCGAATTCAGCCGGTTCGACCTCGAGGCCAGGGAATGGATCATGGAAGGGCATGGCGTCGATCCCGACATCGTGGTGGACAACGATCCTGCCCGCGAGTTCGCCGGCACCGACGACCAGTTGCTCCGCGCCATCGATGAAATCAAGAAGGCCCTGACCGCCAACCCGGTGAAAATTCCCCCACCCCCCGCCTATCCCGACAAAAAAC
>CAYQWK010000199.1:5090-10552 GCA_964420805.1 uncultured Bifidobacteriaceae bacterium | reverse complement strand
CCGCTGCACGACGTTCATAGGCGTGTGCGTCGAGTTCGTGGCCGCCATTACCTGGCTGGCCGAGGTGTTCGAGGACAAAAAGCAGAAGGAACGCTGGCTGGGCATCACGCAGGCTTTCGCATCTCTGGGCGGCGTGTGCGTGACGTTGGTGAGCAAATGGATCGCCAGCCATCCCGGCACGTTGCCGGTGCTGTCACTGCCCATCGCGCTGGGCGGCGCCGCGCCGTCCAACTGGCGATATCTGCTGCTGACGGGGATGCTGCCGGCCATCCCGATCGCGTTGCTGCTGCCCTTCGTGCCCGAGTCGCGGGTGTGGAAGGAGCGCCGCGCAGCGGGCACATTGAAGCGGCCGAGTTTCGCCGCGCTGTTTTCACCGGAGTTGCGGCGGGTCACCTTGCTGACCGCGCTGCTTTCGGCGTGTGCATACGGCATCGCGTTCGGCGCGCTTCAGGTCACGGTGGCCCGTGTCACGCCGGGGCTGCCGGAGTTGGCGGCACAAACCAAGTCGCTCGCGCCATTGCGGAAGGAGGGCGAGGCGTTGAACAAGGAGTTGAACGCCACCACCGATCCGGCCGCGCGCGGGGCGCTGATCGCGAAGATCAAGGCCAACGTCGCGCAACAGAAGCCCTTCAACGACCAGGTACAAGCCATGAGCAACCACGTGCAATGGTTCCAGGAAATGGGCGGTCTGGCCGGGCGAGTCGCGCTGGCGGTGCTGCTTTTTGTGGGAATAGCCCGGCGTCCACTGCTGCGGGTTTTCCAGGTGCCGGCCATTATCATCCTGCCGCTGACCTATTTCGTGTTCTTCAAGTCAGGCGGCGACCTGTTCCTCTGGGCTTATGCGGCGTGCGGGTTCCTGACCGTGGCGCAGTTCAGCTATTTCGGGGAATATCTGCCAAAAGTTTTCCCCATGCACCTGCGCGGCACAGGCGGGAGTTTCGCCACCAACGTCGGCGGGCGGATGGTCGGCACCAGCGCGTCGATGATCACCACGCTGGTGGTGGCGCCGATGCTGGCCGGCGGGACGGACGCGGTGCGGCCCATGCACATCGCGCAGGCAGCCGGATGGGTTGCGGCCGTGATCGCCGTGGTGGCGCTGGCGCTCGGTTGCTTCTTGCCGGAACCGCCGGCCGAAAAGGCCGAATGAGCGCGCAGTTCAGATGAACCGGTCGCCCGGTTGAACCGGGAAGCCAGCGAGGAAAGATTGTACAGGCAGGCGCTTGCCACCCTCGCGCTGAAGTTCCAGCACGCGCAACGCCCCTTCGCCGCATGCGATCAAAATGCCGTCGCGATCGGCAGCGAGGACGACTCCTGGTTCGCCGCAAGGTCCGGGGAGCAGTTCGGCACGCCAGACCTTGAGCGGCAGAGGGCCGGCGGCGCGTTGCAACGTGGCGGCGGTTCCAGGCCAGGGCGTCAGTCCGCGCACACGGTTCCACAACACGCGGGCCGGCAGTTTCCAATCCAGTGCGCTGTCTTCCTTGGTGATCTTGCGGGCGTAGGTCGCGCCCTCCGAGGGTTGCGGCACGGGAACCACCTGGCCGGTCACGTAGCCAGGAATGGTTCGGACGAGCAGTTCGCCGCCCAGGCGCGCCAGACGGTCGTGCAAGGTTTGCGCGTTGTCCTCGTCCTCAATGCGTGTCCGCGCCTCGCTCACCACCGCGCCCGTGTCGAGGCCGGCGTCCATTTTCATGATCGTCACGCCGGTCCCGGCGTCGCCGTCGAGAATCGCCCATTGGATCGGAGCCGCGCCGCGATGGCGTGGGAGGATCGAGGTGTGGACGTTCAGGCAACCGTGGCGCGGCACGTCGAGAAGGGCTTGGGGAAGAATTTGCCCGTAGGCGGCCACGACCACGAGGTCAGGGTTCAACGCGCGGATGGCTTCGATGAACTGCGGATCACGCGCCTTGAGAGGTTGCAACACGGGCAATCCATGCCGGAGCGCGACTTCCTTCACTGGCGTGGGCTGGAGTTTCAAATCGCGCCCCTTTGGTTTGTCGGGCTGGGAGACGACCGCAAGCACGGTCACTTCGCGGGCCGCCAGCAGGTGTTCCAGCACGGTTGCCGCGAGGGCCGCTGTGCCCATGAAGACGATGCGCAACGAACTCATGGCCGCCGCGCACCGTTCACAGACGCTCCAGGTTCAGCGTGGCAATGATGTCGAGAATGTTGCGCAGGACGTTGGTGGGCGTCTGCATCGAGTCGATGGTGTGGACCACTTTCGGCCCGTAGAAATCGAGCACCGGCTTGGTCTCGTTTTCGTAGGCGCGGAGGCGCTGGTGGATGACTTCGAGGTTGGCATCATCCAACCGGTTCTCGCGAAGGGCGCGGCGTTGAAGCCGCTCGACCATCTTGGTGATGTCGGAGCACCACAGATGAAACACGGCCCGGACGTCCAGCGTGTCCTTGAGCATCTCGGCCTGGCGCGCGTTGCGGGGAATGCCGTCCAGCACGAGCGTGTCGCGCTTGGGATCGAAATTCCCATTGAGGGCGCTGGCCTCGATGTTGCGCCGCCAGAGGTCGATGGTCGGCTCATCCGGCACCAACTGACCGCGGCTGGAGTAGTCGATGAAGGCCTTGCCGATGGGATCGGTGATCCGGAGGTTCCGAAAAGCGTCACCGCATGCAAAGTGGAACAGGTTGGGAATGGTGCCGAGGATTTTTCCCTGCGTTCCTTTGCCGGAGCCGGGAGCCCCAAAGAGGAGAATGGTCTGGAATTTCATGCCTTGTGTTCGCGCGCTCTGAACCGGTGGTGGTCGTCGGTCACGCGTCCTTGTGTTTGACGACCACCTCGTAAATCTCGTTGAAGGGAATCATTACATCCTCGGTGGCGGTGCCCTTGCGGATTTGGAGATAAAGCTCGTTCGGCTCGACCTTCGCCAGGCGCTGGCCCGTGTGCTCGCCCCGCGCGGAGCGGATGTGGATCACCTTGTCGCGCTCCGCCTCGCCAGGAACCATCTTCAGGAAGCCTGCGAACTTGGTCTCGAAGAAACGCCGGTTGAAGGTGAACTGGCCGCGCGCATAGACGACCGGTTGCGGGAGTTTCGGCTGCTCCGGCTCGGCCGCAGCGGGTGCTTCATCAACGACGGCAGGAGCCTCCTCGACCGGCGCCTGCTCGACCTGCTCGTGAACCACCTCTTCCTTTGGTTGGTAAGTGGGCATGGCGAGGAAGATCACCGGCCCGAGAATCGGCAGCACTCCGCCCATTGTCGCGACCAGGGCCGGCGGGCGCTGGCGGAACACGGCGACTTCGTAGCCGGCGTAAATGCTCGCCGCCCAAACGAGCAGGAAGAGCAGAATCATGATTGGCGACGAAAACAGGCTGCCGTCCTTGGGCCGTTCGAGGCGTGTGACCGGTTTGACGACGACCTCCTTCCTCAGGGTGGTTGATTTGGTCTTCGGCGGCGGATCGAGAAAGATGTTCGCATACGGCGCGAATGCCCGGTTCCTTTCCAACTCGCGCAGAGACTCCTGCGTAATGCGCGCCCAGTTCAAATTAGTGTAGGTACCATCCTCAAGTTTCACCTGCACAAAGGTGTCTTTGGGCGCCAGGGGCGTGCCTTTGAGAGTGCCTCCATCAACGAGTTTGAAGGTCACAACAGAACTCTGGCCGTGGGCGAAAAAAGCACCCCACAGCGCAAGCATCATCCAGACGATACGTTGACGAAACATGTGCGCCGTGGATAGCAAACGCATTTCCGCAAAGGAAGAAGTTTTCCCGGCGCACCGCGCGCCGATTACGGCAACAGCCGTGCGCGATAAAACCTCGCCGCCGCCGCCAGTGCGTTGGTGTCCGTGACCGATGCAATCCCGCTGGATGGCACGGTGACGGTGGTCCATTGCGCCCAGTCGTTGGTGCTGCCGGTCAGGTTCGAAGCCTTGTCGATGGCGTAACGCCATCCCTGCGCGGCAACGCGCAGGTCGAGCCGCGCGCTGCCGTTGGTGCGTGAGATCGAAACGGAAGGCACGGGCGCGGTCCCATGCAAGACAACCTCCAAGGCATTCAACGTACCGGTGTCCACGGCTGCCCCGTCCGAGACCTTCACCGTCCACGTCCCGGCCGCCTGTTCACCCCAATGACGCACGCTGCTCAGCGGCCATGCCGTGTACTGGTATGAGCCGTCGCAGGCGTGCGCTTCAGCCAACCGGCTCACCGTTCCGCCCGGCGAGGTCAACGTCACAGCCAGGTCGCCCCAATAAGCGTGGGGCGCGGTCATGGTCACGGTGACGTTCTCCACGCGGAAACCGGCATTGGTGAAGGTGAACGAGCGCGTGACGCCCGCCGTGTCGTTGTCTGGAATCGCCAGCCCAAGGTTCGTTTGCAGCAACGTGACATTTGTGCGCGTGCCCAAATTCGCCCAGTTCGTCGCCAGCGCGACCGCCGCACTGGCGCTGATCATGCCAGCGCCGAATTTGTGGTTGTGCGGAATGCCGGCGCTGTTGGTCTTCCAGTCAGAATCCGCCGCCTGAACCTTAGTCGAGGACCGGAGCACGATTTCCTTCACGTCACGATGGCCGAGGGCGGGGTTGGCCTGAAGCACCAGCGCCAGCACGCCGGAAACCAACGGCGTTGCCGACGAGGTGCCGCCAAACCACTTGGTGTAATTCCGGTCGCTCAACTCGCTGGATGCGCCGCTGTAGTTGTAGCCGTTGTTCCCAGTCAAATCCGTCGTCACGATCCCCTGCCGCCCCAGGCTATCGCTCGGTGCGCACACCAGCACGCAGGCGCCCCGCTCGCTGTAATCCGACTGCTGTCCCAGATCGCTCACCGCCGCCACGGCGATGACATCGATGCAGTTCGCATACCCGTCGTAGTTCGCATCCTCGTCGCAACCGCCGCCGTTGCCGCAAGCCCAGGTGTAAAGCACACCCTTGCCGCCACGCCCATTCAACACGCCATCGCGGACAGCAGCACGAAAAAGCGGTCCACCGCCCGACAAAGTCGCGTCCGGATCGCAGTCCAGTTCGCCCCAACTGTTGTTCTTGATGTGAATGGTCGAGTTGCTGTGCGACATGGCCGCGGCCTCCTGCGCGTCTGTGGTTGCCGCGCCGATCAACCGCAACCCGACCAGAGTCGCCTCGTAAGCGGCGCCCACCACTCCGGTGGAGTTGTTTCCCCAGGCCGCCGCCACTCCGGCAACAGCCGTGCCATGATCGTCCACGCTGACATTCGGAGATGGATCGCCGTCATTCCCGTTGAAATCCCAGTCGATGTTGGTGTTCGCCTTCGGGGCGAGGTCAGGGTGCGTGATTTGCAACCCGTCATCCACAATGCCGATGACGATGTTCGTGCCGCGCCATGTGTTCCAGACGTTGGTCACCTGCACGTCGATGCCCGGCGTGGCTCCGCCCTGCCCGGTGTTCAGCAAGTGCCACTGCAAAGAGAACAACGGGTCGTTCGGAACGGTCTTCCGCGCCGCCGAACGAGCCAGTTGAGGATCGGCCGAAACCACCCCACGCATGTC
>CAYQWK010000199.1:0-5080 GCA_964420805.1 uncultured Bifidobacteriaceae bacterium | reverse complement strand
TCACGCAACGTCGCGGCCAAGGCCAGCGCCCCGCCAGGTTCGCTGGCACCAACCAGATACGTGTCGGAGGTGTAAGGCACCCGCTCGATTCGCGCACCAGCCACAGCAGCCCGAACCAGTCCTGGATCCGCCCCGGCCTCAAGCTGCACCACCACTTCTCGGGTCAGCAGACGCCGCGAGCGGTCCGTGCGTGGACCAGCCACGGGATACAACACCAGATCATGCTCCTCCCCGGTCAGCAACCGCCACGCACGAGCGTGCTGCCGAATCCCTTCCACATCGTCCTGCGGCGGCACCTTCCGCACCTGGCGCCCTGAGCCGAAATGCAGTTCATTCGACGCCACCACAAACTCGCATCGGCGCAGCCGGTCCTGGAGAAAATGGCGACCCGGAAGAACTTGAGCGCCGGCCAACGGATGGAAAAGCACTGCGACGACGACCAAAAAATAGAATTTCACTGCCGGAGAATTTAGACAGGAACAATTGGGCCCGCCAGCACCATGCCGGCTTATGCTGATGATTTGTGAAAACGCCGCTGCAGACGTCAAGGGGTGATTCGCCGCGCGCGATAAAATCGCTGCTGGTCGCCGTCGGCAGATTCAATGAATGTGACCGTGTCCAAAGTGGACGGCGTCTGGCCGATGGTCTGCCATGTTATCAGGTTCGTTGAAACATCGATCAGGAAACTACGACTACCCGTGTTTGCCACTGTGATGACAATGTTCCCATTGGCGGCGTTACGGACGAGGAGAGTGGGCGGATACTGAACCACGAAAGAAAGCGTCCATCCACCAAACACCGCACCGGAATCAAGTTCACGCCCGTCCTCCAAGAACAACTGCCAGCCTCCATTGGGGAACTCCCGGATGTAGCTGTTCATCGTCGTGCCGGCGGGCACGTTGGTGGGAGCCGGTTCCGACATGTGATTCGGGAGATTGATATCGGTGGCGGAAAAGACGCCCGTCTGCAGTTCCGTGGCGTTGGCAAGCTGGTTCGACACGCCGCTGGCGAAAACCAAATTCACATTCGTCACCGTGAATCCGCCGCCGCAATCAGACATCGCCATCACCGCTGTCCCTTTGGGTGAAACCAACACCACGTTCACGTCCTCCGGAAAGTCGTGACTGAAGTTGTGCAATGTAAGCCTCACCTCGCCGATTGAACCGTTCAATCCCTGCACGGAAGTCGTGGATGGAAACACGGATGCCGGCCCGTAACTCAGCGCCGTGCTTGCTGGGACCCAAACACGTTCAGAGTGGCGGAACGTGTGGACATTCGAGCCGACAGGAACATCGAACACGACGCGCCCGATCTCCGTACCCGAACTTCGCACCAGCAACTCCCCCTGGCGGATCCTCCCCGTCGGCCCGCTCACGTCCAGGCCGAAGGTCCGCGTGATTGCCACGCCGTTGGTCTCCAAATCGAAATAACTCACCGCCGCACTGGCGTTGGTGAGGCCCGCAGTCGAGACCAGTTCCGCGGTGATGTTCGTGGCCCGGCGCAGCCCCGCGTTGCGCAAGCCGATCTCAAGAATCAACCACTCACCCGGGCTGATAAAGCTGTTGGTTGGAAACCCCTTCGCGAGCACTGTCACGCTGTCGATAACGACATGAGGATAAGGCACAACGGCCCGGACACAGGTCGCCAGGAACATCCACAGCCCGAGGGCGGCAAAGAGTGATCTTGCCATGCCAAAGCACATCGGCAGGGCGCATCAAAAACTCAAGGCTCGGCTTGCAAACAAGAACCACCGCTCCAACAACCTTGCCCCCTCCGAATCTGCGAAGCCCCGCGCGGCCAGGCCAAAGGTGCCTCTTCGATTCAAAAACAAAAAAATCATGAGGTCATTTCCGATGAGGCAGCGATGGCCAGAAACTTACTCACGCCCGGTGTCCTCTTCACGTGAGGCAACACATGGGACACATCGGAGCATTTGAGTCGATGGTGCTGTTGTTAGATTACCTGTCACGGCCGGCCTCTCATTCTCGCCCGGCTGAAGCCGTATGCGAATGGAGAAGCTCACCGAGCCAATGGCAGCCGGAAGCAGGCGGCCTCACGGTCATTCCGCACCAGCAACAAGGCCCCGGCCAGGGCTGGTGGGTTCCAGGTCTTGGCGGAGAAGACCTTGTGCCGCGCCCGCTCCCGGAACTCCGCGGGATTCGGCTCCGCAAGCACGATGTCGCCGCTCTCGGCCATGATGAGCAGCAGATCTCCCACGAGCAGCATCTGGCCGTGCCCATAGCGGTCTCCCTTCCACTTCAAGGCACCGTCAGCCAGGTCGAGGCAGACCAGCGCGCCATCGTCGAGACCATAGACATGGCCATCACGCTGGATGAGGCTGGCGAACTTGGATTTCAACCGGATGGACTTCCAAACGCGGTTTGCACGCCACCGCACTTTTGCAGGAGTGATTTCCAAAAGTTCGCCCCCCCCGCCATAGCCTTGCGAGAACAACACTCGGTTCGTGCCGAGAATCAACGGCGTGCTGACGTGCGGGAACGGGCTGGGCCACGGATGCTGCCAGAGAACCTTGCCCGTCTGCTCGTCATACGAGGAAACACTCTCGCTGAAGACGACAATCTGCGCTACGCCCGCCAGCGTGGCGCGGACAGGCGAGCACCAGTGCGGCTTGTCATCGCCCGCGCCCCAAAGCTTGCCGCCAGTCGCCCGGTCGAAGGCCACCATGCCGTGCCGCCCGCCCACGGTCACGAACACGGCGCGCTCCGTCACCAGCGGTGAGCAGGCCACGCCCCATTCCGGCAACGGCGCGGCGAATTCCTTCAACGTGTCGTGATGCCAGCGGGATTGGCCGGTGGCAAGGTCGAGGCAGTTCAGGACGCCGCTGCCGCCCATGGTGAAAACCGAATCTCCGAAAATGGTGGGCGTGGCGCGCGGGCCATCACCGGCGATCACCGTGTTGTAGCGGGCCTTGTCCGCGTGTTCCCAAAGCCGTGTGCCAGTCAGCGTGTCGTAGCACACCACCAGTTCATCCTCGCCGCGCTGCTCTTGCGTGATGGCGCGCGGGCCGTCGATGGCAAAGCCGGACCATGCGGCCCCAACGGCGTGCCGCCATAGTTCCGTGGGCGGTGTGCTCTTCCAATCAACGGCGAGTTGCGGGCCGGGAAGCGTGGCGTCCCGATTGGGACCAAGGAATTGCGGAAACCGGTTGGTGAGCGCGACGGAAACGGGTGCGCTGGCGGGAGGCGGGTTGATTTGAGCCATGGGAATCGGCTCGGACCATCGCCAGCGGATGATGGGGAGCAAATCACCATCCACACCGCGAATGCGCAGCGTCAACACGCAGAAGCAGCCGGCAAACACCGTGCCCAGAATCACACCCCATCGTGTCCGCGCCCGCCAACCGGACGAAAGCACGGTCCAGAGCAGGAACACCATTCCACCCGCGAGTAGAATCAAGGTAGTGCGGACGTATTTGTCCTGCCGTTGCACGGCGGTGAAGGCCCATGTCCAGACGAACGTGGCGAATAGAACGAGCGCAATCCCGCGCCAAAGCCACCAGGTCCAACGCCGGCGGGTATTCAAATCAGGAGCCATTTCAGATCAGGGTTTGACTTCGAGCCGGAAGAACTTCACGCCGATGGTGGAAGGCGCGGTGAAGGAGAGAATACCGCCGTTCGCGCGCATCCAGTCGTGCAACGGCGTCCAGGTGACGAGGTCCGTGCTGCCGGCCACGCGATAGCTGCGCCCCGGCACAGTGAGCCAGTCGAGCCGCGTGACGCCGATGTTCTGCACCACCGGGTTCAGGAACTCGAGCCGCGAGGCCTGGTTGGTCGGGTTCGTGCCAGCAAGGAATTCGTTGTAGTCGCTCAAGCCGTCGCCGTCCGTATCCGTGTAGCGCGTGCGTCCCGGCGAAACGACCCCGAACCAGTTGGTCTCCCAACTGTCGGCCATGCCGTTGCTGTTCACGTCCGTGACCGTGTAAAGGCCGGTGAGAACGAGCGTGGCGTTGGTGCTGAGCGTATTCGTCACGGGGGCGGGCGTGATCCAGAACGGCACGTTGGTGAAGGTGACGCTGTAAACACCGGGCGGCGCGTTAGTGTTCAGGTAGCTGGTTCCTTCGACGGACAGTTGCAACGGCCCGTCGATGACGAAGGACGCCTGGGACAAATTGTTCGTCACGCGCAGTGTACCCACCGGGGAGTTCGACATCACCAACGTCACGTCGTCAACCAGCCAACCCGGACGCGGCGCGCTGTCAAAAGCCAAAAGCTGGTGATGCCAGACCAAATAGATCACTTGGCCGATGTAGGGCGACAGGTTGAAATCATTGGTTTCCCAGCCCGCCGACCATTCCTCGAAGTAACCCAAGTTCACGTATTCCGAATTGTTGGTGAACAGCAGGAGTTCTCCGAATTGCAGGAAATCTAACTCGCCCTGATCGCTGAAGTCGTAGCTGCAAACGAACGTCAGCGTCGCCGAGTTGCCGCCAGTGAGATGAATGGCCGGGCTGATGAGAAAAGTGTCGATGGTGTCCGCATCACCGCCGTTCAGGCTGCTGCCCCACGCGTTCGGCGGGGATGGCGCCGCGGTTTCGATCCCGTTGTTTGGCACGCCCAGGGTCCATTCCGACTGCGAATCCTCGCTGCTGAACACGGTCCAGTTTGTTGCAATGGGCCCGGCGTCAAAATGTTCGAACAACGGCGGCACGCGTGGAATCAGCGTGCGGAACGCGAGCGGCTGGCCGGCGTTGTCATAGACCGTGTAGTTTCCGGCCGCATCGCGCGAAGTCAGCCGGTAGAAATATTCGCGATCCGGCTCTAATCCGGTCAGCACCAATTCGTGAAGGAGATCGAAGTCGTCGACATAGACCGTGTAGCCGAGGAACGGCGATTCCCCGTACTCGACCAACGCATCGGTGATCTCCGTGGTTTCCCACGTCACCGTGGCCGACTGGTAGTCCGGCGTCATTGCCACGTCGAAAATCCCCGGCGGCGCCAGGTCGATGACGGCCGTGGCCACGTTGGTGTACGGACCGGAGGCGTCACGATAAACTGCATAGACAGTCGCGCCGGAGTTCGCCCGCACCAGGCCTGGGCCGGGGGCCACACTGGTGTTCGTC
>CAYQWK010000198.1:0-10583 GCA_964420805.1 uncultured Bifidobacteriaceae bacterium | reverse complement strand
GAATAACATGACAACAGCATTATCCGAGTTTCGACAGGTAGGCATCACCAATGCGCTGAGGCGTTGCCAGCTCTTCACAGGGCTGCCGTCAGACGATCTCAGTGCGATCGCATCCATGACGGTCGTAAGATCACTGGACAAGGGAGAGTACCTATTCCGTCAAACTGATTCACCGCACGGTTTCTATATCGTGCAGACCGGGGCCATCAACATGCACCGTGTCAACGCTTCTGGCCGGGAGCAGGTCATACATGTCTTCCGCGCTGGCGAATCAATGGCCGAGGAGACCGTCGCCACCGAGACGGGCTATGCCGCCGATGCTCGGGCGGCCGAGAGCTCGCAGGTCTTGCATGTTCAGAAGGCGGGCTTTGCCGCGTTTCTCAAACGCCATCCCGAGCTGGCATTCAAGATTGTCAGCGCCATGGCGCAACATGTGCGCATGTTGATCGCTCAGTTCGATGATCTCACGTTGAAAGATGTCGAGACGCGGCTGGCCAACTGGCTTGTGAAACGCTGCCCTGACCCGGCCGGCACGCGCCCTGTGACGATCCAGTTGACGACGACCAAGCGGATGCTGGCCGCCGAGATTGGCACGGTTAGCGAAACGCTTTCCCGCACGCTCGCGAAGTTCCGAAAACGCCGGCTGATTGCGGTCGCAGGCAAGACCTTCACAGTTCTCAATCCGGCACGGCTGGAAGCTATTGTTCACGAGTCGGTAGCATAGCGGACAACAAGCCTTGTCATGTCCCCGTCGGGCAGGAAACACTCCGCCGACACAGACGCGCATGAAGGCTGAGGGCGGGCGACAAGCACTGCCGCTTTTCTGCGGATGTCCATTGAGAATGTCTGCCAGGAAATTTAATCGATTTGACGTGCGCGAACTTCTGCGTGCCGGGCGTGAGCCTCTGCCTGAGATCCTTGCGCGTGTCGCAGCGTTGGGCGGTGACGAGGGCCTGATGATCGTCGCACCGTTTCTTCCATCGCCACTCATCAGACTGCTGGGGGATGAGGGATTTCGCTCCCGTGCCGAGCAACGCTCTGCCGCCGAATGGTTCGTCTATTTCTGGCGAGATGAGGAGGGCGCACCGTGAGTGACCGTTCGCTTCTTGAGTATCGGCAGGCCGCGATTGTCGCCACGTTGCGGGGCTGCCAGATCTTTTCGAGCCTCTCCGCGGAGGACATTAGCAGCATCGCTGCTATCACCGTTTCCAAGCCGCTGAATAAAGGCGACTACCTTTTCCATCAAGGTGACACGGCGCACGGTTTCTACGTCGTCCAACGTGGGGCGATCAACATCCACCGCGTCACGCCCGCCGGGAAGGAACAGGTTATCCACGTATTCCGGGTGGGCGAATCGTTCGCCGAGGGCACGCTTGCCACAGACACGGGTTATCCCGCCGATGCCCGCGCAGTGGAGACATCGCAGGTGTTGCAAATTCAAAAGGCCGGCTTTCTCTCGCTTCTGCGCCGGCATCCGGAGTTGGCTCTGAAGATTCTTGCCTCGATGGCGCTCCATTTGCGCGTTCTGGTCGCGCAAATCGAAGACCTGACCTTGAAGGATGTTGAGACGCGCCTGGCGAACTGGCTTATCAAGCGTTGCCCCAATCCCGGCCAGAACACGCCGGTTTCGATTCAACTTGTCCAGACCAAGCGCGTGCTGGCGGCGGAATTGGGCACGGTCAGCGAGACCTTCTCCCGAACCCTTGCGAAGTTCCGCGAACTCGGACTCATCCGCGTCAAGGGCAAGGTCTTCACGGTGGTTAGTCCTGCCCGGTTGAGCGCCCATTTCCGCTCAATCGTCGGCGGCTGATTTGCGCCCGGCCATTGTGGTGCAGCCTATTCAACTCGAACGTGCCCGGACATATTGGGCCGGCTCCGAACGATCGTTGCGGTCCTGAATGGTCGGATCCAGGCGCGGATGGTCCGCGTTACTTCGCGCCGTGGATCAGGGGGTGGAAAAATTTTCGTGCTGCGAGGGTAACATGATTGCCCCCGCCCAGAATTTGTGCTTCGATCTACGCCCGTCCAACCACAACCAAAGGAACACGCATGAAAACCATTCGTCTGCTCGCCGTTATCTTGTTCAGCCTCGCGGCCGCGACTGCCCACGCGCAGTTGGTGCCGCAACTTTTGCATTACCAGGGCCGGGTGGCCGTGAGTGGAACGAATTTTACAGGCAACGGTCTGTTCAAGTTTGCCCTCGTGAACAACACCGGGGCCGTCACGTTCTGGAGCAACGACGGCACCAGCGCGGGCGGCAGTGAACCCACCGCGTCTGTATCGTTGCCGACCACCAACGGTCTGTACGCCGTGCTGTTGGGCGACACAACCATCGCGGGCATGACCCTCGCCGTGCCGGTCACGACCTTCACGAACATGGACGTGCGGTTGCGTGTGTGGTTCAGCAATGGCAGCGGCTTCCAGCGCCTCACGCCCGACCAGCGCATCGCCGCTGTGGGCTACGCGCTCGTGGCCGCCACGGTGCAGAACGGCTCGATTACCGCCGAGAAGCTCGCTGATAGCGCGGTGACCACCGCGAAGTTGGCGAACAACGCGGTAACGTCCGGCAAGATCGCCGCCGGCGCGATCGAGGCCACAAACATCGCCAACAACTCGATCTCCAGCGACCAGATCGCAGACTCTATCGCGTTGGGCCGTTCCAACGTGGCCGGCCGGCTCGACGTCTTCTACGCAAACACGGCATTGAACCAGCCGGGCATCAGTCTGTTCGGCAATGGCAGCCAGATCAGCACCTACGGGTCCGACGGCCTGGAGCAAATCCGGCTCTGGGGGGGAAGTTGGGGCGAGATTCTGTTGTTCGACAGCAGCACGAACAACCGGCAGGCGGTGATGCTCTCCGCGAATTCCTCCGGCGGTGGCCTGCTCCGGCTGTATCAAGCCGACGGACAGAATGGCGCGCAGTTGCGTGGTGATTCCTCCGGCTCTGGGCGGCTCGACCTTTACAACACCAACGGCGCCGCGCGGGCGTCATTGATCGGCCAGGGTGCCAGCGGCGGTGGACAATTGCAGTTGAACAACGCCACCGGAAATAGCGTGTTGGAACTGCTCTCCTATTCCTACGGCGGCCAGTTGACACTGCGCGACGAACTGGGTGTCAGCGCCGCGGTGGTGGCGAGTTCGAGCAGCGGTGGCGGCTACCAGTATCTCTACAACTCCGACGGCGCCACAGGCCTTTATCTTGATGGCGACAGCGGTGGGGCCGGATATATCGGAATCTACAACACCAACGGAGGCACGCGGGTGGCATTGGATGGCTTCGGATCCAGTTCCGGCGGGCAGGCCACTATTTACGCGGCAGATGGCAGCACCACGGTTCAGATTTACGGCGATAACGGCAGTGGCGCCGGGCAGATCCTGGTCAACAACAACGTCAGTTCGACCCGCACAACCATCAAAGGCGAGGGCGCGGGAACCGGTGGAGAAATCGACCTTGCCGACGCTAACGGAACGTCCACGCTCGAACTCTACGGCGCCGAGGACAGCGGAACCGGCAGCGCCATCTACATGCGTGATGCCAGCGGAAACAAGCGGATCGAATTGGACGGCGATTACTTCAGCGGAGGCAGAATTGACCTTTTCGGAACGAACAACCTGTCAAAAATCTCCCTTGATTCCAACTCCTCCGGCGAGGGCCGCATCACTTGCGACGTGCTCCAGATTAACGGCGGCTCCGATCTCTCGGAGAAGTTCGACATCAAGTCCGTTCATCAAGCGCCGCAGCCCGGCATGATTGTGTGCATTGATTCCGAGAACCCCGGCCAGCTTGTCACCAGCACCAAGGCCTACGACCGCACCGTGGCCGGCATCATCAGCGGCGCGGGCGGAGTGAAGCCCGGCATGTTGATGGGCCAGGCTGGCACCAAAGCTGACGGCAAACATCCCGTCGCGCTCACCGGCCGCGTCTATTGCTACGTGGATGCTGACCAAGGCGCGGTCAAACCCGGCGACATGATCACCACCTCCGCCACACCCGGCCACGGCATGAAGGTGAAGGATCACGCACAATCGCACGGCGCGGTCATTGGCAAGGCCATGTCGTCGCTGGAAAAGGGCAGGGGCCTCGTGCTCGTGTTGGTCTCGTTGCAATAACCTCACCGAAGACAGATTATGAAAACCAGATTCATCCTCCCGCTCCTCGCGCTGCTGCTCTGCGCATGGACGGCGCATGCGGACATCACCGTGCGCGTCTCGGTCAAGTTCATCCTCGGCGGCAGTGGCCAGCGCCCCAGCAACTGCTGCGGCTACGGCGCGCAGGGCGTGAACCTCACCAACAACCAGGCGGTCTATGACAACATCGACTACGCCAACGTGCTTATGCGGCGCAACGGTCGCGGCTACACCTACGTGGTCACGGAAATTCAGGACGTAAGCGGCTGGTCGGGCTTCTTCAACCTCAACGCGCGCACCTACGCCAACAAGGCCGCGCTCGAAGCGGTGGCCACCTCCAACTCCACCACGCGCGCGCAGTTCTTCTGGCGCACCAACGCCATCAACATATACATCAACAACACATCGTCGGGTTACTGCTCCTTCCCGGATGACAACGAGAACGTCATCTTCGTCGGCTCGCAGGCGTATGACACACTGATGATCCACGAGATGGGCCATTACTTTGGCCTTTATCACACGCACAACGGCGAGAACTACCTCAACGCCAACGGATCTGCCTGCGGCAGCGGTTGCGCCTGTGCCCAACTCATCGGCGGCACCACTGACCAGGTCTCCGACACCCTGGCCGACCACCAGTGCTGGAGCTACGCGCAACTTCAAGCCGGCAATCCCGGGGCGACCGCCACTCAATTGCTCAACACCTGGACCAACATCATGTCCTACCATCTTCCGCAGGACCGCTTCACGACGTTGCAGTTGGATCGGTGGACAGATTACTCGAACGGCGCCCGCCGTGGCTCGGTTTCCGGCACAACCCGGTTCGTGGACGTCGCGGCCACAGGCAGCTCTTTCCAGTTCGGCCTGAGTGCGTTTCCCTACGCCACCGTCGGCCAGGGCGTCACCGCCGCGAACAGCACGGGCATTGACATCGTTCTTGTCCGCAACGGCAACTACGCGGGGGCGCAAACTATCTCCAAGGCGGTCACACTGCGAGCCAGCCGCGGCGCGGCGGTGATCGGCAAACCATAAGGCCCGCCATGAAAACGATCATCCTCGTCATCCTCGCGGCCGGTTGCCTGACCGCCCACGCCGCGCTTCGCACCGGTGGAAACTACTCGATTGCCACCGACACCTTGAATTCGGCCGGCGGGCGCTCCGCCAGCGCCAGTTATGTGAACGAAGGCTCGCTCGGCAGCTTCGGCGGTGTCTCCAGCGCGCCATTGCCGGTCGAAGTCGCCAAGCACGGCTACATCGGCCAACTTTACGATGCGACGTTGCAAGTCACCGCCTCGCCAACCAACGTCAACGAAGGTGCGACCCGCCAGCTTGCCGCCTTCCAGCGGCTCGACGACGAAACCACCAACGCGCTCAACCCGGTGCAGGTGACCTGGAGTATCCTCAGCGGTCCCATCGCCAGCATTGGTTCCGGCGGATTGCTTACTGCCGCGACGGTCTATCAGAACAGCAACGCCGTCGCGCGCGGCGCGTTCGAGGCCGGCATCGCCAGCGTCACCGTCAACGTCGTTAACGTTGGTATCGACGACTGGGGCACCTACGCCGGCGACGGACTCGATGATGCCTGGCAGGTGCAGTATTTCGGGGCCAACAATACCAACGCCGCCCCGGCTCGCGACCCGGATGGCGACAGGCAGAATAACCTCTTCGAATACACCGCCGGCACCATACCCACGGACGGGAACTCGAAGTTTTCCCTCCGCATCCTCAACGGTCTGGCGCCTAACCAGCGGCGCATTGTCTTCAACCCGCGTTTCCCCTCGCGCACCTACACCGTGATGTATCACACCAACGCTGGCGACCCGCCGTCGCTGGTCACGCTCGGCGGCATCAACACCGCGGATGTGGCGCAGGAACGCACCGTTACGGACCTGAACGCCACGGCCACAAACCGGTTCTACAAAGTGCGGATCACCTACCCCTGACGAGGAATCGTGTCGCCGGACGCGTGGGCCTCGGTTCAACCTCGGCCCGTGCGTGATGTTGCGAACCAGAACTGGCGCTGGCAGGACGCGCCGGAACGGTTGCCGGCGCTGGCGGGATCGTGTGTTCACATTTGGCTCGCTGAACTGGCCGCCTGGCGTGGCCAGCACGGTGCATTGGTGAATTGCCTGGCGGTTTCCGAACGCAAACGCGCGGCACGCCTCGTCTCGCCGGAACAGCGCGTGAACTGGGAATTGACCCGCGCGTTGTTGCGTCACTTGCTGGCCGCGCAACTCCGGTTGCCCCCAGTTGCCGTCGAGTTCCAATACGGTGCGCTGGGCAAACCCGCGTTGGCGGATGGCGCACGGGGAGACCTGCATTTCAACCTCTCGCATTCCAGCGGCCTGGCGGTGTTCACGCTGACCCATTCCGGCGCGGTGGGCGTGGACATCGAGCAGGTGTGTGCCCGGACTGCGAACTGGCGGAAGATCGCGCGGAAATTCCTGCCCCCGGACGAGGTGGTGGAATTGGATGCGCTGGACGAGGCTGAAGGAATGCGCGCGTTCTTCGCCTGCTGGACCCGGCACGAAGCGGTGGCAAAAGCGAGGGGCGGCAGCATCTTCGCGCAACGCACAACGGCCGAGTTGGGTGGGTTGAAGGTGACCATGCTGCCGGATGTGCCGGGCTTTTGCGCTGCATTGGCCACGGAGAATCCTGCCCCATCAATATTCTGCTGGAGGATGGCCCCGGGCACCACGCCCTGATCGCGCCGCGAGCAACGTGCCCCCCGGCATCCTGCCGGGCTGTCGAGACGCGAGATTACGACCACATGTTGCGCGATGGAACCTGGCGGGACGCCGGCTGCACGCCAGTCCGCGCCCTTGTGAGTTGCCTGGCTTTCGCGTATGGTGCGCATGTGATTTCCTCGAACCGCGTCCTTTGCCCTCGGATCGCCCTAAGCGTGCTGCTCTTCTGCGCCGGGTGGTCCGCGTTCGCGCAATCCAAGCCGGTGCGTCTGCGCAACGAGACGATTTCCGCGGTGAAGAATCCCGCCGCCAATGCTGCGAAAGCCAACGCGCCGGCGCGCTCCGGGCTTTTTATCGTCCAGTTTACCGGGCCTGCCCGTGGTGAATGGCTCGCGCAGCTTCGCGACCTCGGCGTCACGATCATCCAGTACGTTCCCGATGACGCCTTCATTGTCCGGTTTGCCGGCGTGCGCGTGGCGCAAATCGAGACGCTGCCGTTCGTAAAATGGACCGGCGATTTCAAGCCGGGCCACAAGATCGAATCACGCCTGGCGGCCCTTCCCGCCGCGCAGGGCGAGGCGGCGGTCAACATCCTGCTCGCGCCCGACGCCACACCGGCGCAGCAGCAGGTGGTGCGCGGGTTGTTGAACCGCGTGCATTCGGAAACGGCACTGCGCTTGAGCCACATCTGGCGCGGCGCGTTGAACCCGGCGCGTTTGCAGGCACTCGCGGAGTCCGACGCGGTGTTGTGGATTGAGGCCGCTCCGAAGATGAAGCTCGTCGATGAGACTGCCGCGAAGATCATCGGCGGCGACAGCGGCACGCACCCAACGCTGGTGCAGGCGCTCGGTTACGACGGCAGCGGCGTGGTTGTTTCTGTGGCGGACAGTGGTCTGCATTTGGGCGACGCGGATTTGATGCACCCCGATCTGTTTGACCGCGTGGACGCGTTCTTCTTTTACGGCGAGCTGACCGACGCGTCGGACGAGCACAGCCACGGTACGCACGTCACGGGGATCATTGCCGGCAACGGCGCCACCGGTGAGTTCGACGACTACGGCGCGTTGTGGGGATTGGGCGTCGCGCCGGGCGCGCATGTGATCGCGCAACGGCTCTTCGACGGAGAGGGCAACTACGAGGCCCCGCCCAGCTTCGAAGTAATGACGCATGACGCCGTGCGTGCGGGCGCGGACATCGGCTCGAACAGTTGGGGCGACGACACCCAGGGCCGCTACGACATCAGCGCCATGGAGTTCGACGCGCTGGTGCGCGACGCGGACGCGGGCACGGCGGGGGACCAGCCCTACATCCTCGAGTTCTCGGCGGGCAACGCCGGCTCGGGCGCGCAAACCGTCGGCAGCCCGGCCGTGGCAAAGAACGTCATCGCCACCGGTGCCTCCCAGAACGATCGCTTCGATTATTTCATCTACGCCGAGGGCCAGGACGCGATGGCGGATTTCTCGAGCCGTGGTCCGTGCGAAGACGGCCGAATCAAGCCGGACCTGGTTGCGCCCGGGACGTGGATCGCGTCGCTGCGTTCGCCGATTGGGAATGACGAGTACGCGTGGGCGGACATCTCGTATTATTACCTGTTCCAGGGCGGCACCAGCCAGGCGGGGCCTCATGCCTCCGGTGCGGCCGCGATCTTCGTGCAGTATTACCGCGAACAGAACACCAACGCCACGCCGTCGCCCGCGCTGGTGAAGGCCGCCTTGATCAATTCGGCCATCGACATGGATGACGAGGTGGAGACCGGCCCGACACCAAACATGGACGAGGGTTGGGGGCGCATCGACCTGCCGAGCCTGATCGCCACGGACCGGCGTTTTGATTTCGTGGACCAGACGGTGGTGCTCACCAACGGCCAGGAGTTCGAGCGCCGCGTGGTGGTGGACAGCGGGGATGAGCCACTGGTTGTTACCCTGGCCTACACGGACGTGCCCGGTTTTCCCGGCGCGTTGAGCGCGTTGGTGAACGACCTGGATCTCGAAGTCATCGCGCCCGACGGGCAGATCTTCCGCGGCAATCAGTTTGACGAGGGCGAGTCGATCGCGGGCGCTCCGGCCTTCGATGCCATCAACAACGTCGAGGGCATTTACATCAGCTACCCGTTGATCGGCGAATACATCGTGCGCGTGATTGCACGGCGCGTGGTCGGGGATGCGCGGATCGACAAACCCGGCGTGAACCAGGATTTCGCGCTGGTCACATCGGCCTTGATGCCCGCCCCCGGCCAGGGCGTGGTGCTGCTGGACCGGCCGGCATACACCGCACCTTCGCGGGTAAATCTTCGCGTGGTGGACACCGATCTCGGAATGCTGGCGACGCGGAACGTGACGTTGAAAAGCTCGGTGGAAACGAACGGCTTCACGGTCACGCTGCGCAACAACGGATTCAGCGGCTCGCTCACCGGCAGCGTGGCCACCGCCGCCGGCGCGGCGGCCAACGACGGCATCCTCCAGATCGCGCATGGTGGATGGATTCGCGCGGAGTACCTTGACGCCTCAGCGGGAATCCTGCGCACGGACGATGCAGTGGGCGATCTCGTCGGTCCGGTCATCACTGCCGTGACGGCCACCAACGAGTTCGGGCAGGCGGTCATTCGCTGGCTCACGGACGAGCCGGCCACATCCATCGTTCGATTCAACACGAACAGCATATTGAGCCGCGCGGCCACGAATCTGGCTCTGGTCACGGAGCATTCGGTCGAACTGACCAACCTGATTGTGGGATGGACCTATTTCTTCTCCGTCACCTCGACGGATTCTGCCGGGAACACCAGGACTAATAACAGCAACGGCACAAACTTCGTCTTTGTCGCGTCGTCCGCAGCCACGGTGCTGATTGTTGATGCCTACACCGTGGATAATGATCCTGGAACGCCGCTCATACCGATCAGCGCGTACACGAACGCGCTCCGGCAGGCGGGTGTGAGCTTCGACGTGATGCGGGTGACGAACTCATCCAGTTCGCCCGCGTTTCTGCGGTTGCTGCCCTACCAGATCGTTTGGTGGCGCATCAACGACAGCTTCAACATGGGCGACACGCTTTCGGCGCAGCAGCAGGGCGTGATCACGCAGTATTTGAATGCCGGCGGCTCGTTCTTCATGTCGTCGATGGAGTTGTTGAGCCGCATGGGCGGCGTGCCGTTCCGGACCAACATCTTTCAGATCAACCGCTTCTCGCCGAACACGCTGTTATTCGAGTCGTGTGCAGAATGCGATGAGGATCACGGTGTCTTCGAGGTGGAAGGCGAGCCCAAGAACCCGATCAGCGACGGCGTTCTGCTCACCCCGGACTACTCGCAGTATCCGATCATCGACCTTGTTTTCTCCACCTTCGGCCCGGACCTCTCGGACACGTTCGGCGTGAAGCGCCGCGCCACGCCAATTTTCTACGACACCACCTCGGGCGAGCCGTGCGGCGTGAGTTTTCCGCGTGTGGGGGACGAAAGCCCTGGGCGCGTGGTATTCCTTTCTTTCCCGGTTGATGCCATTCCCGAGACTGGCACGTTTCCCAACACGCGCCCGGCGATCCTGCGGCGAATCATGCAATTCCTCGTGCCGGGCCTTGACGGCATCGGCACCATTGCCATTGATCGCGACGGTTACACGATTCCCGATACAGTGACAATTGAGGTGGGCGACCTCGATCTTGCAGGGCAGGGGACGGTGACCGTGCAATGCCACTCCAGCGCCGACACAAACCGCGTGAACGTGACACTCACCGAAACGGCGCGACGCGGCCTATTCCGAGGCACGGTGACGC
>CAYQWK010000197.1:0-10721 GCA_964420805.1 uncultured Bifidobacteriaceae bacterium | reverse complement strand
GGACAAGACGTTTCTCAAGTCCGGTGTGCCGCCGAAGACGCATGCCCAAGCGCTCGTGGAGCCCGGACGGCAGTACGCCGCCTATTTCTTCAGCGGCACCAACGCCGCGCCCAGGGAACTCGCGCTCACCCTTGCGCTGCCCGCGGGCCAATACCGCGCCGAATGGTTGGATGTCCTCGTTGGCCGGGTCATGAAATCCGAGGGCGTTAATGCGACCGGCGAAACAACCGTTACATCGCCGGAATATCGCGGCGAAATGGCCCTGCGCATCCTCAGGCAGTGAGGCATCCACGCCCTTTCCGCCTCGCGTACCCAGTTCTGGTGACTGGTTGGGGACAGGGAATCCGGTAAGGTGACGTCGTGTTAAGCGCACTGCGGTTCTCACAGTGCGCTGTGTGTGAAGAGGCCGGACCTGTTGTCCGGCCTTTCTCTTTTTCCCGGGGCGCCGTTCCATCCGAATTCCATTCTCCCCATTCTTAACCGGAATCCACCCCGTTGTTCATGACCGCCAGCACCGCGTCGAACACGTCGGCCACGTTCAACCCAGCCAGGTCGGATCCGCCGTGCAACACGCGGATGCCGTCACCGCGCGGACGCCAGATGCGTTCGTTGCTCGGCCCCCAAAGCGCGATGCCCCGGAGACCCAGCGCGGCTGCCAGATGGGTGATGCCGGAATCATGACCAAGGAACGCGTGGCAGCCGGCGAGGCGTGCCGCCAGTTCGGTCAACGGCCGATGTACGGCCACGCGCAGCCGTTCGATCGGGACCAGCGAACTGAGCCGTTGCAGCCGCTCTTGCTCCGCCTCGCCGCCGACCAGCAGGAGGTTCCAATTCGTTTCGGCAACCGCGCGTTGGAACAGCCCGGCCCACTTTTCCTCCGGCCAGTTTTTCTTCTCGCTGCCGGAACCGGGATGGACGGCCAGTGTGCCGCCCGTCGCGGGAGGTTCCGATGGAATCGCCCGTTGAAGGTCGATGCGTGGCACCGGGTCGGCGGCAAAGATCGCCAGGCGTTCAAGCGGTTTCAGGAAATATTCGGCCGCATGTTCGGCGCCGGATTCGGAAGGCCGATGGCCGCCGGCGATGAACTGTGCCTTGGAAACGCGCCCGATGTTGGTGCGGAAAATCTCATCGGGATCGTAGAGATAAGAAACGATGATGTTGAACCCGGCGAAGTACTCCGAGAGGGGGGCATCAAGCTTCCCGCCGCGGGCGAAGAAGCCGGCGAGTGGTCGGGACTCGATGGATTTCACATCGTCGGCCAGGCCGGCGAGGGTCGCCAGCCCGGCGATGTGCGGGTAACCGAGAACTTCCAGCCGGGTGTGGCGGAACTGTTTCCGCAATGCAGCCAGCGCGGGCAGCGTGAGGATGAAATCTCCGATGGCGCCGCCGCGGATGGTGAGGATACTTCCGCGGCTCACCGCGAGAATGTCGTGACAGGCGGAGCCGCCACCGCGTTTCGTTCAGCCGCCTTGAACGCCGTCAGGCCGAGCAGGATGACGAATACGCCGAACGCGGCGCGGGCGGCGCTGAGGGCGCGCGTGCGGCCCGCATTGGCATTGGCCCAGTTGATAAGATCGCGCATCCGCCACGGGGAGATGGTGAACCACATCCCGGCCACCGCCCACACGTAGGCCCAGGCGCAGATGACAAGCCGCCACTCGGTGTCCTCCCAGCGCGCGGAGTCCACCATCAGCTTGGCCACCAGCAGGAGCAGCACCGCCAGCCCCCGCACGGGCAGGAAGTCCTGCACGAAAATGCATGTGCCGATTCCCACTGCGCCGAAGACCAGGAAGAAAATCTTCTTCATGCTTGCGAAGTCCGCCACGGACTCGAGGCTGACGTAGTAAAGGAACCACGCCGTGGCGGCGAGCGTCAGCGCCCATCCGATGGTGGTGTGGCGCGGAAATTTCCTGGCCGCCGCCGCGAAGGAATCGGGCTTCGCGACGCCGTAAATGTTCGGCAGCGCGACAATCAACCCGAGTATCACCGACAGTGTGCTCAATGGGATTTCCATGCGGGGCGAAATGGAAACGGGATCGGCCCAAAAGGAAAGCCGGAAAAGTCCGCGGGGCAGGGCGGTGGGAAGGCCGTGCGACACGTCATGGCAATTCGCCGGGGCCTTCCAATCTTCCGAGCGGTGCCTACCATCGCGGCGATGGAAGCCGCCTCAAGTCCGCCGCGCGACCTCGTCGTTGTGGCCTGTCACGCGCCGTTCAAGGAATCCACCGCTCAGGTGCCGGGGGATACCATGCGGGACGACGCGTGGGTGTTGCAGGATTTCCAGCGTGGCGAGCCGCCGTATTACATTGAGCATCTTCGCCGCGGCGTCGAACTGGTCGCCGCCGCGCCGGAGGCGTTACTGGTTCTTTCTGGCGGCCACACGCGCCGCGAGGCGGGAAGGCGGTGGAGCGAGGCGGCGACCTACTTTGCGCTGGCTGGGCATTTCGCGTGGTGGGCGGGTTCGGCTGGCGCGGCGGCGGAATTGCGTGCCCGGACCGCGCTGGAGGATTTTTCGCGAGACTCATTCGAGAACCTGCTCTTCAGCCTGTGCCGCTTTCAGCAAATCACCGGGCGCTGGCCGCGCGAGGTCACGCTGGTGAGTTGGGCATTCAAGCGGGAACGCTTCGAGCGCCATGCGGAGGCGATCCGGTTTCCCGCGGACCGGTTCCGCTTCGCCGGTTGCGGCGAACCCGCGGATCGCGAGGCCGCGCTACGGGGCGAGGCGGCCACGCTGCGCGAGTTCACGTTGAACCGGCACGGCAGCGATGGAGTGCTGGCGGCGAAGCGTGCTTGCAGAAACCCGTTGAACCTGCGCCATGAGTTCGCGACGTGTCCCGGAGTCCGGGATTTCTTCGCCTTCATCGAAGACCCGGCCAACGCCCTCCGCGATTTTCCCGGACGCCTGCCGTGGGAGAGTTGACTCCGCGCTTCAAGGTCCGAGACCGCGAATCCGCGTTTATTCGGAGACTCGCACGCGGTAAAAGCGGTTCGTGGCGGGTTGCGCGTCGGTGATTGCCGCCGCGCGGTTGGTGGGTGAAACCATCGGCGGATTCCCCGCCACCGCGAGCGATGTCCACGCGTTGCTCCCGCCAGGAGTCTCGGCCGACTGGATGTCGAACGACCGTCCGGCGGTTTGCGTGAAACTGATCGAGGATTGTCCGCCCTCGCGGGCGAATGAGAACTTCCACGCGTCGCCACCGGCCAGCGGATGCGAGCGCGTGAGGTATTCCAATTCATTGCCCGCGCCGTCGCCGTCGGGATCGGCGGCGCGTTCGCTGCCCGGCGCGTTCGTTGACCCGAAAAACTTGGTCTGAAAATCCGCGTAGCTGAATGGATTCCACGCGAAGCGATGTCCCGTGGCTGTCATGCGGCAGGTGTAAAGCGACGTGCGCGCGGTCACGAAGAGCGTCTTCATGTCCGGCCCACCGAAAGTGCAGTTGGCGGGCGACTCTGGGAACGTGATATTGCCTAGGGTTGCTCCGGCGGGCGAGCGCACGAGAATCTGGTTTGCCGACGGCTGGCACAAATAGAGGTTGCCTTGTGTATCGATGGTCACGCCGTCGCCGGTTTGCGGTATCGTGTTCGTCACCGGCAGTCCCACCACGCCGGGCGAGAGCACGGTGTAGCTCATCAAGCGCGCCACGCCCGACAGCACGACGTAAAGTGTGCGCTCGTCCGGCGACAGGATGACGCCGTTGGGCCGCGACAGGTTGCTCGCCACCTGCGAAACCGTCCCGGCGGCATTGACGTAATAAACGGACTGCGTGAAGCCGGGGCCGACGCTGTAGTTCGGGTCGGTGAAGTACACACCGCCGGCCGAATCCACCACGAGATCGTTCGGGCGCGTGAAGCCGTTGCCACCGAAGTTGGTCGCGACGGGGGTGACGTTCGTGGTCGCGATGTCGAGCGCGATGACGCGCTTCAAATCATGCTGGCAGGCGAGTAACCGACCGCGCTGGTCAAACATAAGCCCGTTGCAGGCGTTGTTGCGCGGGTAGAACACCGAGAGCAGCCCGCGCGTGTCGGACTTGTAGATGTTCGTTCCCTGCACGTCGGAGAAATACACGTTGCCGTGCGCGTCAGCCGCCGGGCCTTCGGTGAACACGAGTCCAAGGTGCCGTTGCTCGACCGGCCCTGTTGGACCGATGCCGGGAATGTTGGTGCTCCAGGTTCTCGCCCGGCGGAAGGCCATGAAATTCGGCCCGCTCAATCCGCCCGCGCCCGCCGCCACGAAATCATTCGAGTACGCACCGCTGGCTGTGTGAAACCGCGCCAGTTTGTTGTTGTTGAAACTTGCGACGTACATCGCGCCGTCCGGGCCGAAGCTCAGGTCGATCGGCAGCCCCAGACTGCCCGCTCCCGCGGCGGTGAAGTTCGTGGCGAAGCCCGTGGCGACGTTGATCCGGACGATGCGGTTGCTGTTGCCGCTGGCCACATAAAGCCAGCCGTCCGGCCCGAACTTGCAGCCGAACGGTTGGTCGAGTTGGCCGCCTGGCGGGACCACCGTGGCGAGGAAGGCGCCGTTGGTGCCGTCGTATTTCAAGACGTGGTTTCCGAACCTACCCACGACGTAGAGATGGCCATCCGGTCCCCACGTCATGCCGGAAGGACCGTTCAACCCGCCGCTGCCGCTGGCCACGAACACGCCGGCAAACGCGCCGTTGGTGGCGTTGAACCGTACCACACTGCTGTTCAACTGGCTGCTGACGTAAAGGAAACCGTCCGGGCGGAACTCGATCCAGACCGGATAGTCAATCACGCCATTGCCGGAAGGAATGAAGGCGTCGATGAAGGCTCCGTTCGTGCCGTTGTAGCGCAACACCGCGTCATTGCCGGCACTGGCGACGTAGAGATTGCCGTCCGGGCCGAAGGCCAAGCCGTGCGGAAGACTCAACCCGCCGCTTCCGTTGGTGACGAACACCCCGGTGCCGATGGCCGCGCCGTTCGTTTCACTGAAGCGGCACACGCGGTTGATCGAATAGCTGCTGACGAACAGTTCGGCGGACGCCGGCCAGGCCCACGCAAGCAGGCAGCACCACATCGAAACCACGCGCATTGGGATCATGTCGCGAGAATGCCCCGGGCCTCCGGTAGAGACGAGGCTGAAAATCTCAATCCGACTTCCGAAATCAAAAACCGCAGATGAACCGCAAATGGACGCGAATGCCGGCGCCTTGCGCAAGTTTCTCGAATAGAGGTGCAGCGGTTGTTCTTGCGCAAAGCACACCGTCGCTTTGCCGCTGCCCGAGCGATGCTTCATTCGCGTGAATTCGCGTCCATTTGCGGTTCAACTGCTGAATTCAGGCTCAATCCTCCGGCCGCTCGCCCGCCGGGGCCATCTTCACCAGTCTCGGCATGAACTCGCCCAGTACCGTCACCAGGTCCTGCTGCGCGGCCATCACCTCGCGGATACTCTTGTAGGCCATCGGCACCTCATCCAGCCCCGCGCTGATGAGCGTCACTCCCTGCTGCTTCAGAAAGCGGTTCACTTCGCGCCAGTTGAATTTTTCGTTCGCGGCCTTCCGGCTCATCGCGCGGCCCGCACCGTGCGAGGCCGAGTTCAACGATTCCGGATTCCCCTTTCCGCTCACCACGTAGCCGGGCGTGGCCATCGAACCGGGAATGATCCCCAGAACACCCGCGCCCGCCGGTGTCGCGCCCTTGCGATGCACGATGACTTCGCGCTCGACGCCGTTGATGATGTGCTTCTCGCGCCACGCGAAGTTGTGGTGGTTCTCCAGATCGAGGAGCACATCCGCGCCAAGGTTCATTGCGATGTGCCGATGAATGCAGGAATGGTTCGCCGCCGCGTACCGACCCATGAGTTCCATGGCGTGCCAATATTCCTGGCCCTCCTGGGAATCGAGCGACAACCACGCCAGCCGTTTCAGCTCGCCCGGCAGATCGGGGAACTGGCTGAACGCGATCCTGCTGTAATGATCACACACCGCCGCGCCCGTGCCGCGGCTGCCGCTGTGCGAAAGCAACGCCACGTAGGTGCCCGCCTCCAGTTCGTTGATCCGCGCGTGCGCTGTGAACAGGCCGAACTCGACGAAGTGATTCCCGCTGCCGCTGGTGCCAAGCTGGGACCACGCCTTGTCCTTGTTCTGCCTCGTGACCGGACTGCCTGACCAGTCCGCGTCCATCACCTCATGCTGGCGGCGATCACGGAACGACGCTCCCACGCCAAAACGCGTCTCTGTCTCGATGGCTCGGGTGAGCCGGTCCTGTTTCTGTTCGAGATCACGCAGTGGAATATCCAACACCGTCATCTTCATCCGGCACGCGATGTCCACTCCCACCGCGTATGGAATTACCGCGTTGTCCGTGGCCAGCACGCCACCGATGGGCAGCCCGTAACCTACGTGCGCGTCTGGCATCAACGCCCCCGCCACCGACACGGGCAACAGGCACGCCTTCTCCATTTGCATCACCGCGTCATGTTCGAGGCCTTCACCCCATTGGCGGTATTTCACCGGCTCCGCCCGCGGCGGCGGAGGCGCATTCAACAACGCCCGCGCGAAATCGCCTCGCAACGGATCATCCAGAAACGCCGTTGGGTTGGTCACCACGGCCGCCACCTCCTCGTGCAACCGCGCCTTGTCGCCGCCGGCGAGGATGAACTTCGCGATGAAATCCGTCGCCCGCCGCGTTGCCTCGCCCAGCGGCACGCCGAGGCGAAGAAAGTCTTTCGTGTTCATGCTGGGAATCGTTTCGGAAAAGGTGCCTCCGGGCAACGGAACGATTGACGGATTAGTGAGTGATCCCACCGAAAGAAGACTCGCGTTTGAACCCATGAGCTGGCCAGAAACCGCGACGTAGCGGCGTGTCGTCAGACTGCCGCACTCTATCGGGCGATCATTTGGCCACGCTCCGCCGAGACGTCGCCACGATCGGCAGGTTCACGGGAATAGACCGCCTGTCGTCATGCGAGCGTGATGATTCAATGCAATCGCGCCAGCCATTCCCGCATCTCCGGCGGGTTCTCTTTGAACATCAGCGAACCGGGCACGATGTAGTCCACACCCGCTGCGGCCATCAGCGGAACCGTCTCGCGCCGGATGCCGCCGTCGGCCTCGATCACGGTGTTGAGCTTGCGCCCGTCGATGATTCGTCGTGCGTCACGAATCTTTGTCGGCACGCCCGCGTCCATCGACGCGCCCTTGATGCCCATGGCCGTGCCGACGAGGCAGAGCACGTCGAGGTTGTTCCAGTACGGCTCCACGAGTTCGAGACCCTCGGTAATAAGCAGCGACACGCCCGCTTGTTTCCCGCGCGCCTTGATTTCGCGCAGCACCGCGCCGGGGTCGCGCGCCGAGTCGAGGCAGAAGATGATGATGTCCGCTCCCGCCTCGACGAATGGATCAATCCAGCTCATCGGATCGGTGGTCATCAAGTGAACCTCGAAAGGCAGCTTAGTGTGTGGCCTCAACGCCTTCACCTGATCCGGGAAGAACAGCAGGTTGTGGACGTAGTGCCCGTCGGCAACGTCGATGTGGAAGCGCTCGGAGAACGGTTCCACGCGGCGCATCTCGGCGGCGAGGTTGCCGAGGTCGGCGGACCAGAGGGAGGTGGAGCATTTGATCATGGATAACTCAGGTGAGCGTTGCGGCCGGCGGAAAGTGAGCGCGGAGAAATTTTTCCATCGCCCCCTGCGCATCCGCCACATGCCGCTCGCGGCTCACGGACTTGGGAGTGAGTTCGACCAACCGTGCGCCGGGAATCTCGCGGGCCAGTACCTCGCCGAAGTCGAACGGATGCACGGCGTCCTGGCGGTTGGCCAGCACGAGCGTCGGCACGGCGATGCGCCGCCAGTCCTGGCGTGTGTGCTTGGGCACGTACTTCGGGATGCGCTCCAGCTTCGCCACGGTCTCCTCGGCGCGCGGATGCACAAACTGCGCGAGCAATGATTGCGCGTTGTCCGGCGAGGCGTCGCGGATGCTTTGGAATGCTTCGGTCTGCTGGTAAAGCCGCGCGCCGTTCCACGCGCCGTGCTGGCGGATGAACTCGGCGAGCGTCGCGAACACGCGCAAGTTATCCGTGCGCGACTCGTCGAGCCAGGCCGGTCGCGAAAGCACAAGGCCCAGCACGCGCTCCGGGTGTTCGAGCGCGAAACGCAGCGCGATGGCCGCGCCCATCGAGATGCCGCCGACCACCGCGCGTTGAAGGCCGAGATGATCGAGAAACGCGCGGAGGTCTTCGGTGAATTGCTCGACGCTGATCTGTTCCTCCGGTCCGAGCGGGCGCGTCTCGCCATGCGCGCGGCAGTCGAAGGTCAACAGCCGGACACCCGGCGGCGGTCGGAACAAGTCGAACGTCTGGCTTACGTCCGCGCCCAGACCGTGCTGGAAGACAAAAGGCACGCCCGCGCCGCTTTCGCGATAATGGAACCGGAGGCCGTCGTGATCGAAGAAGGGCATGTCAGTCGAAGAGTTTTGCGCGCAGGAAGCGTGTCGCGGCAGGCACGTCGGCTTCGGGAAACCCGTGCATCAGCAACGGGACGTCGTCCGCGACCCGCGCGAGGGTTTCGAGGTAGTAGTCCCAGTCAATCACACCGCGACCGGGCGGCAGGGTTCCGACCTTGCCATCTGCGGCGAGTTCCTTTGCGTGCGCCATCACCATCTCGGTGCCCAGCAACTGAAATGCCTCGGCAATGGTGTCGCGCACGTTCCCGATTGCGCCGGGATGAAACAGATTCGCGGCATCAAGCACGATGCGGACACGGCGCGACTGGAGTTCATCAAGAAGCTGCCGCGCCTTGCGGGCCGAACTCACGACGTTGCCGACCTCCGGTTCCACGCCGAGCAACACGTCGTTTTGCTCCGCGAGAGGAATGGCCCGCGCGAAGCCGGCGAGCAGGTCGCTCCACGCGGAAGCCGAAGTATTGTCCGGGTGCGTGCGCCACATGTCGGCGGCGTCGCGCGTGCCAGTGCAGAGCGTGAGAATCTCGCAACCAAGGTCGCGCGTGGCCGCGGCAATGATCGGAAACTTCGCGAGGTTCTCGCGCCGTCGGTTTTCGTCCGGGTCGATGAGGTTGAAGGTGGCGGACACACCGGCAATCTGGATTTCGCGCTCCTTGCAGGCACGGCGCACGCGCGCGATGACATCGGGCTCGACGTGCGCGGGAAGCGTTGGCAAGTCCACACAGGAGAAGTTGAACTGAATGGCGTGCAACCCCAGCGCCGCCACCGCGTCGAGCGACTGCTCAAACGTCGGGCGCGGAAACGACTTTGCGAAAATGCCGAGGATCATACGCCGTCCGTCACGTTCGCGAGCTTCACCCAGCCGCCGCTTTCGACCGCCCGAGCGATTGCCACCAGCGCGCGCATCGCGGCGGTGCCGTCGTCCACCGTGGCTCCACGTTGCGGCGCGCCATGCAGAACCGTGTCGGCGAAACCTTCGATCTGGAGCTTGTAGGTGTGCGCGTCCTCGCCGAGCGGACGGTGGAATTGCCGGTCCTTCTCCGAGAAGCATTCGACGACGCTGGTCTTGTGATACCACGGCAGGAAGACATGACCCTTCACGCTCCCGCGTTCGCCGTAGATTTGAAATCCCTCCTCGAAATCGCCACGCACCGGAATGGTGAGATCAAGATGTCCCAGCGCACCGCTGGCAAACTCGACCTCGATGAACCAGGTGAACGCGCCGCAACGATCCGAGAGCCGGGCGCGCATGGCGACGATTTCGCCGCCGAGGAAGCGCGCGGTGTCCACGAGGTGGCTGGCGTGCGTGAGGATGAAATAGCGGCGTTTGTCGGCTTTGGGGTTCCCGCCGGGGCGATGCGCCTGCGCGCTCTGACGGACGAGCGGTTGGAGGTTGTCCGTCATCGTGTAGCGGTGCGTGGAGTCGCAGTACCACGCTTTGAGCGCGATGAGTTCGCCGAGTTCCTCGCGGATGAACTTCCGCGCGAAGGCGATGCCGGGATCGAAGCGGCGGTTGTTGCCAACTTGCAGGACGAGCTTCGAGGCATGGACGGCGCGGCGCAGTTCCTCGCATTCCTCGACGCTCACTCCGAGCGGCTTCTCGATGAGCACATGCTTGCCGGCGGCGATGGCCTTGAGCGCGAGCGGCACATGGAACTGGTCGGCCACGCCAATCAGCACCGCTTCGATCTGCGGATCAGCGAGCATGTCCTCGTAGTTCTTGAAGGCGACGCGCGGCTCATGGATGGCGGCCATCTTCTCGCGGAGGTCCTCGGCAAGGTCGCAGATGGCGTAAAGCTCCGCGTTGCGCGCCTTGCGGCAGGCGTCGAAGTGCGCGATCTGCGCGATCGGCCCGCAGCCGAGGATGCCGACGCGGAGGAGGCAGGGTTCCTTCTTCATTTCAAATCCGGGTATCGCTGCCGCAACGCCTCGCGTAACGCGGTGAGGCCGCTCTTTTCCGCGAGAGCGGCGAGGGCGGGCGCATGTTCCTCGGCGGACACATCGCGCAGTTCGCCGCTGCGATGCACGGCAATGGCTTGTTCCATCGCCTCCGCGCCGAGCTTCGGGTTGGGTTTGCCGGCAGCGTCCTTGATCGAGTTGATGGCGGAGCCAGCGAGGAACATCACGCCGCCGGTGATGCCGCGATTCTCGGCTTCTCGGGGACGCGCCGCTTCTCGCAGAACGAGATCATCCACATTCGCGGGCGCATGCACACCGGAGAGATGGGACTTTCGACCCTCGTCATCGGCTCCGACGTTCTCGGGCTCCTCGAGCGGCCTCGGGGTGTTCTCGGGTGGC
>CAYQWK010000196.1:0-10823 GCA_964420805.1 uncultured Bifidobacteriaceae bacterium | reverse complement strand
CAATTGCGCTCCCATGAAATTGCCCTTGAACAAGCCGGTCAGCAGGGTCGCGTAAGCGTGGACATTTCCTTGGGGTTGTGCTTGTACGATGCCAAGATACAACTCCACTCCGGTCGGCGTTCCGACCAGATAGTAAATCCAGCGGTAGCTGGCATTGGTCATACCGGCAATCACATTTTCCATGGCCTGCTGCAAATCACCCTCTTCCTCGGCGGGTGGACCGCGCCGGTTTCGTTCCTGAACTTCATCCCGTCGTGGATCTGGTTCTTCAGCAAGTTCGCGGTGCTGATTGCCATTTTCATCTGGGTGCGCGCGACCGTGCCGCGCCTGCGCATGGACCAGTTGATGAAGCTCTCCTGGAAATTCCTTGTGCCGCTCACGTTGGTGAATCTGTTCGTGGCCGTGGCGTGGCATGTCACCGGATCGTGGCACTTCGTGGGCGCGCTGCTGGCGCGCTGGATCATCTGCGGCGGGGGAATCGCCGCCGCCTACGTCGCGCTGGCGCGGGGCATCACGGCCGGGGAGTTCCCAAAACGAATCTATCGCTATGCCGAGTGACGGACCATCCACCCTCGTTTTCGTGGTACTCGCGGCGCTGACGCTCGGCAGCGCGGTGGCCGCCATGAGCCTTCGCAACCTCGTCCATTGCGGACTCGCACTGGCTATTTCCTTCGCTGGATTGGCAGCGGTCTATCTGCAACTCAGCGCCGAGTTCGTCGGCTTCGCCCAGATCCTCGTCTATGTCGGCGCGGTGGCTATTCTCATCGTCTTCACCATCCTCCTGACCCGCAATGCGGACGTGCATCTCCCGCGTGCCTCGCGCGGGTGGTTGGTGGGACTCGTCGTGGCCGTGGCCGTGGCGGCGGCCATCGCCGTGCCGATCCTGAAAAGCCCGAGCCTGAACCGTCCCGCTCCGGCCGTGCCGGAGCATTCCGTTAAGAAGATCGGTGAGGAACTGATGACTACCTACGTCCTGCCACTGGAAGGAATTGCGCTGCTGCTCACCGCTGCGTTGTTGGGCGGTGTGGTCATCGCCATGCGCGACGATCAGGTGGAACGACCCGGCAGCAAGGTTCGCCCATTGCGCGCGTCATCTGCCGAACCCGTAGCGTCCGCAAACCGGTTCGAGGCGCCGGCCATCGATTCCAAGCCATGACCCCGCTCGCTTATTACCTTGTGTTCTCCGCGCTGCTCTTCGGCGTGGGGCTGGCGGGCGCGCTCACGCGGCGCAACGCCATCCTCGTGCTCATCGGCGTGGAACTAATGCTCAACGCCGCCAACCTGAACTTCATCGCTTTCTGGCGCTACGGTTCGAATGCGAACGACACTGCCGGCCTCATGTTCGTGATCTTCTCCATTGCCATCGCTGCCGCCGAGGCCGCGGTGGGCCTGGCCATTATCATCGCCCTCTACCGGCATTACCGGACGACTCAGGTCGAGGCCGCGGAAAGGCTGAAGGGATGATGCCGGGCAAAGAAACGCAAAGGACGCAAAGCGTCGAACAGGTCGAACCTCCATGCTCTGGATCGTGAAAAACTTGTGGCTGATTCCGGCCCTGCCGCTCTTCGCGGCAGGGTTGATCGCCCTGCTCAAGCAGCGCCAGCGCACGCTCTCGGCCGCGCTGGCGATCGGTTCGCTCGCCGCGTCGCTCGTGCTGTCGGTGATGGCGTTCATTCCCACTCTGCATTCCGGACATGGGGCGTTCCGCGAGGTTCACAATTTTGACTGGCTCACCTTCGGTTCGACCACGCTTAAGCTCGGCTGGGTGCTCGATCCGCTCACGGCGGCCATGCTGGTCATGGTCACGTTTGTCGGCCTGCTCATCTTCATCTACAGCGTCGGCTACATGGCGCATGACGAGAATTTCACGCGGTTCTTCTGTTTCCTTGCCCTGTTCGCCGCCGCGATGCTCGGCATCATCATCGCCAACAGCCTGCTGCTGCTCTTCATCTCGTGGGAACTGGTCGGCCTCGCGTCGTACCTGCTCATCGGGTTCTGGTACCACAAGCCCAGCGCGGCGGCGGCGGCCAAGAAGGCCTTCATCACTACGCGCATTGGCGACGTTGGTTTCTTCCTTGGCATCCTCTGGCTCTATTCGCACACGGGTACGCTGCTGTTTTACGACGGTGGAAACGGCTGCCTCGAACAGGACGCACTGACGAAACTCATCACCGTGACGACGGCTGGTGGAATGGCCGTTTCAACCGCCGTGGCCTTGCTGCTCTTCTGCGGCGCTGTTGGGAAGTCCGGCCAGGTGCCGCTGCATGTCTGGCTGCCGGACGCCATGGAAGGACCGACGCCCGTCAGCGCGCTCATCCACGCGGCCACGATGGTGGCGGCGGGTGTGTTCATGGTTGCGCGGGTCTATCCGCTAATGGATGCCGATCCGGCGAATCTGCCCGGGCTTTCACCCGCGCTCACAATCGTAACTTGGATTGGTGCCATCACGGCCGTTTTCGCCGCGCTCATTGCCGTCGGGCAAAACGACATCAAACGCATTCTCGCCTATTCCACCGTCTCGCAGCTCGGCTTCATGATGATGGGCCTGGGCACGGGCGGGGTGGCGGTGGGCATGTTCCATTTGCTGACGCATGCGTTTTTCAAGGCGTTGCTCTTCCTCGGGGCCGGTTCCGTGATTCACGGCGTTCACGAGGAACAGGACATCCGCCGCATGGGCGCCCTGCGGCACGCGATGCCGGTGACGTTTCTGACCTACGCCGTGGGCATGATGGCGCTTTGCGGAGTGCCGTTGTTCTTCTCCGGCTTTTGGAGCAAGGATGAGATTCTGCACACCGCCAGCGCGTGGCCGGTATCGAAGATTCCTTTCTGCCTGGGCCTCTTTGGCGCGGTGCTGACCGCATTCTACATGACGCGCCAGGTCTATTACGTGTTCTTCGGCTCCGACCGGACGGAGAAGCACGCACATGAAAGCCCCGCCGTGATGACCGTGCCGCTGGCCATTCTCGCCGTGTGCGCCATTGCGCTGGGCTTTCTCGGCACGCCGGCGTGGAACTGGATGCACGCCTACCTTACCGGCCACGAGTTGAAGTTTGACCTCGGCGCGTTTGGCCACTCCGTCGCCATCATGCTGGTGTCCACCGTGGTCGTCGCCGCCGGCATTGGCAGTGCATGGCTGCTTTATTCGCGGAAATCCCCGGCCAAGGCCACTGAACCCGATCCGATTGAGGCCGCCCAGCCTTCCCTCTGGCGCACGTTGTCAAACCGCTTTTACATCGACGAACTTTATGAGGCCACGTTCCTCCGCTTGAACGCACTTGCCGCGCACCTCAGCGATTGGTTCGACCGCGTGGTGTGGAACAGCATCGTGGAATTGGTAAAGATCTGCACCGACGGCTTCGCCCGGCTGAGCCGTGCCGTTGACGAGAACATTGTGAACGGCAAATTCGACGAAGGCTGCGGTGGCGTGCGCGGCGGGGCGAATTTCTTCGCCCGGTTGCAAACCGGCCACCTGCAAACCTACCTGCGCGTGATCGGCGCGGCGATGGTCGTCCTTGTTCTGCTGATGCTCTGGGGGTGCCGCTCATGAGTTTCCCGCTTCTCACCTGGCTTGTGCTGACGCCGATTTTCGGCGGAATCGTAGTGCTGCTAACTGGCGGCACGGACCGCGCCGCGCGCCGCATGGCGGGCGTCCTGGGCCTCGCGCCGCTCGGGTTGGTGGCGCTGGCTTGGAATCATTTCAACCTCGGTGAATCCGGACTCCAACTGGTCGAACGTCACGCGTGGATACCCTCGCTTGGCGTGGAATACCTGCTCGGCATCGACGGCCTCGGGTTAGTGATGATCCTCCTCGCGGCGTTGGTCATTCCCTTCGCGCTGCTTGCGACCGGCAAGGTTGAGAACGCAAAGCTCTACTACGCGCTGATGCTGTTCCTGCAAGGCGGGTTGTTCGGCACCTTCACCGCGCTGAACTTCTTTCACTGGTTCATATTCTGGGAACTGAGCCTGATTCCGTCCTTCTTCCTCGTGAAAATGTGGGGCGGCGAGCGGCGCACTGCGGCGGCACTGCAATTCTTCATCTACACGATGGTTGGCAGCGCTGCCATGCTGCTGGCCTTCGTCGGGCTTTACATCGCGACCGGTACATTCGATTTCGCAACCCTGGCCTCGAAGGCGCGCTCCGGTCAGCTGCTCGCCGGAGTTGCCGCGAACTTCACCGCCTTCGGCCTGTCGCCGGAAACCTGGGTGATGCTGTTGTTCCTCGGCGTATTCCTCGGGTTCGCGGTCAAGGTGCCGCTCATCCCGTTCCACACCTGGCTGCCGCTGGCGTATTCTGAGGCACCGTCCACGACTTCGATGGTGCTGACCGGTGTGATGTCCAAGATGGGCGTGTATGGATTCATCCGCATCCTGATGCCGGTTTTCCCGGCGCAAATGCAGGCCGCGCTCACGCCCCTGTTGTGGCTGGCGCTGGCGACCATTGTCTTCTCCGCCTACGCGGCCTTCGTGCAGCGCGACCTCAAGCGCATGGTTGCCTACTCCTCGATCAACCATCTCGGGTACTGCCTGCTTGGCCTTTTTGCGGTGATGAAGAGCAACGAGGCCGCGCTGCTCGATGAGCGCGCCGCCGCGTTGAACGGCGTGGTGCTGCAAATGTTCAACCACGGAATCACCGCCAGCGCGCTGTTCTGCTTTGCGGGTTGGCTCGAACAGCGCAACGCGGGATTGCGTGGCATCGATGACTTCGGCGGAATGCGCAAGGCCGCGCCTGTGCTGTGCGGGCTGATGGGTATCACGGTGTTCTCATCGCTCGGGCTGCCTGGCTTGAACGGCTTCGTCGGCGAGTTCCTGATCTTCAAGGGCGTGTTCTCCCTCACTGGTTGGGCGGCGGCAGTGGCGACGCTTGGATTGCTGGCCACGGCCATCTTCCTGCTCACGCTCATCCAGCGCGTGTTCTGCGGCCCGCTCAAGGCGAACCAGTCCTGGCCGGACTTGACCACCGGCGAGCGGTTGACGGTCGCCCCGATGATCGCGTTGATGTTCCTCCTAGGTATCGCTCCGCAAATTCTGCTGCAAGTGATCAACCCCACCGTGACCGCGATGCTGGCGGCGGTGAAGCCCTGATATGCTCGCCTGGACCATTTACATCTCGTTCATCGGCGCGGCGCTGGTCGCGCTCATCCCGGAGGAGAAACCCGGCGTTGCGCGCGTCACGGCGTTGACCGCGGCCATCCTTGGCTTTCTTACCACGCTCGCCGCCATTGCCAACGGCGAGGCCACGGGCGCGTTGCAGGACGTCATTAACGTGCCGTGGATCAAGGCCATCGGCGCGCGTTACCACCTCGCGGCGGACGGTATCAGCGTGGTGTTGCTGTTGCTCACCGGCATCGCGGCCATCAGCGGCGTTCTCTTCTCCTGGAATATCGAGAAGCGCGTCAGCCAGTTCTTCGCGCTGTTCCTCACGCTGATCGGCGGCGTGTATGGCGTGTTCCTCAGCTTCGATCTCTTCCTGCTCTTCGTGTTCTACGAGATCGCCATCATTCCGAAGTATTTTCTCATCGCGATCTGGGGTTCGACCAACCGCGAGTATGGCGCGATGAAACTCGCGCTCTACTCATTCATCGGCAGCGCGATGGTGCTGATTGGGTTGATCGCGGCCTACGCGGTGTCCGGCGGCGGGACCTTTGAACTTACGGCACTGGCCCAGGTGCCGTTCGGCGAGAACTTCCAGCGCGTGATGTTCCCGCTGGTTTTCGTGGGCTTCGCGATTCTGGCCGGCATGTGGCCGTTCCACACCTGGGCCCCCACCGGCCACAGCGCGGCGCCGACCGCGGCCTCGATGCTTTTGGCCGGCGTGGTGATGAAGCTCGGCGCGTACGGCGCGTTGCGGGTGGCCATGACGTTGTTCCCGCTCGGCCTGGCCGCGTGGCGCGACGAACTCGCCTTGGTGGCGGTGATCGGCATCGTCTATGGCGCGGCGGTGGCTCTGGTGCAAAAGGACTTCAAGTTCGTGATCGGCTATTCGTCCGTCAGCCACATGGGCTTCGTGCTGCTGGGCATGGTGACGCTGACGCGCATCGGCCTGAGCGGCGCGGTCTTGCAGATGTTCTCGCACGGCATCATCGCCGGGCTGCTCTTCGCCGTGGTGGGCCGGATGGTTTATGACCGCACGCACACGCGCGAGCTTTCGACCCTGGAGGGGATGAACCTCGCCCGGGCGCTGCCCTTTGCGGCGGTGACCTTCGTGGTCGCGGGCGCGGCGTCGATGGGCCTGCCGGGCTTCAGCGGATTCGTGGCGGAATTGCAGGTGCTGATCGGGACGTGGAAGGCGTATCCGTTGTTCGCCGTACTGGTCGCGCTGGGCATTCTCGTGGGCGTGGCCTACACGCTGCGCGTTGTTTCGCGGGCCTTCTTCAGCGCGCGCAGCGTTCATTCTTCCGCCTGTGAATCATTTCCTACGATCTCCGCGCCGGAACGGATCGGGGCCGTGCTGCTGCTGGCCTGCACGGTGGCGGTGGGCGTTTATCCGAAGCTGCTTCTCGACTTCATTGGGTCTGGGCTTGATTCGCCGTTGATGCGCCCGCTGTGGAAAGGAGGGGGGCAATGATCTCCTACTACCAGGCCCTGTTTAACGCGCTCATTCCCGAACTGATCCTCGCCACCACCGCGCTGGTGGTGTTGGCGGCGGACCTTCTCGTGTTGCGCGACCGGACGATGAGCGACCGTCTTCGCTGGCTTGCCGGGTTGGCCGCGGCGGGATGTGTGCTGGCATTGCTTTGGGACTGGTACCGGCCGGTCATGGCCACGCTGGGCAACGGCGCGCTGGTTATTGACGGCACCACGCGCTGGGTTCGGCGGGTGTTGCTGGTGCTGACCGCCTGCGCGGCCGGGGTGTCGCTCGGCAGCCGCTTCACAAGGCACATTGGCGAATACTTCGCGCTGCTGCTGCTCTCGGCCATCGGCATGATGCTGCTGGTGAGCACGGACAACCTGCTGATGATTTTCGTCGCACTCGAACTGACCAGCCTGCCGCTTTACATCCTCACCGCGTTTCACAAGCGCAGCGTCGAGTCCGCGGAGGCCGCGCTAAAATATTTCCTCTTCGGCGGAATGGCTGCGGCGTTCAGCTTGTTTGGAATCAGCCTGCTCTACGGGTTGTCCGGTGAACTCAGCCTGGTGGGAGTTCTCGCGAAAGTGCGCGCCGCCGAGCCGGTGTTCTACGTGGCGCTGGTGATGACGGTGGCCGGCTTCGCTTTCAAGGTCGCGGCCGCGCCGTTTCATCTCTGGTCTCCCGATGTTTATCAAGGCGCGCCAACTCCGGTGACGGCGTTCATTGCCTCCGGCTCGAAGGTCGCGAGCTTCATCATTCTCGCGCGGGTGATGATCTTCGCGTTCGGCGGTGGCATGGGCAGCGCGGTCTGGATGCAGTTCGCGCCCGGCTGGATTCCGCTCATTGCCATCCTCGCCGTGGCCTCGATGGTCCTTGGCAACCTCGCCGCCATCGCGCAGAGCAACGTGAAGCGCCTGCTCGCCTACTCGGCCGTCGCGCACGCGGGCTACGCGCTCATCGCGCTGCTGACCGCTACGCCGGACGGAATGAACTCGCTGCTTTACTACGTGATCACCTACGCCTTCACCGCGCTCGGCGCATTCGGGGTGATCGCGGCGGTGGAAACCACCGGCGGCGACCAGTTGCGCGATTTTGCCGGGCTGTACAAACGCTCGCCGGTGTTGGCGCTTTGCATGGCGGTGTTCCTCCTGTCTCTGGCCGGCATCCCGCCACTGGCCGGGTTCTTCGGGAAATTCTACATCTTTGCCGCCGCCGCCAAGGCGACCGGATCGCTCGGCCTGCTCTGGCTGGTCGAACTCGCCATCGTGATGAGCTGCGTGTCGCTCTATTACTACCTGATGGTGCTCAAGCAGATTTACGTCGCCGAGGCGCCGGAAAGCTCCTTCCCGGTTCCGGTGAACCGCGCCATGCAGTCCGTCATCGTGGCGCTCGCTCTTGCCGTCGTGGTGCTGGGTGTCGTGCCGGATGTGTTGTTGAAGCGCGTCTCGACTCAGGTGCCGCCAGTGGCTGCGGCGCAGGTCGAAGCACCCCGCTGATCGCGTCCGGGCGATCTACCTTCCGGCCGCGTTCTCGCTGTTCCGCTCCATTCCCGCGCCGTTTGATGTTGGTCAACACCGCGCGCCCCTGAACGCGCATACTGGCGGCGTGAACTCCAAACAAACCGCCCTGTCTCTCTGCCTCGCCTTTGGTGCGTCGGTTCATCTTTGCGCCGACACCGTCTGGCTCGACGAGATGGATGTCTCAAAGATGAAGCAAGGCTGGGGCAAGGCGCAGGTCAACCGCTCGATCCGTGAGAAGCCTCTGAGCATCGCCGGGAAGGTCTTCCCGCGCGGCGTTGGCACGCACGCGATCAGTTCGTTGTGGGTCGAGGTGAATGGCGCGGAGCGGTTCACCGCCAGCGTGGGCGTCGATGACGCGGCTGGCGGAACGGCCTCGGTCGAATTTCGCGTGATCGCTGACGGACGGCGGCTTTTTGAGTCCGGCGTGATGAAGCCCGGCACTGCCGCGAAGCCCGTGGACTTGGACGTGAAGGGCGCGAAGCTGTTGCTGCTCCAAGTCACCGATGCCAGCGACGGCGTCAATTTCGATCACGGCAACTGGGCCGAGGCGAAGTTCGCTTTCGCGGGTGTGAAGCCGCGCGCCATCGCCCGTCCGGTGCCGAAAGAAGAGGCGGTCATCCTCACGCCGAAGCCCGGACCCGCGCCGCGCATCAACGGGCCAAAGGTCTATGGCGCGCGCCCGGGCAACCCGTTCATCTATCGCGTGCCAACCCAGGGCGAACGGCCCATGACGTTCCGCGCGGAGAACCTGCCGGCAAGCCTCACGCTCGATTCCGCGAATGGAATCATCACCGGCACCACGCCGCCGCGCGGAGAATATGCCATCACGTTTCACGCGAAGAACTCGCACGGCGAGTCCGCGCGCACGCTCAAGCTCGTCAGTGGCGACACGCTTTCGCTCACGCCGCAGATGGGCTGGAACCATTGGTACACGCACTACGACCGCATCACCGACACGCTGATGCGCGAGGCCGCCGACGTGATGGTGAGCAGCGGCATGGCGGACGTGGGCTACCAGTTCGTGAACATCGACGACTGTTGGATGAACAAGGAGAAGAGCAAGGACGCCAACCACGTCGGCCCGTTCCGTGACGCGAGCGGGAACATCCTCGCGAACAAACATTTCCCCGACATGAAGGCGATGACAGGATACATCCACAGCAAGGGCCTGCGGGCCGGCATCTACACGTCGCCGGGACCGTTGACGTGTGCGGGCTTTGCTGCGGCCTGGCAGCACGAGGCGGCGGATGCGAAACAGTTCGCCGACTGGGGTTTTGATTTTCTGAAATACGACTGGTGCAGCTACGGCGGCGTGGCGAAGAAGGACACTGATCCCGAACTGGTGAAGTTCAAGAAGCCCTACCGGCTCATGGGCGATCTGCTCAGGCAGCAGAAGCGTGACATCGTGTTCAACCTTTGCCAGTACGGCATGGGCCGCGTGTGGGAATGGGGCGCGGAAGTGGGCGGGCATTCCTGGCGCACGGCGGGCGATCTCGGCTTCGAGCTGGACCGCATCTTCGAGGTTGCGCTGGCCAACGCGAAACATCGCGACTTTCAGAAGCCCGGCGCGTGGAACGATCCCGACTACCTCCAGATCGGCTTCATCGGCGACGCCCACGGGATGGGCCAGCCGAAGCCGTGTCCGCTCACGCCCACCGAGCAGTATTCCTTCATGTCGCTTTGGGCGTTGAGCGCCGCCCCGCTCTTCTTCAGCGGGCACATGGGCAAGTTGGACGAATTCACCATCAACGTCCTGTGCAATCCCGAGGTCATCGACATCGACCAGGATTCGCTCGGGCAATGCGGGCGTGTCATCAGCACCGGTGAGAATACTTTCCTGATGGTGAAGCAACTCGCGGACGGCTCGAAGGCCGTGGGCTTGTGCAATGCGGGCGAGTTCCCGGCCGAGGTCGTGGCGAAGTGGACCGACGCCGGCGTGAAGGGCCGGCAAACGGTGCGCGACGTGTGGCGGCAAAGTGATCTCGGCTCGTTTGAGAATGAATTCAAAGCGCAGGTGCCACGACGTGGCGTTGTGCTGGTGCGCCTCGGCGCGAAGGGGCAATGATACGGCATGAAAATGAACCCACGACTTCTGGCCGGCCTGTCCGGATTCCTTGCGTGCATGGCGGTTTCATTTGCGGCCGATCCGCCCGCTGACTCGGCGGCACAGGCGCGGCAGAAACTCGCGGGTGTCTGGAAGGGATTCGTGGTTGAGGGCAAGGGCGAGAAGCCGGATCGCGGGCCGGTGAAGCTCAAACTGACCATCACCGACAAGTCGATGCACGGCATCGAAACAAAGGGCGCCGGTGAGATCGACCACGGCGAGGGCGAATACACGTTCGACCTCGCGTCCGATCCCCGAGGTCTCGATGCCGCGAAAACGAATGATCGCGACCGCAAGGACGGCTGGCAGGGAATCTATCAACTCGACGGGGACACGCTGCGTTGGTGCGTGGCCAAGAAGGCCCGGCCCACGGCTTTTGAAACGGTCAAGGGCCAGTTCCTCATGATCCTGAAACGCGAGAAGCTGACGCCTTGATTCATTCGCCCGCCACAGCCGCATGAACTTCAGCATTCTCGACATCGCCATCTTCGTCGCGTTTTACGCATTGGTCCTGTTGTTCAGCTTCGTCAAGAGCCGCGGCGAGCGGACGAGCGCGGGTTACTTTCTCGGCGGACGTTCGTTGCCGTGGTGGCTGATTGGCGTGTCGGTGGTGGCGGCGAACATGTCCACC
>CAYQWK010000195.1:7908-10825 GCA_964420805.1 uncultured Bifidobacteriaceae bacterium | reverse complement strand
CCACAGCAGCGACGCTGCGGAGACGAGAGAAACTGCTTTCCCGAGGAGAGGTTGCTTCATACGCGCGGCGGAGTATGCCGAGGGGTTGGACATTTGCAACAAGACCATCGCCGCGCTCACTTGCGCCGGCGGACGGCGTCCTTCTTCTCCTCAAGGTCGGATTGGAGCTTCCGGCGCTCGATGGCCAGCTGTTCGCGGACTTTTCCGGCCGCGTCGAAATCACCCGCGGCCTCGGCTTCGGTGGCCTTCCCCTGAAAATGAATCTCTCGCTCGGCAATCTTCGCCGCGTAAACCGAGTCCAACTCGGCCAGCTCCTTGCGCTGGGAGTCGGTGAGTTTGACTTGCGGGCTTTGCTTGTTCAGCCGCTCCATCGCCAGTTCGTAGGCGCTCTTCATCGTCGTGTCGTCAGTGTTTCTGTTCACCGCCGTCCGTTGGCGGCTTCTTTTTCCACGGCATGTCGGGAAACTGTTTGGGGATGGCCACCTTGGGCGGCGGCGCCTGCGCCATCTTCAACTCATCATCCGGCGAACCGGCTGCCGGCACGGGCTTGTCCATGTTCCCACGCCACGATGCGATGCGCGCCTGGAGGCCGTGATGCTCGGCGGTCTGCTTGTCGCCGGCCTTCATGTAGAAGAGTGACAAGTTGGTGTGTACGAGTTGTTCGGTGGGCCTGAGTTTCTCCGCCTTGTGCCCTTCGGCGATTGCAGATGCGTAATCGCCCTTTCGGTAATGGCACATGGCCACCGAAAGCTGTGCGTCGAAATGGCCCGGGCAGGCGGCGAGTATCTGCTGAAATTTCGCGAGAGCAGAGTCGTAATCGCCCAAGGTGTAATCAAACGTCGCGTCGTCGAATTGCTCCTGCATCTCCATGGCGGCGACAGAAGATAGAATGACACGCTGGCGGCGTGGCGCGGCTCAACGCCGCATCGAGCGACGACGTTCGATAAAATAAGTGGCCAAGCGCGCCACCATGAGAGCAGCGAGGACAGAAACCGTCACCGCAACCATCAGGTGGTCCGCACCAGCCAACGGCGCGGAAAGTTCAGCCACGATGTCAGTCGGCGCATGCCCCGGATGCGCGGACGCAACAGCGGCTAGGACCGAAATGGCGGTGAGCGAGGTGAACAGCCTGATGGAATGACCTTTCATACGCCGCGAGGCTAAGGCGTGCGGCGTAAAGGTCAAGCCACCGGGCGGCATCCTTTATAAAGAGGCAAGCGGTCTCATATTCCAGATTTGATTTGACGCTTTTAGACTACATGTGTAATCCTTAAACACGCCCGTGCGAAACACCTTGTTGTCATGAAGAAGCTCCCGTGCATCTCGACGCGACTCCCCCACGCCGCCGCAATCAGCCTCGCGCTCTCCCTTCCCCTGCTCTGCGCGGCGGATACCGTGGTTGCGCCAAGCCAACTCGCAACCACCGACTCGATCTTTGGAGCCGGACCGCTCGGTGCACCGAACTACCGCTCACAGAGAATCTACGGCCCGTCTCATTTTCCACCGGGAATTGCTCTGGTGATCACGGAATTGCGCTTTCGGCCGGACCGCTTCTATGGGTTCGCCTTCACCAGCACGATCCCGAGCATTCGGTTCAGCCTCTCGACCTCGACACGCGATCCCAATGTGCTGCTCGATGCCACCTACGCGAACAACGTCGGCACGGACGACACGGTTGTTTTCAATGGCGCAATCACGCTGTCCAGCCAGTTCACCGGCCCGGCTGCCGGACCGAAGGACTTCGACATCGTGATACCGCTTACCACTCCCTTCATCTACAACCCCGAGGCGGGGAGCCTGCTGGTGGACATCAGAAACTTTTCGGGTGGCGTGAATGTGAGCCCATTGTCCGGCACCGGAGTATCCACCGATTCCTCCACGCGAGTCGGCGGCAACATGGCCCTGGTCGCCGGCGGGCCTGACCACGGCGCCGAGGCAATGCAGTTCGTTTACACTCCCACGAACGCGCCGCCAGTTCCCCCTTCTCCAATCTGGGTGAAGCGCGGTCCGTATCTGCAACTCGGTACCACCACCAACATTATCGTCCGCTGGCGCACCAATCGCGCGACCAACAGCGTGGTTACCTTCGGGCCATCGCCTCTGTCGCATCCGTGGGCAATCACCAACGCGACTTGGACAAACGAGCACGTGGTGACTCTCACGAACCTCGCGCCGAACACGAAATATTATTACGCCGTGGCCGCGTCCGACACGAATCTCTCGGGAGGGTCAGATCACTTCTTCACCACTGCCCCCACGCAACCCAAGCCAACGCGCATCTGGGCAATTGGCGACTCAGGGTGCGCGGACCAACCGCTCTATTATGCGCAGCAGAACCCGTTCGCAGTGCGCAACGCCTATACGAACTTCACCGGCACACGCCCCACCGATGTCTGGCTGATGCTCGGCGACAACGCGTACATGACCGGCACCGACGAGAGCTACCAGACCAACGTCTTCGGCACATATCCATCGCTGCTGCGACAAACGCCGCTTTGGTCCACGATCGGCAATCACGAAGTGTATGGCCCCGGCCCTGATGCTCCCGCCTACCTGGACAGTTTCTCCTTCCCTGAAAATGGCGAGGCAGGCGGCATCCCCTCCGGCAACGAGCGCTACTACTCCTTCAACTACGGGAATATCCATTTCATCTGCATCGACTCCGAGGTTTCGAGCCGTGCCCTTGGCGACCCAATGCTCACCTGGCTGGAACAGGACCTGGCTGCCAACACCAACGACTGGCTGATCGCCTTCTGGCATTCGCCGCCCTACACGCACGGTTCGCACTATTCGGATTCACCATCAGACTCCGGCGGCAAGCTGATCGAAATGCGCGAACGGGTGGTTCCGATTCTCGAAGCCTACGGTGTCGATCTCGTCTTGTGCGGTCACAGCCACAACTACGAGCGCACCATGT
>CAYQWK010000195.1:0-7898 GCA_964420805.1 uncultured Bifidobacteriaceae bacterium | reverse complement strand
TTGTTGATTGACGGTCACTACGGGCTGGTCGCGACCTTCACGGCGTCGATGGCCAAGGAGTCGCGACGCGGACGCATCGGCGACAGTGGTCCATACCTTAAAACCAGCACCGGGCCGTCGGCGCACGAAGGTGCGGTGTACATCGTGTGCGGAAGCTCAGGTTGGGTGACGCCAGGACATTCAGAAATCCCGGCCGGGCAATATCTCAAACACCCCGCTTCGTTCACCGGCCTCGCCCAACTCGGCTCAATGGTCATCGATGTGGATGGTCACCGCCTGGATGCGCGCTTTCTGCGCGAAACCGGTGCGATTCAAGACAGCTTCACTATGATCAAGGGTCGCGGGCCAGAACCATTGCGCCTCGCCACGTTCCGCTCGCAAGGCGGCAATATCACCGCGCAGTTGAAAACCAGAGCAGGTTACACCTATCGCATCGAGCGCAGCGCCAGTCTCACCAATCCCGATTGGCAACCCATCAGCGGCAACATCATCGCGACCGGCGCAACCACGAAATGGACCGGTACCGCGGCCGGCGGCCCGGAGAGCTACTACCGCGCGGTGCTGGTCTCCGCACCGTGAGCAGAGAAAATCTTAAGCGCGCACAGCTTCAAGAACGCGCGCAACCGCATCTTCCTTCTTCACAGAAAGCAGAGCACCGCCGCGTGGCTTGATCTCGATCTCACCTTTGGCCAGCGACTTCTCGCCGATGCCAACACGGATCGGGAACCCAACCAGGTCCGCGTCCTTGAACTTGACCCCGGGCCGCTCGTCGCGATCGTCGAGGATCACGTCAACACCGGCGACAGTGAGTTGCGAGTAGATTTCCTCGGCGAGCTTCATCACCTCGCTGTCCGGCACGACACCGAGCGGAGTGATGCAAACGGTGTACGGCGCGACTGACTTGGGCCAAACGATCCCGTCCTTGTCGTTGCACTGCTCGATAATGGCCTGAAGCGTGCGCGTGACGCCGATGCCGTAGCAGCCCATGACGCATGGCTGGCGCGAGCCGTCCTCGGCAAGAAAGGTTGCGTCGAGTTTCTCGCTGTATTTCGTACCGAGCTTGAAGACATGGCCGACTTCGATGGCGCGACGAATCTTGAGCGGCTTTGCGCATTTCGCGCACGGCTCGCCGGCGGCCACGGTGCGAAGGTCGCACCATTTGGTAACCGGGATATCGCGCTCCATAGAAACATTGCGGAGGTGGAACCCGTCCTCGTTCGCCCCTGTGGTCATATCGTTCGCGCCACGAAGACGCTCGTCAGCCAGCACCTGGATCGTCCCGGTTGCCACCATATCCGGGACCTTTGTCACCGCGCCGAGCGATCCCGGTCTGGCACCGAGCAAGGCCAGAATCTCATCGGGCGTGGCCGGGCGCGCGGCCACGGCACCGGTGCGCGCCATGAATTTGGTTTCGTTCAACTGATCGTCGCCGCGCACGAGGATGATAACCGGCTTGCTGTCAGCGATATAAACGAGGGTCTTGATCTGACGATTGGCGGCAACCTTGTATGGCTCCTTGCTCAATGCCTCGATGGTGACGACGCCGGGTGTGGGGAATTTCTCCAACGCGGCTCCGATGTCGCGGGCGGCCGTTGCGGGAATGCCGCTGGTCGCCTTCTCGATGTTCGCCGCGTAACCACACGCCTCGCAATAGGCGACGTCGTTCTCCCCGGTGTCCGCCGGAACCATGAACTCGTGCGAGTAGTTCCCGCCGATGACACCCGTGTCGGCCTCGACGGGAAAATTTTGCAAACCGCAGCGGTCGAAGATGCGCTTGTAGGCGTCATACATCCTTTTGTAGCTCGCCATGGCCGCCTCATCGCTCACATCGAAGCTGTAGGCATCCTTCATGATGAACTCCTTCGCGCGCATGAGGCCAAAGCGCGGGCGGATTTCATCCCGAAACTTCACGCTCACCTGGTAGAAGTTCACCGGCATCTGGCGATAAGAATTAATTTCACCGGCGGCCAATGTGGTGATGACCTCCTCGGCGGTCGGGCTCATGACCCATTCCTTCTTCGCGCGGTCGCGGACTTTGAAGAGCACCTCGGCGGCGGTCTCATAACGGCCGGAACGCTGCCAGATCTCCGGCGGCTGGAGCGCGGGCATGAGCACTTCAAGCGCTCCCGCGCGATCCATTTCCTCGCGCACGATCTCCTCGACCTTGCGCAGTGCACGCAGACCGAGCGGAAGGAACGTGTAGAGACCGCCTGCCAGTTTACGGATAAGCCCGGCGCGCAGGAGGAGTTTGTGTGACGTGATCTCCGCTTCAGCGGGAGTTTCCTTGAGGGTGGGGATGAAACCTTGTGACCAGCGCATAGTTGTGAAGTGAGAGGTGTGAGGGAGTATCCGTCCCGTCAACCGCGCGCGGATTTGCGCAAGGCGGTCAGGATGGCAACCAGTTCGTCCGCTTCTTTGAGTGATCTGTTCAATTCAGAATGTTCGCGAATGGCGAGTTCAGCCAAACATTCGAGCCAAAGCAAGGACTCGTCGCCGTGCGGCAATAGCGAATGACTTCGAACGCAACCCGCATTGTACAAACCTTGAGAGCATGCAAAATCTGAAGCGAAAATGTGAGTTTGAGGTGCGGTGCAGCTCTCGACTCCGCCTTTTCCTCTCACTTTACTGTATTAACCAGCGGAGCCAGGCCCTGAATCCGCACCTCCAGCCGATCGCCGCTTTCGATCGGTCCCACGCCACTCGGCGTGCCGGTGAGGATCACGTCGCCGGGGAGCAACGTCATGTTCGTGGAGATGAAGCTGACCAGTTGGTAGCAGTTGAAGATCAACTGGCTCGTGTTCGAGTTCTGCCGAAGCTGACCATTCTGGAAAAGTTGGATGGTCAAATCATGCGGATCGATCTTTGTCTCTACGTACGGCCCGAGCGGCGTGAAGGTGTCAAATGACTTGCACCGGCACCACTGGCTCTCCGAGTTCTGAATGGTCCGGTCACTGATGTCCTGGGCCGTAGTGTAACCGAAAATGAATCTCGCCGCCGCGGCCGGGGTAACGTTCCGCACGCGCCGGCCGATGACAATGGCGAGTTCCGCCTCGTAGTCGGTTCGGTGGTTTGCGAATGGAACCTCGATCTTCGATCCATCCGGGATGAGCGACGTCGTGGCCTTGAACCAGAACAGCGGCTCCTTTGGCAGCGGTTTGCCTGATTCCCGCGCGTGATCCGCGTAGTTCAGTCCCACCGCGATAATCTTGGTGGGGTTGACCGGTGTCAGGGTGCGCAGTCCCTTCGTCGGCGTGGGTTTTTTGTCGAAGGACGGTGAGCCGAATACGTCCCCTTGAAGGCGATAGACTTGTCCGTCCACCACCTTGGCGTAGAAGATATCGTCACCCTTCTGGAATCGGCCAATTGCTGCCATAAATCAGGCGGCGCTCTTGTAGCAAACGGCCAAAATGCGTCGCAAGCCCATAAACGCCCGCGCTATTTGATCGCGGAAACTTCCAGGGTTTCTTCGCGCGAGTGTGGCGTATCCTCAATCTGATCCACCGTCGGCCCTGGTGGAGGCGGCACCAGGGGCGCCGCCGCAGCAGTGGTACTCGTCGAGACCGGTTCATTCGCCTTGTGGAACTTCACGCTCACGATCTTGCTCACACCGTGCTCCTGCATCGTCACACCGTAGAGCACATCAGCCATGCCGATGGTGCGCTTGTTGTGCGTGATGATCACGAACTGCGAATGTTCGAGGAACCGCTGGAGGACACGGAGGAAGCGGTTGATGTTCGACTCATCCAACGGCGCGTCCAACTCGTCGAGGACGCAGAACGGGCTGGGCTTCACCTGGTAAATCGAGAACAAGAGTGCCACGGCGGTCATCGTCTGCTCGCCGCCGGAAAGCAGCGAGATGCTTTGCAACTGCTTGCCGGGCGGACGCGCCACGATGTCGATGCCGGATTCCAGCACATCGTTCTCGTCCACGAGGATGAGGTCGGCTTTGCCGCCGCCGAAAATCTCCACGAACATGTTCCGGAAATTGTCGCGGATTTGCAGGAACGTCTGCGTGAACATCTCCTTGGTCTGCGTGTTGATTCGATTGATCACATCCACCAGTTCGGCCTTTGCCTTGACGAGATCGTCGCATTGCGTGGTGAGGAAATTGTAGCGCTGCTCGGTCTCCTCATATTCTTCGATGGCCACGAGGTTCACCGGCCCAATCTCCTCAAGGCGTTTCTGCAACGCCTGCACCTGTTCGCCGATCGCCTCCCAGTTTGTGCCCGCGCCCGACGCCGCCATTTCCTCCGGGGTCAATGTCTCAACCTTCGGCGCAGCTCCCTCCTCAGCGTAAGTGATGGTGATGCACTCGCTGCGCACATCATCAAGGTTGATCGAGTACTTCTGCTGAATCTTCTCACGCAGGTTCTGGACGGCCATAGTCTTCTGGGCGAGTTCAACCTCAATCGAGCCGCGTTGCTGTTGCAGTGCGGTGAGCTGGTTGCGCTGCCCACGCAAGCCTTCTTCGCGCTCGCTGACCTCGGATTCAACTGCGCCCTTCTGGCCGGCCAACTCCGCCGTCTGGGAGCTGACGATTTCGCGCTGGTGGGTTAATCGTTCAATCTCGCGGCGCGATTGCTCGATCTCGCGCACCGCCTGCTCCTTGCGCTGAACGAACGTGGCAATCTCGTTCCGGCGCTGATGCGCCAGTGTGCTCAACTCGCGGATGCGCGTTTCCAACGGCGCGCGTTGCCTGGCGAACGAGGCGCAAAGTTGTTCCTCCGTCGCCAGCGCCACCTTGGCCTCGCTCAAGACCTGCGTGGCCGTGTCGCGCTGGAGGCGCAACTCATCAATTGTCCCGTTCAACTCCGCAACCCTCGCCTGAAGACCGCGCTCGCGCTCCTCATGCTCGCCAAGTCGCGCCGCAAGGGCCGCCCGCTTTTGCAACCCCTCCTGCTCCTGCGCCGCAAGGCTCTGCACCTCGTAAACGACCGTGTCGATCTTCTGGTGCAGCACGCGCAGCGAGTTTTGCAGCGCCTTGAACTCTCCTTCATGCGTCGCAATGGCAACCTCCTGCGCGCGCAACTCGGTCTGCGCCTCCTGGAGGCCGGCTTGCAACGCCGTCTGCTCGCTTTGCAATGCGCCCTTGCGGCGGCTCACTTCGTTCGACTGCTCCAGCAGCTTCGCGATTTGCGCCTGAAGGTCTGCGATTTGGTTCTTGCGGCCGAGGATTGAAGACGCCGCCTTGTTGCCGTTCGCGTTTGTTGTGCCGCCGGTGTAAATGCCGTGTCGGTTCAGCAACTCGCCGCCGCGCGTCACAAAATCAAACGCTCCCTCCGTGTCACGCCATGCCGCCGTCGCGGTTGGAAGGTCGGCCACGATCCACGTCCGGCCCAGCAGCGCCGCCAGCAGAGGCTGGATCGATTCGTCGCCGTTGACCGCGCCCAAGGCGTGAACCGCCTGATGCGCAGCCAGCTTCGCGGTTTGGCTTTCATCCGCGGCGGGGAAAGCAGCGGCGGATTTCAAGCCAAGCGCGGCCACGCTCGCGCGGCCCTTCTTGTTCGCGTTCAAGTCGGCGAGAATCGCCTGCGCTGCCTCGGGGTTCTCGGTCAACACCAGTTGCAAATGACCGCCCAGAGCCGTCTCAATGGCACTAACGAATTCATCCGGCACGCGAATACGGTCAGCCAGCGAACCCAGCACCGCCTGTGACTGCTTCAAAGCCGCCAGCGCGCCGGCGCTGAATCCCTCGTGTGATTCCTGGAGCTGTTCGAGGACGTTCACGCGGGAACGCTTTTCGGCCTGCTCGCGCACCAGAACATCGAGCGATTGCGACACCGCGTTCAGCTCCTGGTGGATTTCCCGCAACCGCTGCTGGCGTTCCTCGACCGTGCCGCGACAGGTCTGGACGCTGAGCTTCTCCGCTTCAACATTGGCGGCGAACTCGCCAAGCCGTGTTTCGAGCCGGACCCGCTCTTCCTCCAACTGAATCTTCTCCGCAGAGAGTTTCTCCAGGCGAACGACATTTCCCTGTTTCTGCAAATCCAGCGCGTTGATTTCATTGCGCGAGCGCGTGAGTTGCTGGGCGGCGGCGAAGGTCTCCGACTGCGCGCGCCGCAGGTCCTCCTGCTTCGTGATCATCTGCTGCTCGACGGCCTGCAACGCGTCGCGCTTCTCCTGCAACGCGTCGCGGTGCTGCTCCAACGTCGCCTGCGAAGTGGCGAGTCTTTCCGTGACCAATGCCAACTCATCTTCGGCCACGCGCACGCGTTCCTCGGCCTCGGTGATTTCCTGCAAGGCGCGCCCGTTCTGCTGCTCCAGTTCGCGCAGGCGCTCGTCGTTGAAATGAATGCGGCTTTCATGGCGATCCGCCTCGCCCTTCAACTCCATCCCCTTGTGCTGGGACGCGGCGATTTGCTCCTCCAACTCGGACAAACGCGCGCGCAGTTGCAAAATCTCATCTTCGACGCGCAGCACGGATGCGGACGATTCCTCCATTTCGGCACGCAACCGCTCGGCCGTGGCGTTGCGCTCCGCGATCTCGGCCTGCAACACGTCGAACTGATGCCGTGCCAGTTGCGTTTCCAGATGGCGCAACTCGTCGGCAATTTGCTTGTAGCGCCGGGCCTTGCCGGCCTGCCGCTGCAGCGACCCGATCTGGCGTTTCACCTCGCGGATCAAATCCTGCACGCGCAAGAGGTTCTGCTCCGTGGCGTCGAGCTTGCGCAACGCCTCGCGCTTCTGGGCCTTGAACTTGGTGATGCCCGCTGCTTCCTCGAAAACCAACCGCCGGTCATCGGGCTTGCTGGAGAGAATCTGCGTAATGTTTCCCTGGGCCATGATCGAGTAGCTCGTCTTGCCCATGCCCGTGCCCATGAAGAGCTGCTGGATGTCCTTCAACCGGCAGGGAGTCTTGTTGATGAAATATTCGCTGCCGCCATCCCGGAAAACGCGACGCGTGACGGTAACCTCGTTGTAGCTGATTTCGACTCCCGCCGCCTTCAGGTGTTCTTCGTCCACCGCGCCGATTGTCAGGGACACTTCGGCCATGCCCAAAGGCTTGCGCCCGTCCGTGCCGTTGAAGATCACGTCTGCCATCTCGCCGCCGCGCAGGGCCTTGGCGGATTGCTCGCCCAAAACCCAACGGATTGCGTCAGAGACGTTGGACTTGCCACACCCGTTGGGGCCGACGATGGCCGCGACGCCGGGTTGAAAATTCAGCGATGTCTTGTCGGCAAACGACTTAAAGCCGAACATCGTGAGGTTCTTGAGATACATGGTGGTTCCTACAAATAGTATTCCAGCCCGCCCTGTAAAGTCGAAACCCACCACATCTTGTGGGAAGTTATTCACAGGGCCACAGCCAAACTTGAGGAACCGATCGGTGCGGACCGTCTCTAACGGACCTGAGAGTATCGAAAAGCCCCTAAAAATCACGGGTTTTCTGCAATTTTCTTCACCTCCGGGCAATTGTGCCTCACCCCACTGGCTACCCCAACATTTTGTGGTCCCACTTCCCTCTCGCCGTCCCCCTGCACCATTCCGATCGTCGTCCACCTCGCAATCCAGCACCAAACCACCTTCGGGCACCGGTCAAAACGCTACACCCCTCCCAATCGGCATGAAAAAGAGGCCAAAAATGTATGGAAATGGCCGTCGTGAGTTTTCACGACGACTTCCCAAACGTTTCCCCGGTCATCGTGGGTTTTCACGGTAGCCTCCGAAACGTCTCTCTGATCATCGTGAGTTTTCACGACGGCTTCCCAAACGTTTCCCCGGTCATCATAAGTTCTCACGGTAGCCTCCGAAACGGTTCTTCGCCGCCATGATGAAGGCTCACCACTTGCAAGGTGGCGGTTGTCGCGCTGCGACAACCCCGTCCGCGCAGAGCGGACGGAACGGAGGGCGTGAGGCCGTCCGTTGCGCCGCTGGACGCGGTGCCACTCGTCGCAGCG
>CAYQWK010000194.1:0-10864 GCA_964420805.1 uncultured Bifidobacteriaceae bacterium | reverse complement strand
CGACTCTCTTGAATTCTTGCAAGCTGTCCGTGCGGTACTTTGTGGTCTCTCCATTGTAGTATTGACAGAAGACTTAACATGGTTGGCTGCCCAACGCGGTCAGCAGCAAGTCCGTCTGTGTTGCCATTGCCGCAAGTTTTCTTCTTCGAGGCGAATCGCCGGCGGCAGGCATTGCCGTAGTCTCAGCGGCAGTAGGCGGCGGCGCTGTCGGCTCCTTGGATCACAAACGCGCGGGAGAGGGCGCGTGCCTTCGTCAAGCGGCGTGAGTCTTCAATTTGCGGAACGCAGCAGGGACGTCGCGAGGAATGTATGTCGGGGGCGAGGTTGCGGCGAAGAAGGCCAAGTCGATGGCGGTAACCGATCGCCCTCGCTTCAAGGGCGTGACGAAGAACAGGGCCGGCCGAAGCAATTACACTTTCGTGCAGTATGTTTGCATGAAAATCACTCTGCCTTGAGTCGGAAAATGCCGGATGGCTGGGGCTTGTGCGCGCTATTTGGCTTTTCCGACCATCGCCCCGCCTTTGCCGGTCAACGCGATCAGGTCTTTCAGGATTCGCCAGGCCTCATCGAGCGTCGGGTCCACGGGCGGCACGGGCGCATCGTCTTTGGCCACATCGCCGGACTCACCTTCATCGTTGTCGTCGGTCTTCGTCACATTCTTGTTCGGCGAGTTGGTGATGGTGACGACGCGACCGATGTCGTTGGTGAGCGTGACGATGGTCTCCTTGGCGGGTTCGTTGGTCTTGGACATGGCGGCAGCCCAATAGTTGGTGGGTTCCGGGAGGCCAGGTAACGCGGCATTCTTGAGAGTAATTTCGTAAAATTTCTCCTTCGGCTCGGGCCGGGCACGAAGTTCCTTCTTGCGGGCTTCGCTGCGCGTCTCGTTGTCGCGCTTCTCCTTCAAGCGTTCCTGCCAGTTGAGCGAGATGGTCTTGTCCTCCTTGGTCTTTTTGAAACGGGTCATTTCGTCGCGGATGAAGGCGAAGTCCTTGTCTTTGGCGGTGCGTTCATCGGAGCGCTTTCGCAGTTCCCCGAGGACGGGCGGGACAATGTTCACCGGCTCGTAACGTGCGCTGGGGATTGTGTCCCACGGCAACGCGCCAGGCATGGCGGCCTCGCCCACATCCGCGTGGTTGTTCACGGACGGGAGAATGATGTCCGGCGTCACGCCCTTGAGTTGCGTGGATGAACCGCTGGCGCGGTAGAACTTGCGGATGGTGATTTTCATCGAGCCTAGTTCATTGGTGGTGCGGAGGATGTCCTTGAGTTCGAGGAGGGTCTGCACAGTGCCTTTGCCGTGGGTGGAAGTGTCGCCGACGATTACCGCGCGGCCGTAATCCTGCAGCGCGCCGGCCATGATCTCGGATGCGGAGGCGCTGAAACGGCTTGTCAGAACTACGAGCGGGCCATCGTAGAGCAGGGTGGGGTCGGTGTCTTTGTCCACGGTTACGCGTCCGTCCGGGTCGCGGACCTGCACGACCGGCCCTTCCTTGATGAACAAGCCGGTGAGGTTGATTGCTTCCTCAAGGGATCCGCCGCCGTTGCGCCGCAAATCAATGATCAGTCCCGCGATGTGCTCGGCCTTGAGCTTCTTGATGAGCTTTGCGACGTCGGTGGTAGTGCTCTTGCGATTGGGAGAACGGTCGCGGAGGTCGGCATAGAACGAAGGAAGGTCGATGAAGCCGTAACGAACGGGTTCGCCGTTGCCGTTGGATGCCTCGATGATGCGCGCTTTCGCCTCGGAATCTTCGAGGGCGATTTTGTCGCGGATGAGGGAGACGACCTTGCGGAACGAGGAATCGGGAGCGTCCACCGGGACGACGGTGAGGCGGACCTCGGTGCCTTTGGGGCCGCGGATGAGTTCGACGACCTTGTTGAGTTTCATGTCCACGACATCGACCGGCGGATTGGTGCCCTGGGCAACCGCGATGATCTTGTCGTTGGGCTTGACCTGGCCGCTCTTCTTGGCGGGGCCTTCCATAAGTTCCTGAATCTTGCAGTAGCCGTCCTCGGAACGCAGGAGCGCGCCGATGCCGAAGAGGGAAAGGCGCATGCTGATGTTGAAATTGTCGGCGGCGGGCTTGCCCATGTAGTCGGAGTGCGGATCGTAAACGTGCGTGAGTGAACTGAGGTAGATTTGGAACACCTCGTCGCTGTCGAACTCCTGGAGCATCTTGAGCTGCCGCGTGTAACGGCCGGCCACGGTCTTTTTGATTTCGTCGGGTTTCTGCTTGTTGAGCTTTTCCTGGAGGTATTCGTAGCGCACGCGGTCGCGCCAGAGTTTCTTAGCCTCATCGAGGGTGGCTGGCCGCGGCTGGTCCTTGCGGTTCACGAAGACGCGGTCCTTGGTGTTGAAGTCGAATTTCTCGGTCTGGATCAGGTTGGTCGCGTATTCCACCTGCTGCACCAGGCGCTCCATGAAACGCATGAAGATGTTCTCGGCCACGGCGGTCTCGCCCTTCTTCAATGCGTCCTCTGCCAGCCTTGTCTTGCTGCCCTCGAACTCCTTCACGTCCGACTGGAGCAAAAGCATGTGCGCGGGGTCGAGCGCGTCGAGGTATTTGGCGAAGAAGTTTGTCGAGACGGAGGCGTCAATCGGCTGCTGGTTGTAATGATTGCGTTCGAGAATGGCCGCGGCGATCCGCGCGATGCGGGAGTCGTCCGGTCCGGGCACGAGCACCTTTGGGGTCTTTACGCCGTTGGTGTGCCGGGACGAAATCAGCGTCGTCTCCGTGTCCTGCGCGGCGGCCGGCAAAACAAGGGCGGCCAGCAACGCCACAATTTGAACTGCAAGTTTCATGGTTTGGAAATCAGTCCGGCCAGACTAGCACGCCTTCGGAAACATGCCGCGAGATTTTTCGCTCATGTCATGCCGACTGCGGCCAGTTCCGCCTCGTATCCCTGACGGAAGGTTGGGTACTTCAATTCGCAACCCAATGCCAGCCTGAGCTTGCGATTGGACACGGCCTTGTTTGTTGCCCCGCGCCGCCGAACGGCCGCGCCTTCGGGAACGGACTGCGGCATGGCGCGGCCGAGCCTTTGCGCGAGCCATGCGAAGACTTCGCGTTGCCGCGCCGGTTCGTCATCCGACACATTGTAAATCTCTCCCGGCTGACCGCGTTCAAGGGCGTTCATCACGGCGGTTCCGACATCGTCGCGGTGAATCATGTTCAACCAGCGGTCGCCCGTGCCTTCCATGACCGCGCGGCCAGCGAGGAATTCGCGCAGCCAGTATCCGCGGCCTGGCCCGTAAATTCCCGAGCACCGCATTACCATTGCCGGGAACCCTCGCGTGCGCGCCGCATCGAGCAGCAACGCCTCGGCCGCCACAAGCACGCGGTTGGTTTCGCCCTCCGGGGTCGCGGGGTTTTCCTCTGTCACCACCGAGCCGTCGTCCTGGCCATAAACGCCGGTGCTGCTGGTGTACACGAAAGCCCGCGGCGGTGACGGTTCGAGCCATGCCAGCAAGTTTCGTGTCCCTTCGAGGTAGGTCTGGCGGTAATCGTCCACGCCGCCTGCGCTGGCGGAGACGCAGTTCACCACCCAGTCGAACCCGCGCGGCAGAACCTCCAGCGTGGATGGCATCGCGATGTCGCCCAAAAGCGGTGCGATGCCGGCCTCCGCCATCTCGGCCGCCGCGGCGGCGGTTCGTCGCAGCCCGAACACGCGGTGCCCGCGTTGAACCAGCGCGGCCCCGAGCGGCAGACCGGCGTATCCGCAACCCACGATCAAGACGCGGCGTGGCTTTGTTGCGCCGCCATCGCCGGCGTATTTCAGCTCAGGGGTGGCGCCGTTCATATCTGCTTCAAAGCGGATGCCACCGCCGCCGCGAGTTTTTGCCGGTAGGCGGGAGTGGCGACCAGACGCACCTCGTCGGGGTTGGAAAGATATCCGCCCTCGATCAGCACCGCCGGGCGGTTTTGACCTCGCAGCACGGTCATGAAACGTGCCCGTCGCACGCCGCCGTCCGGGGCGCGAGTGTGGTCAAGCAGTTCACGGTGCAGGCGCACGGCGAGTTGGGCGTTCGCGTGGTCGAATGCGTTGTTCGGGAATTTGGTTTGCGGATCATCCGGATAATTCCGCACCAGCGTCGAGGGAGAACCCGGTGGGGTGAGGCAATAGGTTTCGATGCCTGACGGACCGGTTTGCGGCGCGACGGAATTGAAGTGCAGGCTGATGAACAGGTCGGCCCCGGCGCGATCCGCGATGGCGATGCGCTCCTGCAAGGTGACCTCCATGTCTGCATTCCGGGTCAGCACCACGCGCCAGCCCGATTGCACCAGCAGCGTTTCGAGCCGCCGCGCCCAGTCGAGCGTGAAGTCCTTCTCCAACTGCCCATTCACGCCGCGCGTGCCGCTGTCCGGGCCACCGTGGCCAGGATCGAGGACGATGGTTCGGCCCGCCGCGCGCCACGGCCGCGAATCCGCCAGCGGGTCGAGTGTTTTTTCAACATCGATGGCGTGAACATGAGGCTGCCCCCCGATAATCTGAGGCGTGAACCCCAGCCAGATCGAGGTGCCGGCCCACTGCGCCTGCCGGGAGCCAATGGTCAGCAGGCAGGTTCCGCGCGGTGTCACGACCGCGTAGCGGCTTGTCGTTCCGTAAGTCGAGGCACGGGGCGGCGTGAGATTTGAGGCCGCTGCCCATTGCGCCAGCGGCACCCAGCCCGTGCCCCACCGAGTTGTTGGCGCGGCCGTCGGCAAGGTTACGTTTGTAGGCGCGGCTGGAACAGGCGTGGCTGCCTGGGGCTTTGGGCGCGGCGATGGCGCAACGGGGTCGGCGAGATAGGGGTTCACTTTCGGGCCGGAACATCCGCCGAGCAGCAAGGCCACGGAACAGAGCAGGGAGAGAACTCGCCGAGTCTTAATTCGCGCCTTTGAATCCAGAACCGTCGCCGCACCTGTGAAGGTGCAGCCATCTATTACTGGCGGATAAATGGCCGCCAATTCACAGCGGCGGCTGCGAAAATCCCGTTTCGAGGGAAGGAAGCGTTCAATCCGCGTGTGTTGCGCGGTCTCAGGACACGGGAATTTACGCTGCGCCTTGGACACTCGTTATTGCTGGATGAAGTAGCTGAGGTTCTCCAGTTCGATGGCGAGGTTCACGTTGCTCACCATCACTTCCTCCGGCACGGAAAGGACGATGGGAGCGAAGTTCAGGATGCCCGTCACGCCACAGGTCACGAGCACGTTCGCGACTTCCTGCGCGGCCGAAGGCGGCACGGTAAGGATGGCCATCTTCACGTGCTTCTCGTGGACAATCTCCGACAGCCTGTCCATTGGATGCACGGGCATGGCGGGCTGCCTGCCTTTGGGTCGCTGCGGCGCGACATCGAAGGCAGCCACGATCTCGAAGCCTTCCTGCTGGAAACCTCGGTAGGAAAGCAGCGCCGCACCGAGGTTGCCCACGCCCACGAGCACGACGGGTTGCAGGCTGCTCGTGCCGAGCAACTCGCCGATCATCTGTTCGAGCTGCTCCACGTCGTAGCCAAGGCCGCGCGTGCCGAATTGGCCGAAATAGGTGAGGTCCTTGCGCAACTGGGTGGACTTGACTCCGGCGACCTTGGCCAGGCTTTCGCTGGAAACGGTACGGATGTTGTTGGCCTTCAGCCGGTGCAGGCAGCGTAAATAGACCGAGAGACGATAAATCGTCTTGCGAGGGATCTCAGGACGGTGCGCGCGTTTCAAGGCGCGCAGAACCTGCCCCAAACCCGCGTCCGCGCGCAAGCAGACGATGGTGATTGAGCGCGAGGATTTTCGATTCTGTTGCCCCGGAGCGATATTTGAGCCGGACGTGCCAGTTGGTGTCAGCGGCCCACCTTGGCTTCTGCGGCGGCTTTCTTCGCCTCCGGCATCCACTTCTTCAGGTTGGCGATGCGCTCGTCGTCGAGCGGATGAGTGCTGAGGAGGGACGAGGTCTTTTGCTGGCCGCTGTGCGAGGCCTTGAAGCGTTCCCAGAACTTCACGGTCTCCTCGGGATCGTAGCCGGCCCGGGCCATGTAAAGCTGGCCGACCTGGTCGGCTTCGGATTCCTGCCGGCGACCATAGGGCAGTTCGACTCCATATTTGCCCAGGCCGCCGAGGACGATGGTCGCGTACTGGGCGTTCTGCGGGGAGATTTTGGTGCCCATCCAGTCGCCGGCGTACTGCGTGCCCTTCTGCACTACGGAGGCGATGCTCATGCGTTCGTTGCCGTGGTGTTGCGAAGCGTGGGCGACCTCGTGGCCGATGACGGTGGCGAGTCCGGCCTCGTTCGCGGTGATGGGCAGGATGCCGGTATAAATGCCGACCTTGCCGCCGGGCAGGCAGAAGGCATTGGCCTCCTTGCTTTCGAAGACCACGAATTCCCATTGCGCTTTGGGAAGCCGGCTTTTCGCCTGCGCGGCAATGCGTTCGCCGACGCGCTTCACCAGCGCATTGGCGGCGGGGTCTTTGCTGATCGGCACTTCCTTCTTCATCTGCTCGAAGGCGGAAAGGCCGAGTTGCATCTCCTGATCGTCGGAGAAGGCCTTCAACTGCCAGCGGCCGGTTTCAGTGGTGGCGCAACCAGCGCCGAGAAGCGCGAGCACGGTTCCGCAAAAGAGCGCGCGAAGGAGTTGAAAATGGTTCGTCGCGGCGGACGCGCGCGGGCTGAAAGTAAGGTTCTTTGTCAACATGCGGATGAGGTTGAAAGGCGCGGTTGGCGTTGGCAACCGGATTGTGCCCGCGCTGATCCGCGAAGTCGGGAAACCGCGAATGGAGGCGAAGAGACGCGAATTGAGGCGTTTGTGGCCCGATCGGCGGACGGCGCCGCGGATTGCGATGCGATCCGATGTTCAGGGCGGTTGCGTCGGAGTGGGAATTGGGGTTTGATGGCGTCGCGCCTGCTACTGATTGAGGCTGTCAAAGATGAAAAAGGCCGGACAACACATTCGCGGCTTCACGCTGATCGAATTGCTGGTGGTGATCGCGATCATCGCGATTCTCGCCGCCCTGTTGTTGCCGGCGCTGGCACGCGCCAAGGTCGCGGCCAAGAACACCGCCTGCAAAAGCAACCTGCGCCAACTGGGCATCGCACTTCAGGCTTTCGCCGACGACGAGGAACTCTATCCGTACAGCGCAGATTTTCAGACGGGCAAAATGTGGTACGACTACATTGGCCCCTATCGACTGGGCCGCGACAAGGTGCTGGATTGCCCGGGCTTCAAGGGCAAGAACTCATTCGTGTGGTTCCCCGGTTTCATCGCGTGGACCGGCAGCTACGGCTACAACGCATTCGGAACGAGGGCCACGAACATCTCCGCGTATGCGGCCATAAGTGAACTCGGTCTTGGATCGCCGCGTGGAACAATGCCCAATGTTGATTACTACCGCATCCCTCCGTCCAGAGTGCGCGAGCCTTCCGACATGCTGGCTATTGGCGATTCGATGAACACGCCCTTTTATGGCGCTTCGGTCAACGCGGTGGACATGTTCCTGACCTTGATTTCGGGGTCACACGTCGCGCCGTACCGCCACAACAACGGCGCGAACGTTGCGTTTTGCGACGGGCATGTAGAGAACATGCCCAACAGCCAGTTGGTTTCCACCAACCCCATTGCACGCCGCCGGTGGAACAACGATAACCTTCCTCACTGATTATCTTCCAACTGCCTCCGTGAACGCAGGAATAAAGTTGCCGCCATGATCTTCCGACTGTTTGCTCTGAGCAGTAAATGATCACCCGGCGCGTTCAGACGGTTCTCGACGCTGGCGGCAGGTCGGCCGTGTCCGTCCTGCTGGCAGTGGCGGTTATCTTTGTTGCGCTGGCTTCTGGTGATTCGGCACTACACCACTGGCTCCATTCTGACTCGAGCCAGCCGGCGCATTGGTGCGCCATCACGGCGGTGGAACATGGTCAGTTGGATGTGACCGTCACGGGCTTGCCGGTACCGCTTCCGGCGCTGCTGCCGGTCCCGGACACGCTGCCGTTCGAGTCTTTCTTCATTTCCCACGATGTCCCGCTCTATCCGGAGCGCGGCCCGCCTGTTCATTCCTGATCCCAAGTCGGTGGTTGGTGTTGGTGTTTTGGTGTTGTTTGGTGATCGGTGGTTAAACCTGTGTCGGCACGGCGTGCTGGCACAACTATTCAGGATTGAACAATGAAGAAGAACTTGATCGTTGGTGGAATGATTCTCCTGGGCGCGTGTGCGTCCATGGCACAGGAAAGCGAGTTGGATGGATTGAAGCGCGCCTTGCGCGAGCAGCAGAAGGTTATCGAATCCCTTTTGCAAAAGGTGGACGCCTTAGAAAAAGGACAAGCCGCACGGACGAACATACCCGTTGCTTCAACCACGCCGGCACCCGTCGCGCTTCCTCCTCCCGGCTTGGAGCCAAAAGCGTGGTCACCGGCGGATCCGATCCGGGTGCGACGCGGTTCTGCTTTTGCGGAACTGGGCATGGTGGCGACCTTTGCCGCTGGAGGTTCCAGCGCGAAGGACATTGAAGGCGGCACGCAGCCAGGGGGGCACGATCCCAACCAGCGTGGTTTCACCGTGCAAGGCGTGGAGATGAATCTGCGCGGCGCGGTTGATCCGTATCTGCGCGGAAACGCAAACATCCTCTACTCGCTGGACGCCGAAGGAGAATCATTCCTGGAATTGGAGGAGGCGTGGCTCGAAACGACGGCGCTGCCGTGGAATTTCCAACTGCGCGGAGGCCAGCTCTTGAGCGACTTCGGGCGCTTGAATTCGCAGCACCCGCACTCATGGGGCTTCGTGGATGCGCCGTTGATCAGCGCGCGGATGTTTGGCGCGGACGGAATGCGTAACCCAGGCGCGAGGCTGGCCTGGCTGGCCCCGATGCCGTTCTTCACGGAGTTGTCGCTGGGTATCCAGGACAGCCACGGCGGAACGGCGGCAAGTTTCCGGAGCGCCGGTCACAGTCATGGCGGCGAGGAAGAGGAAGGCGTTCCATTTGGATTCCGCCATCCCGACAATGATCGCGGAGTGCGCGACTTTGCGGATCTATTGTTCACCCCGCGGCTGGCCACGTCGTTTGAACTGACGGATCATCAAACCCTTGCGCTTGGCGCTTCCGGGGCTTTCGGCCCGAACAACAACGGCGCGGGCGGCGACACCGCGACACAAATCTATGGCGTCGATTGCTTCTGGAAATGGAAGCCGGCGCGGTCGGAAGGCGGGTTCCCATTCGTCTCCTGGCAAACCGAGGCGATGGTGCGGCGGTACGAACTCGGCGCATTTGACTGGGACGAGAACGGCAACGGCGTGGCCGACGATGGTGAGGTGGTCGATGCGCGGACTGGCACCCCGGCGTTGCTAGGGCGCGAGACGGTGACGGACTGGGGATTCTACTCCCAGGTTCTTTACGGGTTCCGCAAGGGCTGGGTGGCCGGTTTGCGTGGTGACTTCGTGAGGGGCGAACGTGGCGCCTATGAGAGACTTCCTTTGACGCTCGACGGCAGCCGCCTGGGCCGCGACTCGGAGCGGGCGGAGCGCTGGCGTATCTCGCCAAACCTGACCTGGTATCCGTCGGAATTCTCGAAGCTGCGTTTCCAATACAACTACGACGACCGGCGCGGAGTGGGCGTGGACCATTCGGTATGGCTGCAATTTGAGTTCCTTCTTGGCGCGCACGCGGCGCACCAGTTCTAGGATGAATGGGGGCATGACATGAAACTTCAACAGATCATGAATCCGAAAGCATTTGTTGCTGCCTTGATTACGGCCGCGATGGCGCTTGCGGCACAGGCGAAACTGAACATCGTGGCCACGTTGCCGGACCTCGGGGCGCTGGCCCGGCAAATCGGTGGCGACGCCGTGGATGTGTTTGTCATCGCGCGCCCGACCGAGGACGCGCATTTTGTGGATGCCAAGCCGAGCTTCGTGGTGAAGCTGAATCGGGCGGACGCGTTGATCGAAGGCGGCGCGGAACTGGAAACCGGCTGGCTGCCACCGCTGATCGAGAAGGCGCGCAATGGCAGGATCGCGTCCGGACAGCCCGGCCGCATCGTTGCCAGTGAGGGCGTGCAGTTGCTGGAGGTGCCGGCGGAACTCGACCGATCCAAAGGCGATGTTCACGGCGCGGGCAATCCGCATTACACAACCGATCCCGCCAACGCCAAGATCGTGGCGGCACATCTGGCGAAGGCGCTGGCGGGGCTGGACGCGAAATCCGCGCCGTTGTTCGCTGCGAATCTGGAGTCGTTCAACCGCGAACTGGATGCGAAGCTGGCGCAATGGCAGAAGTCGTTGGATACCTTCAAAGGCCGCCGGGTGGTGGCCTACCACAACTCATGGCCCTACTTCTCACGCTGCTTCGGCGTGCGCGTGGACTTGTTTCTTGAACCCAAGCCAGGCATTCCGCCGTCCGCGTCACATCTCGCCCAGTTGAGCGCGACCATGAAGGCGGAGGGTGTTAAGGCCATCATGGTGGAGCCGTTCCGGGACCGTCGCTACGCGGAGACGGTGGCGCGGCACACTGGTGCCATAGTGCTGGATGTATGGCCAATGCCGGGCGGCAAGGGCGGCGAGACATACATCGCGTGGATGGATCAGCTTGTGGCGTCGCTCGGCAAGGCGCTGGCCGGGAATTAGGCGGAGAACATTATGTCCGACACGCTTCACTTCATGTTCTGGCCGATGCTGGCCTGCCTGTTGTTGCCGGGAATCCTGGTCTATTTCGGGCTGCACGTCGTGCGGCGGGGGATCATCTTCGTGGATCTGGCGCTGGCCCAGGTTGCGGCCTTGGGCACGTGCTTGTGCCTGATGTTCGGACACGATGCCAACGATCTGCACACTTACTTGTGGTCGGTGGGCTTTACGTTCGTCGGCGCGCTGGTGTTCTCGTTCACGCGTTCGGACGGGCAGGGGAGGGTGCATCAGGAG
>CAYQWK010000193.1:0-10893 GCA_964420805.1 uncultured Bifidobacteriaceae bacterium | reverse complement strand
GACGTCGGCTCATCCATGATGATGATGCGCGCGTTGAGCGAGAGCGCCTTGGCGATCTCCACCATTTGCTGCTGGGCAATGGAGAGCTTGTCGAGGCGGGTGCGCGGCGAGACATCCAGGCCGAGACGCTTCAGGTAAGGTTCGGTGTCGGCGTAAATCTTTCGCCGGTTGATGAGCTTGAACGGGCTGACGACCGGCTCACGGCCGAGGAACACGTTTGCGGCCACGTCGAGGTTGTCGAGGACGTTCAATTCCTGGTGGATGAACGCGACGCCCAGTTTCATCGCATCGGTGACGTTGTGAATCTTGACCGGCTTCCCATCGACCAGAATCTCGCCGCCGTCCGGTTGATAGACGCCGCCGAGGATCTTCATCAGCGTGGATTTCCCCGCGCCGTTCTCACCGCAGAGGGCGACCACCTCGCCCTTTCCCACCTCGATGCTGACGTTGTCGAGCGCGATCACGCCGGGAAAGCGTTTCGCGACGCCGCGCATCTGGAGCAGGGGAGTGGTCATGCGTTCTGGATGTGACAACGGCGCTGGTGAGTGCCAACGCCGTTGCCTGATTCAAACTCGGGGCGGCGCGGATTTCACTTGGCGGTGAGTGTCTTCAACCGGGCGGCGAACTCCGCCACTCCGTCCTTCTTGATGCTCAAGGTCGGAACGATCTGGGTTCCGCCGGCCAGCGCCTCTTTGTCGCCGCGCAGGTGCTTGGCCATGCGCAGGATGGACTGGCGTCCGAACTCGTAGGGCTGCTGGACCACGGTGCCGTAGATCGCGCCGCTGGCCACGCCGGCCAGGGTCTGCTCCTCCTCGTCGAAGCAGACGATCTTCACCGCGCCGGTCTTGCCGCTGTTTTTGACGCCGTTGAGTATCGACGGGCCGTTGTAGCTCCACAGGCCGACAAGGCAGGCGATGTCGGGATATTTCACCAGCGTGTCCTCGACATTCTTCTGCGCGCGGGCGCGGTCGGTTTCATCGGTGCGCACGTCGATGATCTCGATCTTTGAGCCGGCGAGTTCCTTTTTGATGCCGGCGTAACGCTCCTGCGCATTGGCCGCGTCGAGCGTGCCCACGAAGAGCATGATCTTGCCGCCGTTGGGCAGGGCTTCCTTGATGAGCTTGGCGGCCTCGACACCCGCCGCGGTGTTGTCTGTGCCGATGTAACAGGCGCGCTTGCTCTTTGGGGCGTCGCTGTCGTGGCAGATGAGAAGCGTCTGGCCGGCGATCTTGTTCAGGAACTCCGTCTGGTTGGCCGGATCAATCGGGCTGACCGCAATGCCATCGATGCCCTTGGCCAGCAGATCGTCGAGCATCTGCCGCTGCGTGCCGGCCTGGCCGTCGGACGGAATGCGGAAGTCCACATCCACGGTGCCGTTGAGTTCCTTGACCGCGGCATCCACGCCGGCGTGGGCGATGGTCCAGAAGGGCGAGGCGGTGTTGGAGACGAAGGCGAGCTTGAGCTTCTTGCCGCCGCCACCCGCGGTGGTTCCACCGCCGGTGCCGCCTTCTTGTTTGTTGCATCCGGTCAGGGCCAGTGCCGCGCAAAGCGCCCCGGCAATCAGTGTGAATCGATTGGATTTCATGGTCTTCGTTTGTTTGGTGTCAGCTATTTCTGCCCGTAATAAGCCTTCGGGCCGTGTTTGCGTAGAAAATGTTTATCCAGAAGCACTGGCTGCATGGGCTTGGTGGCCGGATTGATCCGCAGTGTCTCGCTCGCGAGGCGCGCGACGAACTCCAGGACCTCGGCGTTGTGAACTGCTCCGTGAACGTCCTCGCCCCAGGTGAACGGCCCGTGGCTGGCGACCAGCACGGCTGGATGTTGCAGCGGATCCAGCTTCTTGAACGTCTCGACAATCGCCTGGCCGGTGTTGGCTTCGTAGTCCTTCTTGATCTCGGCCGGCTTCAGCAAACGCGTGCAGGGCACGTCCCCGAACCAGTAATCGGCCTGGGTCGTGCCGTACGACGGAATGCCGCGCCGGGCCTGCGCCCAGGCGGTTGCGTACAGACTGTGCGTGTGAACGACACCGCCGATTCTCGGGAATGCTCGGTAAAGAACCAGGTGCGTCGGGGTGTCGGAACTGGGTTTCAATGAACCTTCGACGACCTGGCCGGATTCGAGGGACACCACGACCATGTGCTCCGGCTTCATCCCGTCGTAAGGCACGCCGGAAGGCTTGATCACCATCAGTCCGCGTTCGCGGTCGATGCCGCTCGCGTTGCCCCAGGTTTGGATGACCAGGCCGGAGCGGACGAGCGCGAGGTTGGCGGAGCAGACGGACTTTTTGAGTTCGATGAGCATGGGGCAGCGTTAAACAGTAATCAGTGAATCAGTGTCCAGTAATCAGTGATTGGCAGGTAAAATGTCGGGATCATCAGGAAGCGCGTGGAGTGCTTTGGGGCACCGATCACTGAATACTGATTACTGATCACGTTCACCCTCACGCGCGCGCCTCGGTGCGGATTTCAATCAATGCCTTCATCACGTCGTGCAAGTTCCCGTTCCACTCTCGCGTGCCGAAGGCGTCGTGGACCTTTCGATAGAGAACGTAGAGTTGCTTGTAAACCGTGTGCGCCTTGGCGTTCGGCTTGAACACCTTGGGTTTCAGGCCTGTCATCCGCTTCTGCGCGGTGGCGAAATCGGGATAAACTCCCGCCGCCACCGCCGCTGCGACGGCGGAGCCGAGCGCGCAGGTTTGTGCCGAGCGGCTGATCTTCATCGGGCGGCCTGTCACATCGGCATAGATTTGCATCACCACCGGGTTCTTCTCGGCGATGCCGCCGCAGTTCAGCACCTGCTCGATCTTCACGCCGTATTCCTCGAAGCGATTAATGATGGTCAGCGCGCCGAACGCCGTGGCCTCGATGAGCGCGCGGTAGATTTCCGCCGGCGTGGTGTAGAGCGTCTGTCCGAGCAGCAATCCCGTGAGCCGTTGATCGACGAGGATGGTCCGGTTGCCATTGTTCCAATCCAGTGCAAGCAGGCCGGATTCGCCGGGTTTGAGCTTTGCCGCCTCCGCCGTGAGCGCCTCGTGCGTGCCGGCCTTGCCGAGCGGTTGGAGGTAATTCACGAACCAGTTGAAGATGTCACCCACCGCCGACTGGCCGGCCTCCAGACCGAAATGTCCCGGCAACACGCTGCCATCCACGATGCCGCACAGTCCGGGGACGTCCGCGAGTTTCGCCGTGCTCGGCGCAACCGCGATGTCGCAAGTGCTCGTGCCAATGATCTTCACGAGCGCGCCGGGAGTGACGCCGGAACCAATCGCGCCGAGATGCGCGTCGAACGCGCCAACCGCCACGGGAATGCCCGCGGTCAAACCGGTCTTTGCGGCCCACTCCGGAGTCAGCCCGCCGACGGACTTGTCCACCGTCGCCACGCGCGTGGTCAGACGCTCGCGCAATGCGCCGAGCTTCGGGTCGAGCTTGGAGAGAAACTCCGCGTCGGGATAGCCGTTCCAGCCCGCGTTCCACATGGCCTTGTGGCCGGCGGCGCAAACACCGGCGGTGAACTTGTCCGGCGCTTCCGTTCCGCTCAAGGCGGCGGGAACGTAGTCCGCGAGTTCAACCCAGGAATGCGCGGCGTTGAACACGGCGGGCGCGGTGCGCAGGCAGTGGAGAATTTTGCTCCAGAACCATTCGCTCGAATAAGTGCCGCCGCACTTCGCGAGAAACTGCGGGCGCAGTTCGCGGGCCTTGGCGGTGATTTCCCCGGCCTCGGCCACGCCGGTGTGATCCTTCCACAGCCACGCCATCGCGGCCGGGTTGTTTGCGAACTTCTTCTGGAACGCCAGCGGCTGGCCTTTCGCGTCCACCGGCAGCGGCGTGCTGCCGGTCGTGTCCACGCCGATGCCGACGACCTGCTCCGCCTTGAACCCGCGCACGCGCTTCCGCGCCGCAGCCAGCGCCTGGCGGATGGTGACCTCGGCGCCCTTGATGTAATCAGCGGGATGCTGCCGCGCGAGATTCGGGTCGCGGCTGAGAATGACGCCTTGCGTGCCGTGTTCGTAACCCCAGACGGCGGTGGCAATCTCCGCGCCGGTGGCGACATCGACGACCAGCGCGCGGACCGAGTTGGTGCCGTAGTCGAGGCCGATGGTGTATTGGGTTGGCATTGCGATTCCTAGTGTAACGGGGTGTCAGCGGTGATTTCCAAGAAACTATTCCTTCATCCAGACCTGGGACTTTGTCGCTCCGCGGTTCACCCGGGCGTAGTTCGGGATGGCCAGCAACGGACTGCCGTCGCTCCATCGCCCTTTGATGATCATGACTCCGCCGAGCAGGTCGCCGCGCCATTCCGTGGCGAGCGACTTCAGGTCGGGAGCCAGATTCAGATTCGGCTGATCGACTCCTTCGACGTTATAGACAAGAGGGCCGTGGCGAAGCGCAACCCGGCCCCGATTCGCCGCGATGCGCTCGTCCGCTTTCACGACCTGGATCTCCATTGGCAGCACGAGTTCAATTGTGTCGCCCGCCTTCCACCCGCGCGTGATGGCGGCGTAGCCATTCTGTGGTCTGGCGGAAACCTTCTTCCCGTTCACGGTGAGCAACTTGAGTCTGCTGACGGCGGGTTTCGCCTTGTAAAGCTCGCTCGTGGCGCGATCGGGCACGCGCACGAACACGGTGAACTTGCGCGGCTGCCTCGGGTTCACGGTGATGGCGACGTTGCCGCTCCACGGGTAATCCGTCTTCTGCACCATCTCGACGTCGGTGCCGGCCACGCGCTCGACGTTGATGGAACTGCCGACGAAGAGGTTCACAAAGATTCCGGCGTCGCCCGTCACGTAAGTCCAAGTCGGGATCATGAGCAGGGTGCGCGGAATGTTGCCCACGCAGCACGGGCAGACGTGCCACGGGTAGCGCGGTTTGTGTTCGGTCAACGGGTTGTCGTAGTAGAAGTTCCGGCCGTCCAGATCGGTCGAGCCGAGCAGCGCGTTGAACATGGTTTCCTCGTACAAGTCCGCGTAGCGCGCGTGGTGGTAGGCGAGGTTCATCTTGTATTGGAAGAAGATCAGGCCGCAGCTCGAACAGGCCTCGTTGTAAGCCTCGTTGCGCAGCGAGTAGTTCGGTCCGAAACCCTCCGAGGTCTCGCCGCTGCCGATGCCGCCGGTGAGGTAGTACTTCTTGTTGATGAGGTTGTCCCAGAGCGACAGCACCGCGCTCTGGTAGTCCGTGTCGTGCGTTTCCGCCGCCACGTCTGACATGGCGGAGAAATGATAGGCCGCGCGAACCGCGTGGCCCACGGCCTCGTATTGCTGCTGCACGGGGACGTGGCTTTGGTCGTACTCGCTGCCCCCGCGCCGGCAGTCGAGCAGGAACTTGGCGAGCGCAATGTAACTGTCACCTCGTCCGGCGCCCTCCATGTCGTTCACGAAACGACCGAAACGGACGAGTCCCTGTTCGATTTGCTGATGGCCGTCGAACCACTCCTTCCGGCCTGGACCGATGTTCGCCACCCAGCAGTCGGAGAGTTTCTTCGCCGCATTGTAGAGACGTTTGTCTGTGCCGCCGGTGAGAGTGTAGTGGTTGATCGCCGACTCGATGAAATAGCCCGCGACGTAGCCCTCGTGGTTCGGGCGCTGGGCCGGGTTCCACCGCGACGGCCAGCGCCGGCGGTCCTCCAGCGTGTAGGCGGTTTGCAGGTAACCGTCCGGTTCCTGCGCGCCGAGGATTTTGGGAATCCAATCCTCCAGCGTTGCCTTCATCTTTTCCTGCGCCGCGAGGATTTCCAGGTCCCCCTGCGCGTCCACCATCAGCGCGATGCAGATGGCCTCGACGGTTTGATGCACCCACGCGTTGGCGAAAACGTAGCCCACGTGCCGGCCGTGTGGTTTGCCGCGCAACGCCTTGCCCGCCTCGACGAAGTTGTCGATGCCGCCCTGTCCTTGCGTGAGGTTGGTCCGGTTGATCATGTCGATGCAGTGCGGAATCCAGTTCACGATCAATGCCTTCGCGCGGGCATTCCAGAGCGGGCTGTTGATCTTGTAGTGCTTCGTATAGACGACATCGAGGCGGTTGCTGGGCGGCGGGGTGGCGACTTTGACGCGCAACGAGGACGAGGCGGAAAGTTTCCCATCGCCTGCCGTCAGTTTCAGCACGTATTCGCCGGGCTTGGAGAATGTCGCCGTGGTGACGTTGGTCCGGGCGTCCGCGAAGCTGACCTGTCCTGGCCCCGACTCCTTGCTCCAGGAGAGCTTCTGCGCCTGGTTCCGTTTCAGGGATTTCACGGTGCCGGCAAGATACGTCTTGCCGCCCAGCATCACCGAGCGATCGGTTCCGGCGCTGACCCTGGGTGGAAAATCCGGCGACTTGCCCGAGTCCAACACGCGCCACTCCAGGACGCCGGTCGAGAAAGTCTCGTTGCCATCCATCTCCAGGCGCAGTTTCGTCGTGGTCACTTCGGCGAACGTGGTCACATTGAACTTGTCGCCGGCGACTCCCAGGCCGGTGGCATTGGTGACTTCGTTAAATCCGCTTCCGCCCCAAAACTTGACCCGGCAGGACTTCGGCAGCCGGACTCCGCGCTGGTCGTCCCACCAATAGATTTCGATCTGTTTCGTGCTGATGGGCCGGGACCATGAATATTCCAGCCACTGTGTGCCGCGGCGTGGCCAGTTGCCGTAGGAGCCGTGGCGGTCGTCACGGGAATTGCGGGGAGTGGCCTCATCGTTCAGCGCTGTGAGCGAGGTGTCGCCGGAAACATGGGAGGCGCTGGCCTGCGCCACGGCCGCCAAATTGACCGGCCCGGCGGGTTCCTGCGCGCCGGCTCCGGCGGCCAGGAAAACTCCAACGATCCCCAGGCAATACAAAGACGTCTTCATGGTGGCCTCGCTCCTCATTTGCCAGCCGGGATGCGCAACACCGTGAAGGAGTTGCCTGGAAAGGCGCGGGTGAACTTCGCCCCGGTGAGGCGCACCGTCTCCGTCTTGGGGGCGACCTTCGTGGGTTCTTCCAATGTGTTCTCGTCCTTCGGGCTGCCGCTGGTGAGAACGATGGCCTGCGCGGTGGCGGCAAGTTTGCCCGCGCCTGCGAGGTCGATCTCCGTCGTGGTGGGCGCGGGCGCGCTGTTCACGACCTTGAGGATGATGTCGCCGTTCTTCTGATCAATCGCCGCGCTGGCGAAGAGGCTGTTCACCACACGCCGGGTGTTGTTGATCTCGTGGACGAGTTTGCCGTCGAGCCAGCACTTCACACTCAACCCGCGCGCCTCGACCTTGATGTCATACCAGCGACCCGACTCGATGTGGCCGGGTTTGGGATCAAGGGTCTCGCCGATCTCGACACCGTGCCGTGAATTCACCCAGCCGCCGAGATTCCACCAGGTCCGGTCCTCGTCATCCGCGTTGTGGAACAGGATGAGGAATCCCTCGCGACCGGAGAGCTTTCTTGCCTTCAGCTCCAGCGTGTAATCCGTCCAGGACCGGTCACCAGCCAGCGCGCGCACAAACTCGCGGTCGGCGCTGCTCTGTTTGAGCACGCCGTCCTCAACCGTCCAGTTGCCGCCGCCATGTTTCTTCCAGCCTTTGGTGTCGTTGCTGAAATCAGATTGGAACAAAACCTTCCCGTCCGGCGCGGTGACTTTGACGTCCTTGAACTCGGCGCTGGTGTTCCAGGTGCCGACGCCGATGCCGCCGCTGGGCAGCGGTTCCTCGGTCTGTCCCGCCTCGACGGCGGTTGGCAACGTCACTGAGCCGCGATGTTCGGCGAAGAGTTTCTGCACGTAGTAGCTCGGGATGCCAAACCAGCGCGAACTGTCGAAGTTGATCAGGTTCACCGGCCAGCGTTTGTGGTTGGCGTTGCAGAAGAGCGGGGCATAGGCGCCCATGACGACCACGTCGGAGTTTCGCTCCATGCCGGTCATGAAGGCCGCCTCGCCGATGGCCCCGCGCAAGTTGCCGAGGCCGGTGTTGCGCGTGACGGCGTATTCGCCGACAAAAATCTTCGGGCCGTTGCGGTCGTATTTGTCGTACTGGTGCGCGTGCTGCATGAACCACTCGGGCGTGTTGTAGTAGTGCTCATCCACGATTTCCGGCATCGGGCTTTTCGGATAACCACCGGCCCAATGATTCGCGACCAGTTGCACCTCCGGGTATTTCGCCTTGATCGCCTTCACGAAGAGCGGCCAGCGCTGCGCGTAAGCCGGACCGCCGTTCTCGTTGCCGATCTCCATGTACTTCAATCCGAACGGCCCAGGGTGGCCGTTCTTCGCGCGCAACCCGCCCCATACCGTGTTCGTCGGGCCGTTGGCGTATTCGATGGCGTCCAGCGCGTCCTGAACCCACTGGTCCATCAGATCGAGCGGCGCGTTCTCCCGGTGCGACATGCCGACGTTGATGCAGAACAGCGGCTCGGCGCCGAGATCCTCGGCCATCTGCAAATACTCGTGGAAGCCGACGCCGTGCGTCGCATTGTAACCCCAGATGTTGAACAGCGGCGTGCGCACATCCACGTTCCCGATGGTTTTCTTCCAATTGTACATGCGGGACATCGTCTCGCCCTCAACCCAGCAACCGCCGGGGAAACGCAGGAACGCGGGCTTCAACGCGCCCATCGCCTCGGCAAGATCAGGACGAAGGCCGGTCTGCTTCCAGACGGTCTTCGGCGCGAGGGAAACCATGTCGAGGAACAGCGTGCCCCGGCCGGTAACTTCGATTTGCAGCGCCGCCTTCGGGTCGCTGCCCGTGGCGGTGAGTTCGAGCGAATGGTATTTCCAGTCGCCGGGGACGTTTTTGATTCCGCCGCTGGCGAGTTCCTTGCCGTCCGCAACCAGCTTTACCGTCAGCGGGCCGTCAAATCCGTCCGTCGCCCGCGCGGCTACTTTGAAGGCGTAGGTGGCGCCCTTGACGACGTTCATGCCGTAGTAGCCCTCGTTCACCAGCGTCGCGCCGCCGTTCAATTTCAGGCGCAGACTGCGGCGGTTGAGCGGGTTCAAGGGCCGGCTGGAGTCGATCGTGATTTCATTCTTCGCATCCGTCGCGCTGGTGATTTTCCAGCTGTCCGGCCGTTGTTCGTTGTCCTCGAAGGACAGGTTGCGCACCAGTTCGGGATATACGCCGCCGTCGGCGGAGAGGTTGATGTCCTCGAAGAAGATTCCCCAGAGTGTCGCCGGGATGGGGTGGCCCGGCTTGTCTGCTTGCACGGATATCTTCGCGCCAGCGGCGATGATGTTGAGGGTGGCGGCGGCCAGCAGGCCGACGACGGCTGTTTTTCTCATGGCTTTTTTCTGGTTGTCGCGCGCCGGTCCCCAACGGAGCGCGGTTTCAAATCATGCAACGAACCCGGTCTTCAATCCGTAGGCGACCTCGTTCCATTCGAGTTCCTGGCGGAACTGGCGGACGCGCGTCTCCGCGTCAATGACCACGAGTTCAATGCCGGCGATGGTTGCGAAATCCTCCAGCATCTCCGAGGTCACCGCCTGGCTGAAGCCGGTGTGATGCGCGCCGCCGGCGTAAATCCAGCACGCGCACGCGGCTTCGAAATCGGGCTTGGGCTGCCACAGCGCCTGGGCCACCGGCAGCTTCGGCATCGGCTGCTCGGGCGCGACCACGTCCACCTCGTTGACCAGCAGGCGGAAGCGGTTGCCCAGGTCGATGAGCGACGCGTTGAGGCCGGGACCGGCGGGCGTGTTGAAAACCAGTCGCGCCGGGTCGGCCTTGCCGCCGATGCCGAGCGGATGCACCTGCAACGACGGTTTGCCATCCGCGATGGACGGGCAAATCTCCAGCATGTGCGCGCCCAGCACTTTCTTTCCACCCGGGTGGAGGTGGTAGGTGTAATCCTCCATGAACGAGGTGCCGCCGGGCAGCCCGGTGGCCATGACCTTCATCGCGCGGAGCAGCGCGGCGGTCTTCCAGTCGCCCTCCGCGCCGAAACCGTAGCCATCGGCCATCAACCGTTGCGGGGCGATGCCGGGCAGTTGAACGAGACCATGCAGATCCTCAAACGTGGTGGTGAACCCTTTGAACCCGCCTTGTTCGAGGAAGGCGCGCAGGCCCAGCTCGATTCGCGCGGCCTCGCGCACGGACTTGCTGCGTCGCGCGCCCTTGAGCAGGTCCGGCGCGACGACGTACTGGGTTTCGTATTTCGCGACCAGGGTGTCGATGTCGCGGTCGGCCACTTCCTTCACTTTCGCCGCGAGATCACCGACGCCGAAGCCGTTCACCGAGAAGCCAAACTTCATCTGCGCCGACACCTTGTCGCCTTCGGTGACCGCCACTTCGCGCATGTTGTCGCCGAAGCGGGCGAATTTCGCGCCCTGCCAGTCGTGCCAGGCGCAGGCCGCGCGGGACCAGGCGCTGATTTTCTCCTGCGTTGATTCCTCCTGCCAGAAGCCGACCACCACTTTCCGGCTCAGGCGCATCCGGCTCATGATGAATCCGTGCTCGCGATCACCGTGGGCGGCCTGGTTCAGGTTCATGAAATCCATGTCGATGCCCGCCCACGGAATGTCGCGGTTGAACTGCGTGTGCAGGTGCAGGACGGGCTTGCGCAGCAGCTTCAACCCGTTGATCCACATCTTCGAGGGCGAAAAGGTGTGGCACCAGGTGATCAAGCCGACGCACTTCGGTGCTGTGTTTGCCTCCTCGCACAGCGCGGTGACCGCGTCCGGCGTGGTCAGCACCGGCTTGAAGACCACCTTCACCGGAATCGTGCCGGCGGCATTCAGCGCGGCGGCGATTTCCTGCGAGTCTTTGGCGACCTGTTTGAGCGTCTCCGGGCCGTAGAGATGCTGGCTGCCGGTAATGAACCACGCTTCGAGTTGTTTAAGATTCTTCATCGGAGATTTCCTGGGCTGGGCGAAAATGGTTTGCTGGCGAACATGTCACCGAGCTTTGAAGAGCTGACGCGCCTCGCCAACGCCCCGCATGCTCCGCCGCCAGGCCATCTCCACTCC
>CAYQWK010000192.1:8548-10922 GCA_964420805.1 uncultured Bifidobacteriaceae bacterium | reverse complement strand
CTTCGGAACCCGCCTGCGAGAAGCGGAAGATGTTATCCACGAACAGGAGCACGTCCTGATTTTTCTCGTCGCGGAAATACTCCGTCACAGCGAGCGCGGAAAGTGCGACACGAAGGCGCGCGCCGGGCGGTTCGTTCATCTGGCCGTACACCAGGCCGATTTTGGAGCCAGGCTCGATCACCGGCATGCCGTTGTCGCCCTTGATGGGATGGCCCTTGGCGTCCTTCTTCACCTTGATGACACCAGCCTCGATCATTTCGTTGTAGAGGTCGTTGCCCTCGCGCGTGCGCTCGCCGACGCCCGCGAACATGGAGACACCGCCGTGCAGCTTGGCGATGTTGTTGATCAACTCCATGATAACGACGGTCTTGCCGACGCCGGCGCCGCCGAACGCACCGACCTTGCCGCCCTTCAAGAACGGGCAGATGAGATCAATCACCTTGATGCCGGTGGTCAGAACCTGCGGGGAGGTCGATTGGTCCACCAGCGGAGGCGCGGCGCGATGAATGGGGTAATACTTGTCGGATTTCACGTCGCCCTGCTCGTCCACGGGCGCGCCAGTCACGTCGAACACCCGGCCCATGACACTCTCGCCAACCGGCATGGCGATGGCCTTGCCGGTGTCAGTGAGTTCCATGCCGCGCTTCAAACCTTCGGTGGTGCTCATGGCCACAGCGCGCACCCAGTTGTCGCCAAGGTGCTGCTGCACCTCGAGGGTGAGCTTGGTGCGACCCTGGCCGGGGAGATCGTACTCGACGGTGAGGGCGTTGTAGATGGCCGGCAGATTGGTGGTGAACTCGGCGTCCACGACCGGGCCGATGATTTGAACGATTTTGCCTTTGTTCATGCGTGCTGAGAATTAACCCATCGCCATCTGGGCGGTGGTGATTTCCAAAAGTTCCTTTGTGATGTTCGCCTGGCGGAGCTTGTTGTATTCGAGGGTGAGATCCTTGATGAGCTGCTTGGCGTTGTCGGTCGCATTCTTCATGGCGACCATGCGCGAGCTGTGCTCGGACGCCTTGGCCTCCAGCAGAAACTGAAAGACCTGAAAGCTGACGTAATGCGGAAGCAGGTTGCCGAGCACTTCGCCTGGCGCAGGCTCGAAAAGGTATTCGATTCCCTTGCGCTCCAGATCGCTACCATGTCCATGCCCTTCGACATCCGCATCCAGCGCGCGAATCTGCCCGACGGGCAGCAGTTGGCGAATCTCGGGCTTTTGCGTCAGCGTGTTAATGAAGTTGGTGTAAAGAACCAGCACTTCATCAACTTCCTTCTTGACGAAGAGGTCCTGGGCGAATCGTGAAATCGCGCGCGCCTCGGAGAACAGCGGCGCGTCCTTGTAGGTGAACTCCGCCGACAAGGCTCGCTTGGTGCGCGAGATGAACTGCGCGCCCTTTCGGCCCGCGCACACATAGACAGTGGTGTTCTTGTCGAACTTCGCCGCCTCGCGGAGCAGGTTCGAGTTCAGCGCGCCGCACAACCCCTTGTCCGTGCTGATCAGTATCACCGCGCGCTTCTTCACCTCGCGCTTCTCCATCAGCGCGTGGCTGAAGTCGCCATCGTGCCCGGTTACCTCGCCGAGCACGTCGTTCATCAACGTGGCATAAGGGCGGCCGGACAGCGCGGACAATTGCGCTTTGCGCATCTTCGACGAAGCGACCATTTGCATGGCCTTCGTGATCTGCGCCGTGTTCTTGACCGACTTGATGCGCCGGCGGATGTCGCGTGTGCTCGGCATGGGAGCTTATCGATAGGTCTGCTTGAATTCGCCGACGGCCGCCTTCAATTCACCGGCCAGCGCGTCATTGATCGCTGCCTCCTTGCGAACCTTGTCGAGCAGCGCCTGCTTCCGGCTGGACAGGAAATCCGTCAGCTTGGTCTGGAAATCCTTCACCTTCTCCACCGCGACATCATCCATGAAGTTGTTCTGCATCGCCCAGAGCACGGACGCCTGCACTTCAACCGGCATCGGGTTGTACTGGTTCTGCTTGAACAACTCGACGATGCGTTTGCCGCGCTCAAGAATCGACTGTGTCTTGGCGTCGAGGTCGGAGCCGAACTGCGCAAAGGCCGCCAGCTCGCGGTATTGCGCGAGGTCACCCTTGATTCGCCCGGCCACCTGCTTCATCGCTTTGATTTGTGCGGCGGAACCGACGCGGCTCACCGAGAGACCGACGGAAATTGCCGGGCGCACGCCCTGATAGAACAAGTCCGTTTCCAGGTAGATCTGCCCATCGGTGATCGAAATCACGTTCGTCGGGATGTAAGCCGAAACGTCGCCGGCCTGCGTCTCGATGATCGGCAGCGCGGTCAGCGAGCCGTTGCCGTTCTTCTCGTTCACCCGCGCGCTGCGTTCGAGCAGGCGGCTGTGCAG
>CAYQWK010000192.1:0-8538 GCA_964420805.1 uncultured Bifidobacteriaceae bacterium | reverse complement strand
TAGAAGACGTCACCCGGATACGCCTCGCGGCCGGACGGCCGCTTCAGCACCAGAGACACCTGGCGGTAAGCCACGGCCTGTTTGGAGAGATCATCGTAAATGATGAGCGCGTCCATGCCGTTGTCCATGAACCACTCACCCATCGCCGCACCGGCGAATGGCGCGAGATATTGCGCGGAGGCTGGCGAGTCAGCGCCAGCCGCGACCACGATGGTGTATTCCATCGCGCCGGCTTTCTCCAACTCCGCGATCACGCGGGCAATGTTCGACTGCTTCTGGCCGACGGCTACGTAGATGTTGTAAACGGGGCGGAAGCCGGGTTCGTTGGCGCCCTGTTTATTGATTCGCGCCTGATTGATCATCGTATCCACGCCGATGGTCGTCTTACCAGTCGAGCGGTCGCCGATGATCAATTCGCGCTGGCCGCGCCCGATGGGAATCATCGCGTCAATGGCCATGATGCCGGTCTGCAAAGGCTGGCTCACCGATTTGCGCTTCACAATGCCGGGCGCGATTTTTTCGACCGGGTAAAAGGCCGTTTCCTTGATCGCGCCCTTGCCGTCGAGCGGGCGGCCGAGCGTGTCCACGACGCGGCCGAGCAATCCCTTGCCCACGGGCACGGAGAGCAGCTTGCCGGTCGTCTTCACCTCGGCTCCCTCGCGGATGCCGAGATAGTCGCCGAGCACAATCGCGCCGACTTCGGTTTCCTCGAGGTTAAGCGCGATGCCGATGACGCCGTTGCCGAAGTCGAGCATCTCGTTGAGCATGGCCTCGGTGAGGCCCTCGATCTTCGCAACGCCGTCCGAAATCTCGCGGACGACGCCGACGTTCTGGCGGGAGACATCGGTCTTCACGCCGGAAATCTTGGATTCAATCTCTTGCAATAATGTGCTCATACCAATTCGTTAAACTTCCTGAAGCTGCGCCAGGCGCGCTTGAATGCTTCCATCAAAAACATCGCTGCCCACCTTGATCCGCATTCCACCGATCAACGCCGGGTTCTGGGTGAACGTAAAACTCAATCCCGCGCCATACCGCCTCGCCAGTGCGGCCTTCACACCGGCTTGCGTGGACTCGTCCAGTGCCGTCACCGACTCCACCACCGCGCTGCGGCGCTCGATGTCCACCTTCACCAGGCGCTGGAAATGCGACAGAGTGCCCACGTAACCGCGCGGCTTCTGCACGATCAACGCATCCACCGCCTGCCGGGCCTTGATTTCGTCCAGAACGCCGTTCACCAGCGCGGCTCGAAAGAGCGCCTTGGCGTCGCGACGGCTTTGCTTGGAAATCTTCATCGTAGAATGCGCGGTGCAGAACGATTACGCCGCCAACTGCCGAACCGTCTCCTCGTCCAGCCGTCGGCGGTCATCCGCAGTGAGAACTTTGCCGCTGACCTTGGCGGTTGTCTCGGCCACGAGCCGGACCACTTCTTTGCGCAGCTCGCCCTTCATCCGCACGAGTTCGGCCTCGCTGGCCTCTTTCGCCTTGGCCACGATCTGGTTTGCGGCGGCAATGGCCTTCTGCGTCTCGGACTCCTGCACCTTGGCGGCGGCGGCGCGAGCCTCCTCGATCATTTTGTTCGACTGCACGCCGGCCTGGGTCAGGATTTCCTGCGCCTTTGCCTGCGCGTTAGCCAGCTCCTGCTTGATCTTTTCCGCGTTGGCGAGGCTTTCGGCGATCTTTTGCCGGCGCTCCTCAAGCACACCGAGGATCTTCTTGTAGGCGAACTTGTAGAGCAGCCCGGCCACGATCAGGAAGCTGATGCACTGGGCAATGAAATGGTGGAGGTTGAAGCCGAACGTGCGCGAAATTTGCTGGATCGGATTCTCTGGTTCCGCCGCCGCAGCCGCCAAAATCAACAGTTGGTCCATAAAGATAACTTCACGAAAAGTCAGGCGCGGGGGCATGCCCCGCGCCTGAACACATTACCTCGCCAGGTAGATCGCGAAGAACACGATGCCTTCAGCGAAGGCCGTGCTCAGGATCGCCTGCACGAGAATTGGCGTCGCCGCGCCGGGATTGCGTCCCACCGCTTCCGAAGCCTTCATCCCGATGAAACCCACGCCAATGGCCGCGCCGAGCGCCGCCAGGCCGACGTGAATGTTACCGGTCATTTCTGCCAACATGGGCATGATCATTTGATTTCCTTTCGTTTTTCCCGGCGGCTCCCGCGATTGAACACGGTCAAGCCGCCGAAATTGTTTTCCTCAGTGGTGCGCCTTCGCGTGATTCTCATCGTGCTGGCAGATCAGCAACGTGAACACCGCCGTCAACAGCATGAACACCAGTGCTTGCACCAGACCAACCAGCACCTCGAGGAAATAAAATGGCACGGGGATGAGCCAACTCAACGCCGGCACAATGTTCGCCATCGCCTCCAGCATGCTTTCGCCGGCATAGACGTTGCCAAAGAGACGGAAGCTGAGAGATACGGGCCGGAAGAGAATTGAAACGACTTCAAGGATGCCGACGAGGAAGAAGACGACAATCATCATCACCTTCAACGCGCCCGTCGTCTGCCCCTTCGGCGCAAAAATGTGAGCGAGGAATCCGCCCACGCCGTTCGATTGCAACGCCCAGATGATCCAGCAAACGAAGAAGATCATCGCCATCGCGAAGGTCATGTTCAAATCCGCGTTCACGCCACGGAACCACGGTTCCTTCAGGATGAAGTGACCCGATGCGTCGTTGACGCCCCACCCAACCGTCCCAACGCCGGGAATCAACCCGAACCAGTTGCTGAACAAGATGAAGATGAAAATGGTCGCGAAGAACCAGAACGTCTTCTTCACCAGATCGTGTCCAATGATGTTCTCCAGAAAATTGTGCAATCCTTCGACGAGAAACTCCCAGAAATTCTGCGCGCCCTCCGGAACCGCTTTGATGTTCCGTGTGGCCATCTGCGCGAAAATGATCAAACCCAGAGCCACGATCCAAGTGACCACCATCGAGTTTGTGATTGGAAGCGGGCCGAGGTGGCCGATCTCCACCGCGTTGAGCGGCAGCCCTTCATGAGCGTGCTCCACCACCTTGGCATGTTCCACCGCGCCCGCTGCGGCTTTTACTGCCGCTTCGACATGCTCGGCCGCACCCGCCATTCCAGAGAAAATGGCGAGCCATACCGACACCAAAACCGTTGTTAGAAGATGCTTCAAGCGCTGCGAAATCGTTGTTTGGGAACGCCGTTCCCGCTCCGAATCCGGCCCAACCCGGCCGAAAGAGGACGGGAAATTGCCGAGACGTGAAATTTTTCACAAGCGATTTCTCAAAAATTTTTCCCCGCGGTGCTCTTTGAAAAAAGAATCGCGCTCCATCGTCGTGAAGTCCGGCACAGAACGATGGAACCACGCAGCCAGCGCCCGTGCAGTAGTAATGCGAACGGTGCCTGCGCGAGGATCAAGAAAGGACCCACCCACGGTCACCACACCTCGTTCTCGCCGAACGGCCGTTCCCCTGCCAGCATTGGCCGCGATGCGAGACTCAAAGAAACTTCCCGTCGCTCTCACGGTGGCCGGTTCGGACAGCGGCGGCGGTGCGGGCGTTCAGGCCGATTTGAAAACATTCGCCGCGCTGGGTGTCCACGGGCTTTGCGCCCTCACCAGCATCACGGCACAGAACCCGCGGGGTGTGCTGGCGGCCACAGGTTGCAGCCCTTCGCTCGTCCAGGAGCAACTCCGCGCGGTCGCAGTCTTCCGTCCGCGCGCGGCAAAAACGGGAATGCTTCTCTCGACCGGAATCATCCGAGCCGTTGCCCAATTTTTTCATTCGAACCGCCCGATCCAACTCGTGGTCGATCCGGTGATGATCGCAACCAGCGGCGCGCGGCTGCTGGAACGTCCGGCAAAGAAGGCCCTCGAGGACGAGTTACTGCCCCTGGCAACGCTCGTCACGCCGAACGTGCCGGAGGCGGAAGCGCTCACCGGCTTGAAGCTTCGCGACCCGGAGGACTTGCGCGCCGCGGCGCGGAAACTACACCGCCAGTTCGGCTGCGCCGCGCTGGTGAAAGGCGGGCACCTCCAAACCGGTCCGACGGCCATTGACGTATTCTACGACGGCAAAGAGGAATTCCTGCTGGAGGCAGCCCGTGCAAAGGGTGTGGCAACACACGGAACGGGCTGCACCTTCGCGGCTGCAATCACGGCCCATCTGGCGCGAGGCGCAAAACCGGCGGCGGCGGTGACGGCGGCGAAGGGGTTCGTGACCAACGCCATCCACCGCAGCGTCCGCGCGGGCGGATTTGCGGTGTTGAACTGGGACGAGGCCGCGTAGCGCTATTCGCTGGCGACCTTGCGGAAGAACTCGGAGCTGTTCTCCATGTTCATCATCGAGAGGTCGATGGCCTGGTCCGGGTCCCGTTCGCGGGCAGCCTGGAACTGCCGGGCAATCTGCGGGACGGTCGAGTTGGCGAAGTACTTCACGGCGCCCACGCTGATGTGCGCGGCAAACACGACGATCAACAATGTGTCGCTGTCGATGTTCTGCACGATCAAGCTGTACGAATCACCCTGTTGATAAACGCAGGTGAAGTTCGATTCGCTGACGATGCTGGCCATTGTCTGGTTCGCGGCAAATGAGCCGGCAGCCAACGCGGCCAGGGAAGTCCCGTCGAGCGCATCCTGCTGGCCGGACTGAGTGATAAGGAACCCGCCTTTATCCACGATCATGGCGGCGGCGGATTCGCTCCGGGCCACCAGGTCGGCAAGGAGCCGGTCCAGTTCCCGGACGTCTTCGGCGATAAGTTGGGGCAGAGCCATAAGCCGGGATTCAGGCCATCTGTTTCACGCGATTGCCCTCGTTGATGAATTTGTGGAGGAGCATGCGCGTGATCATGTTCAACGTCTCGAAAACGCCCTGGCATTTGTGCGCCGTGGCCTGGAACGACGGCACCAGCACGTCGCGATTGTTCAGGAGAAACTCCATGTACTCCACCGGCGCGGCATTCGGCAGGTCGCGCTTGTTGTATTGCAACACGTAGGGGATTTCACCCAGATCGAGATCCAGGGCACGGAGGTTGTCATCCAGGTTCTGGAAGCTCTTCACGTTCTCCTCCATCTTCTCGTACTGCGAATCGGCGACGAAGACGATGCCATCGACTCCGCGCAGCACGAGCTGGCGGGTGGTGTTGTAAATCACCTGGCCCGGCACGGTGTAGAGCTGGAACTTGGTCTTGAAGCCGCGGATGGCGACGGCCTCGATCGGCAGGAAGTCGAAAAACAGCGTGCGATCCGAACTGGTGGCCAGCGAAACCAGCTTGCCCTTGTTTCCTGCGTTGGTCTGCACGTGTTCATGCACCTGCACGAGGTTGGTCGTCTTGCCGCCAAGCGCGGGACCGTAGTACACGATCTTTACCTGAAGCTCCTTGGTGGCTTGGTTGATTATGGCCATAACATCAAATCTGTTGCTTGCTCAATTCAGCGGCAACTTGAGCAAGGAGGTTGAACGGCATTGGCTCGCCGGGCTTGCCGCACACGGCGAAATAAATGTTTGGCTGCTTGTACACCTGCCAGCAGCTTCCTTCGACGGTCAGCGCGAGGCTCTGCAACTGCCCCAGGCCGAGTTCCTTGGTGTATTGCCCCATTCGCCCGAACATCTGCGGCAGGAACGCCGCCACAGTGTCCGCACGCACGCTGGCCGGCACCGCGCTCGTCACCAGCAACCCGTCAGCCATGCCCAGCAACGCCCCGTTCACTCCCGGGATGATGCGCGAGGCATTCTGCACAATTTCCTTCGGTGAATAGCGCCGCGCCGCCGTGCCAATAATATCGTCCAGGGCCGGGCCGGCGGGAACAGCCGCACGCGCCACATCCGACGGCCCCAGCACCCGCGCGGCGGGCGCGGCGGGAGTGACCGGACGCGCTGGAGCTGCCGCAGCCGAAGACGGCATTCCTGCCGGGACATTCTGCCGCGCCGGCGGCGCCCCCAGGCCGTTCGTGCGCTGCGGGACCGCGGCGGCATTGTTCAACACGCCGGCCGCAGACGAGAACAAATCCGGTATCTCCTCGTTCACCTCCGCCTTGCGCGACGCAGCGCCGCGATGATGCGCCATGAAGATCGGCGCCACGATGCGCAACGGAAATTCCAACGCGACTTCAGCGCAAGCAGTCGCGGCGTCCGGCGACAACGCCGGTTGCACCCACGCGACGACCTGCTTCCACGGGAAGACCACCTTGCCGCTCTTGAGAGCCGGCTCCATCACCGACATCGGGACACGAATCTCCGCTCCCGCGCCGGCTGGTTCCAACGCCTTGCGAACGGCTTCCGGAAAACCGGCCGTCACCTGGGCGACCGGGATTGGAATCACCGGACCTTCCTCAATCGGAGCAACGGTCGGAGCCACGGGAACAGCCGCAGGTGCAGCCGCCGCCTGGATCGGTTCCGCAGGCGCCGTGGGCGTGGTGACCCTGGAAATCGTCGGAAGCGCCACCGGAGCCGCCGGTGCAACGGGCGCAGGCGTCGGAGCCGGGGCTGGTGCCTTCTGAATCGAGGGTAACGACGGCAAAGGCGTCTGGCTCGCAGGAGCGGACGGCCTCGAGATACCCGGCAGCGGCGTATGCGCCGGCGCCTTCGCCGGAGCCGGAGCGATCGGTTTGATCGGCGCGCTGGCGGGCGCTGGCGCCTTCGGAGCCTCGGGACTGCTCAACGCCGCCAACGCCTGCGGAGACATCGCGATCCGTGGAGCGGCTTCCGCGACCACTGGCGCGGGCGCAGGCGCAGGCCGCGATTCAACGGGCTGAGAAACTGGTTTTGCGGGTGCCGCTTGTTGGGCCACCTGCGCCACCACCGGCTTGGGTGCGGCCTGAGCCGCAGGGGCGGACGCCGGCCGGGCCACAACCGGTTGCACCGGTTTCGGCGCGACGGGCTGCACGGGCTTCGGCGCGGCAGGAGCCGGCGCGGGAATCGGAGCGGGAGCGGAAGCGACCGCCGCGCTGGCGGCCGGGCGGGCCGGGGCGGCAGGTTTATCCGCGATGCGAACCACGCCAATTCCATTTGGACCGAACACCGAGGGAACATCCTCCGGCACCTCGGTCCGCTTCTGGGAACTGCTGCGCTGATAATAAGTCGGGTCGATTTGCTCGATCACCGGGGCCAGCGGGATCGGCACGCTCAAATCATCGTGACCCGACAACTTCCTCAGCACATCCGGGGCGCAGGCGCGCAGCTCCTTGAACGAAAGCGACAGAGCGCCCGTGCCAAGCTGCGGCGCCAGCTTCACCGCCGGCACGGCGATCACCGCGGGCGAATTCGCGTCAATCACCTCCTGCAATTCCTCCGGCATCGTCGCGTGCAAGGCCGACAGCGGGATATTGATCGCGCCCCCGGTGCGAATGGCCGCCGGCGCGGTCTTGTTGGCGCCAGAGCCGTTTTGCTCCGCCCTGCCCTTCGGCGGAATGGCGGGCGGGCGCGCCACGACTTTCACCGACACCTCGGGCCGCTGCGCCGTCGTCGTCTCGCGGTGGGTCAACCGTGAAAACCAGTTTTTAATCGTTCCTAGCATGAGTCACCTCACGGCATCGCTCTGTCTCTAATTTTTCGTGGCATCCATTTCCGGCGTGCTCAACAGTCGCGCCATGCCGGAAAACGCGCCGACGCATCCACCACTTGCCGCCGCCACACTCTTTCTGGTGGCGACGCCCATCGGCAACCTCGAGGACATCACGCTGCGCGCCCTGCGCACGCTGCGCGAATGTGACGTGGTTGCCGCGGAGGACACTCGTCGAACAGGCCATCTGCTTTCTTACTTCGGCATTTCCCGGCCGCTCTTGAGTTACCACCGCTTCAACGAGGCCAGACGCAGCGAGGAAATCCTCGACCGCCTCGCCCGTGGCGAACGCGTCGCCCTCGTCTCCGACGCCGGCTCCCCGGGCATCAGCGATCCCGGCGAACGCGTCGTCCGCGCCGCTCTGGCAGCGGGTTTTCGCGTCGAAGCCGTCCCCGGCCCCTGCGCCCTCGTCGCCGCGCTCACCGCCTCCGGCCTGCCCACCGACGAGTTCCACTTCACCGGTTTTCTTCCCGTGAAATCCGGCCAGAGAAAAAAGATTCTATCATCACTGCGCGAGGTGCCCGGCACGCACGTTTTCTACGAATCCCCCTACCGCATCGAGAAGCTGCTTGGTGAACTGGCGGAACTTTATCCCTCCGCCCGCGTCGTCCTCGCCCGCGAACTCACCAAGAAATTCGAGGAATACCTGCGCGGCACCCCGGCCGAACTGCTCGAACGCATCAAGAACCGCTCCCTCAAGGGCGAATTCGTCGTCCTTCTCGGTCGCGACGAGGCAGAGGCGAGGGGGGAAACGACGGATGACGAAGCGGCATCCCCGATTCCGGGGAAGTAATCAGTAATCAGTGAGACAGTAATCAGTATTCCGTCCCCATGCCCTAGGACAACCGGACGCCCCACTGATTACTGATTACTGATTACTGCTTACTGCTCTTTCCGATCTCGGATTTCGGCCTACACCACCGTGGCCGTGCTCACGTCGCTGTCCGGGCCGGGGCCTTCGTCATTCTCGCCGCGCGCCTTCACCTCGTAATCGCCCG
>CAYQWK010000191.1:0-10956 GCA_964420805.1 uncultured Bifidobacteriaceae bacterium | reverse complement strand
AGACGGAGTGGGCGACGATGGCGACGTTGCAGTATTGGGGGCCGGATAATTACACCGACACGCTGCCGGGTCCGGGGGTGTTCGAGTACCGGTTGGTTGGCCTGAACAACGGCGGGCCGGGAATGGCGAGTGACATTGGAACGGTGAGCGCGGTATAGCGCGGCTGATTTGGCGTGCGGCGGAGAATGGCCGCCGCTTTACAGCGGCGGCTACGAGGGCGGGGCCGGCTTCAAGCCACCAGTTCGGTGCCGATGCCGGCATCGGTGAAAATCTCCAACAGCACCGAGTGCGGCACGCGGCCATCGACGAGCGAGACCTTGTCCACGCCCGCGCGGATGGCGGCCACCGCGCTGTCCATTTTTGGGATCATGCCCTTGTCGATCACGCCCGCGCGTTTGAGTTCGTCGATTTCGGCGGTGGTGACATGGGGAAAAAGCGTGGCGGGATCCTTCGGGTCGCGCATCAGTCCCGGCACGTCGCTCATGAAGACGAGGCGTTTGGCCTTGAGGGCGATGGCGACCTGGGCGGCGGCAACGTCCGCGTTGCAGTTATGAATCTGGCCGGAGGCGTCGCGGGCCGTCGGGCTGATGACCGGAGTGATGCCTTGCGCGATGCATTCGAGCAAGGGGGCGGTATTGACTTCCACGACTTCGCCGACGAAGCCCACGTCGATTTTCGCGCCGGGATTGTCGCGGTCATCGACGAGCAGTTTGCGGCAGCGGAAGATGTCCGGCCCGGCGAAGCCCCTGGCGACGCCGCCCAGACGGTTGATGGCAGCCACCACCTCGGGATTGATTTCGCGCGAGAGGACGTCGTCCACGATTTTGACCGTCGCGTCGTCGGTGACGCGCTGGCCTTGGATGAAATCGGCCTTAAGCCCGGCCTTCTCCATCGCGCGGGTGATGGCCTTGCCACCGCCATGGACGACGACGGGATTGATCTCGACCGCTTCGAGAAAAACGATGTCCCGCGCGACGCCCTCGCGCACCGCCGCGTCCGGCGAGTCCATGAAGGAGCCGCCGTATTTCACGACAAAGGTGGCGTGGCTGAATCTTTGAATGTAGGGCAGCGCTTCCAGGAGTGTGGCTGCTTTGGCAATGAGGTCTTGCATCGTCGGGATGAAGATTGAAATGCCCGCCGCGGCTGGGGCGATAAAAAACGCTTTGGCACCGTCAACCCGCCTGCCGGCTTTGTTTGCCAGGGCGTACAGGCGCCCATGGCCGCCTGGCGGGCGGTTTGTCACAGCCGCGTCCGCGGCGGTTCTTCCGGCAGGATGGCCGCCAATCCGATTTCGACCGTGGTTTGGCGGCCGAGAAAATCGAGGAGCACCTGCACGCGCTCGCGCGCGGGCATCACCTGGGCGACCACGGCGTTAAGTCCGAGCAGGGCGCCCTCGGCCACCACGACCCGCTGGCCGGGTTCGACCTCATGCGGCAGCACGCGCAATTCGTCGGGGCCGACACTCCGCTGTAGTTCGGCGATGGTCTCGGCAGAAACCTGGGGCGCGGTGTTGCCGAAACTCACAACATGGCTGACTCCGCGCGCGTGTGTGACCAGGCGCAAGGATCGCTGCCACTCGAACCGCGCGAACAAATACGAAGGGAACAGCGCCTCGGTGAACCAGACCGGTCCGCGCACGGTGTTTTTGCGGAAGCGCAGGCGCGGCAGGAACACCTCGATGTCCTCCTGCCGCAAATGCCCTGCGGCGATGTGCTCCTGTTTGGGCTTGGTCTGGACGCAGAACCAGGCCGGGCCGGAGGTGACGTGGGCGCGGTTCATGGCACGGATAACGCGCGGTAGAATCGGCGCGGTGCGTTGCTCACCGGATCGCTGAATTGCACCGTGCCAGTGATGTTTGTCACCGTGGTGAGGCGCGTCCAGTTGGTCAGGGTGGCGGAGTAGTCAATCGCGTACTTTTGGCCGGTGTCGCCGGTCATGGTGAATTTGAACTGGCTGTTGCTGAAAACCACTGACCGGAGTTGGGCCGCTTGCGGCAGGATCACGGTAAGGATGGCCGTGGCGCTCGTCACCGGCCCAGCGACGTTGGTGATGACCACGCTGTATCCACCGGCGTTCGTGGCCTGAATGTTGGTGCGCGTGAGCGTGGGGTTGGTGGCGCCGGCGATGTTCGTCGCGTTGAACCGCCATTGATAGACCAGCGGAGGCGCGCCGGTGGCAGTGACGCTGAAGGTGACGTTCGTGCCCAGGCGTGCGTTCTGGTTCGTCGGTTGCGCGGTGATGCCGACTGGCGCGGGAACCGTGACGGTCCAGGTGTTGGTGTCGTAGAGCAGCCGTCGTGTGTCGGTGCGCACAAACGAGGTCGGGTCATTTGCAATCACCCGCACCGTGTGCGTGCCCGTTCCCAATGACGAGGCGGTCACGGTGTAATTGGTGTTCGTGGCGGATGACACCGCGACGCCGTTGGTGAACCACTGGTAGTTCAATGAACCGCCAGCCGGCTTCAAGGGCGTGATCTTGAACTGCTGGAAGACCGGCACGGAAACGGTGTTCGTGGCGGGGGAAACGGAGTCAATCGGCCGGACCAGCCCGTAGATCGCCAGCACGGTGGTCTGCGCGCAGACTTCGCAGAATGAAATTCCCAGCGTCCGCATCTTGCAGTCGTGCTTTGGCCGGTACCAGCCGGTGGCTTGATAATGCGCCCCCTCAAACACGCCCACCACCGTGTAGTTCGACGTGACGTCCGGCGTTGGAACGGGAGTAGCCGCGGATATCCACGGATTCCATTTCACCGTGGCGCGCGTGTTATTGGTGGTGGTGTTCGGTTCCTCAACGTTGGGATAGCCTGGATACGCGGTGGAGTATTCGTCGCCAAGGCCGACGAAGGTGTGCCCAAGTTCATGCACCGCGATTTCCGGCGAGGAGGCGTGCATCGAGGTTACCAGCGTCGAGCCGCCGGATCCGCCATAAACGGGGTCGTTGGCGATCAGCACCTTGATGTCCGTTTCGGGCATCAGGCTGGCCACCAGCGCGTCCACCTTGCCCTGGCCATTGGCGTAGTTGCCGTCGCGGTCGTTTGGCGGAATGGTGAGCAACCGTTGGATGCTGTAGCTGTCAAAGGTACTATTGAAGTACGTGTTCACCAATGTCACCGATGGCGTGTAGTGGTCCGAGCCGGAGTTGGTTGAAGCCACAGAGATCGCATAGCCGTTGAAGAAATTGCTGTAGGCGTTGTAGGGCGGGGTGGACAGGATTTGCCGCAACGCATTGCTCGCGTTGGGAATGAAGGAGGGCAGTTGTGCCGTGGTGTATCCTTCCGAAAAGAACGTTATGTTGATGCGCCGGTTCGTCGGGCCGTTGGTGAGCAGGGTCTGGATGGTGGCCTGCCCGAATGCCGCAGGAAGCAGCGCCAGCAATGCGATGAACCCCAGCCAGCGAAGTGTTCCGCGTGGGGTCATTTTGCCGGGGTTGGTTGCAGCGTGATCCGGCCGATTTCGCGCCGGGATGGCGCGCCCGCCGCCTTCGTGCCCGCCGCGTCGCGCCGGAAAAAGGCCGCCGATTCCGCGCCGGAATTTGCCGGCACGCGCACGGTGAACTCGACGTTGGTGAAGGTCGCCTCGCGCGCCAGAATCTTGCCGGGATTGGCCGGGTCCTCATATTCGAGCCGCTGGCTGGCTGGATCGTCCACTGTTTGCGTCCACAGCGTGGCCCCGGCTTTGGAATGCAGTTCCACCTCCAGGCCCCTCGCCGGCTCCTTTCCGCCGCGATGCTTCAGGGTTCCGGGCGTCCGCGTCTGGTTCACCAACTCCACCTGCCCGTTCGTCATCCGCAGGTGCAGGAAGATGATGCCGGGCGACGACTCGGCCGCGCGGGCCGCGACGGCAAGCAGCAAGACAATGGCAAGGGCGGTCGGTTTCATTCAGGGCACGCCAACTTTAGCCGAACTCGCGCCGGATGCAATGCGCACTCATGTTTTGACCGTGCCCGCCGTTGCGCGCACTTTCCCCGCCATGATTCGCGGACATTTCATGGCGGCGGTGGTTTTGGGCGCGGCCTCGCTGCGGTTGCTCGGCGCGAGCAACGCGCTCTCGGCCCAGTTTGGGTTCTCCGGGCCGGAGACTTTTCCCATCGATTTTCAAATCGCCCATCTGCGCGCCGCCGACATCAACGGTGACGGCCTGACCGATTTGCTGGCCGTCAACAACTCGCGCTCGCGCATCTCGCTGCTCATCAACCAGACCGGCCGCACCAATGCCGCGCCGACGCCGCAATCCGGATCGCGCGACATCAATGAACTCCCGCCCGACTCTCGCTTCCGCATCGAGAGCATCGCGTCGGAGAAGCGCATTGCCGCCTTTGTTGTGGCTGATTTGAACCACGATGGCCGGCCCGACATCGCGTATTACGGCGAGCCAAAGGAGCTTGTCGCCCAGTTCAACCAGGGCACCAACGGCTGGAGCGCGCCGAAACGCTGGCCCATCGACGACGGCGTGCTTTCCCTCAACGCCCTCGCCAGCGGTGATCTCAACGGCGACGGCCTGACCGACCTCGTGCTGCTCGGGGAGAATAGCATCCATTTCATCGCGCAACAGAAGGACGGCGCGCTTGGCGAGCCGGAGAAGATCCCCTTCGCCGGGCTGGTAAAATCTGTGCAGATCCTCGACGTGAACGGCGACGGGCGTGATGACCTGATGCTGGTGAATTGGGACACGCCCAACCCGCTTCGTTTCCGTTTGCAGGGCAGGGGAGGCGAACTTGGTCCCGAGGTTCACTTCGCCATGCCGCCCATTCGCTCCTACATCGCCGAGGATCTTGACGGCGACCACCGCACCGAGATCGTCACCATCGCCGCCAACTCCGGCCGCGCGCAGATTTCCAACTTCAGCCTTCGCGATGCGGGGAACATCTCCGGGCATCTCGTCGCGGGGCAGTTCCAAATCCTCCCATTCAACCGGACCAGCAAAGCCCGCCGCGGCACGGCTTGGGGCGATGTGAACGGCGACGGCCTGCCCGACCTTGTCGTTGCCGAGCCGGAGAATGGCCAACTCACCGTTCATCTCCAGCAACAGGACGGCACTCTCGCCGCCGGGCAACAACACTCGACACTTACCGGCGTGAGCGAACTTGCCGTGGCTGAATGGGACGGCCAGGGCCGTGGTGAAATCTTCCTGCTCTCCGGAGACGAACGCGCCGTGGCCATGACACGCCTCGACGAACGCGGCAAGGTCGCATTCCCCACCACGCTTCCGTTCGATGGCCGCCCGCTGGTCATGGCGGTGAATTCGCAAACCAAGGGCCGGCCTGTCCTCGCCGTGATACTTGATCAGGACGGCAAACGCAGCCTCGCCACGCGCACGCCGGACGGCGCGACGAGGACCTTCAAGCTTTCCGAGAGCTTCAAGTCCGCGCCCGCCTCCATGGCCTGGCACGACGTGAACCACGACGGCCTGCCCGACCTGGTTGTTCTCATCCCTTACGAGAAGATCAAAATCCTGCTCGCTTCGCGTGAGAAGGGCTTCGAGGAAATCGACGTGCAGGCTCCCGGCGGCAGCATTGAGCAACCATGGATGTCACGCGCCGACGTGGACGGCGACGGCAAGGCCGAGTTGCTCCTGCCGCAGAAGAATTTTCTCCGCGCAGTGGTGTTGAAGCAGGATACCGGCAACACCAACGGCACCAACCGCGCCTGGTCGTTTGCGGTTCGCGACCAGATCAATGGTGCCTCCGGCAATTCCCGCCTCGTGGGCGCGGCGGTGGTTCCCGGCGCGGCCAGCCCCGTCGGCGCACTCTTCCTCCTCGACGCCGAGCGCAAGGCCGTGAGCGTCTGCGAACGCGGCACCAACGGCGCGTGGAAGATCCTTCGCAATGTCGCGCTACCCTTCACCGAGTTTGCCGAGTTGCAGCCCCTCGCCCTTGGCGGCCCGCGCGCCAACGCGGTCGCCTTTCTCGGTCTGAACTCCGTGGCCTGGATGCCGCTCGCCGGGCGGACGTGGGAGATTCAGGAACTCGACGGTTACGAGACCCCCGTCAAAGACGCGCGGCTCAACGATGTCGTGCCCGGCGACTTGAATCAGGACGGACGCAAAGACCTTGTCTTCCTCGAAACCGCGAGGAACTACCTCGACCTCGTGATTTTCGACAAACAAGGCCGGCTCGTCCCCGCCAGCCGCTGGCAAGTGTTTGAGGAACGCAGCTACCGTGGTCGCGGTCGCGGCGATTCCCCTGAACCCCGCGAGGCCGTCATCGCGGACTTTACCGGCGACGGCAAGAACGACCTTGCCATCATCGTCCACGACCGGATTCTCGTTTACCCGCAGGAGTGATCCCCCCTGGGCGAATAGGCGGAACCACGATGAACAAGTCTCTGCGAGTGGTGTTGGTTCTATTCCTCTTGTTGGCGCTGCTCCTTCTCCTCGCCGGTTACGTCTTTGCGGGATGCATCCGTCTTGGCGGCAGCATGTGAGCGTGTGCCGGCCCCACCCTCGACAAATCGTTCGCCTCGTTCGTAATCTTTGCCCGATGTCTTTGGTGAATCGTCCCCTGGTTATTGCCGGTCGCGAATTCCAGTCCCGCCTCATGGTTGGGACCGGCAAGTTTTCTTCGCCCGAGTCCATGCGGAATGCGTTGGCGGCCAGCGGCACGGAGATCGTGACGGTAGCGTTGCGCCGGGCGGACCTTTCGGGCAGACGCGATCCGTTTGCCAACATCCTCGAATTCATCGACGCAAAGAAATATCTGCTCCTGCCCAACACCAGTGGGGCGATGAACGCCGAAGAAGCCGTGCGCCTGGCTCGTCTCGCCGCCGCGGCCGGCCTGCCGAAATGGGTGAAGCTGGAGATTCATCCGGACCCCCGCTACCTGCTTCCCGATCCGATCGAGACGTTCAAGGCCGCCGAGCAGTTGGTGAAGGAGGGCTTCACGGTGTTGCCCTACATTAACGCGGACCCGGTGCTGGCGCGTCGATTGCAGGACGCGGGCACGGCCACGGTCATGCCACTTGGCTCGCCGATCGGCTCTAACCGCGGCGTGCAAACCCGCGACCAGATTCGCATCATCATCGAGCAGGCCACCGTCCCGGTGGTCGTGGATGCCGGCATCGGCGCGCCCAGCCACGCCGCCGAGGCGATGGAACTTGGCGCTGATGCCGTGCTGGTCAACACCGCGATTGCCATTGCTACCGACCCGAACCGTATGGCCGTGGCGTTCAGGATGGCCGTGGAGTCCGGTCGCGCGGCGTTTGAGATGGGGCTGGGAGAAACGCACGAAACGGCCAGTGCGACCAGTCCGCTGACGGGCTTTTTGGAATAAACGGATCTTAGCATGACCACATTGACCATCTCCCGCGTCCAGGAGCTTCTCGCCGCCGCGCAAAAGGCGCGCGTCCTCGTCGTTGGCGACGTGATGCTCGACCAGTTTATCTGGGGCAGCGTGTCACGCATTTCGCCCGAGGCACCAGTGCCGGTCGTCGAGTTCAGCCACGAGAGCTACATGCCCGGTGGTGCGGCCAACGTGGCGCGCAACCTTTCGGCGTTGCGGACGAACAGCGAGCTTTTCAGCGTGACCGGCAGCGACGACACGGCGAAGCACCTCCACACCTTGCTCGGCGAGCAGAAGGTCGCGTGCGGTTCGTTGCTCGCATCGCCCGCGCGGCATACGACCATCAAGACGCGCATTGTCGCTCACCAACAACAGGTTGTGCGCGTGGATCGGGAGACAAAACAGGAGTTGGAACCCGCCGAGGCGGCGAAGTTGCTCCGGGCCATTGAGGCGCGGATCGACGCTGCGGACGCGGTGATCGTGGGCGATTACGGCAAAGGCGTCGTCACGCAGGCCGTGCTGGATGGCATCAAAACGCTGTGCCGCGCGCGTGGCGTCTGGTTGAGCCTCGACCCGAAGCCGGTCCATCACCTCAACCTTGCCGCGCTTTCGCTTATCACGCCGAACCGCAAGGAAGCGTTTGAACTGGCAGACGTTTCCGACGGCACACGGTGCGCGAATCCCTTGGAGGACAAGGCGTTGATGCTGGTCGCAGGGCGTTTGCTCAACGAGCTGCGTCCGGCGGTGCTGCTCATCACGCTTGGCGACCAGGGCATGTTGCTGTGCCAGCGCGGGCAGACACCGTTTCACATTCCGACGGTGGCGCAGGAGGTCTTCGACGTGTCCGGCGCCGGTGACACGGTGATCGCTTCGTTCACACTGGCCGTCGCGGCGGGGGCGTCGCCGGTCGAGGCGGCGATCTTCTCGAATCACGCGGCCGGTGTTGTGGTGGGAAAAGTCGGCACGGCGATTGTCACGCCGGAGGAACTGTCGGCTAGCTTCGCGGCGAAATGAAATTCACCCCCAACGACATCCGCGCCATGAAGGGGCGCGCGCCCATCGCCGCGCTCACGGCTTACGATTATCCGATGGCGCGGTTGCTCGACGAATGCGGCGTGCCGATTCTGCTCGTGGGCGATTCTCTGGGCATGGTTGTTCTTGGCTATCCAGACACGACACATGTGACGATGGCGGAGATGGAGCATCACGTCCGCGCGGCGGCGAGGGCGAAGCCTTCGGCGTTGCTCGGCGGCGATCTGCCGTACCGCAGCTACGAAACGCCAGAGCAGGCGGTCGAAAACGCGCGGCGGTTGGCGGCGGCCGGCGCGGATTTTGTGAAGGCCGAGGGCGGGCGCGAGATTTTGCCGCAGGTGCGGACAATCATCGCGGCGGGCATTCCGTTCATGGGCCACATCGGCATGTTGCCGCAGCACGTTGTCGAGGAGGGCGGAAAATACCGCATCAAGGGCCGGGACGAGGCGGGGCGGGTCAAACTGCTCGATGACGCGGCGGCACTGGCGGAGGCGGGCGCTTTCGCCGTGGTGCTGGAACTTGTCACGCCGCCCGTGTCGAAGGAGGTCACGGCCCACTTTCCGTTCGCGACCATCGGCATCGGTTCCGGGCCGGATTGCGACGGGCAGATTCTGGTTACGCCCGACCTGCTCGGCACGTTCCCGTGGTTCACGCCGAAGTTCGTGCAACCCCGCGTCAACGCCGCCGCGCATTTCCGCGAGGCGGTGAACTGTTGGAAGAATTCGTTACCTGTGCCCGCGTCATGAAGAAGCTCACTCACCTTAGCGCATCCGGCGAAGCCAGCATGGTGGATGTCTCGCACAAGCCACCGTTGCAACGCCGTGCCGTGGCGCGCGGGGAAATCCATCTCGCCCGCTCCACGCTCGTGATGGTCACGGACAATTTGATCGCCAAGGGCAACGTGCTGGCCACCGCGCGCCTGGCGGGGATCATGGCGGCAAAGAAGACCGGCGATCTCATCCCGCTTTGTCATCCGCTGCCAATCACGCATTGCGAGGTGGAATTCGAGTTTCCAGCGGCGTGCGACCGCATCGTGATCACCGCCAGCGCCGCCATCACGGCGCCCACGGGCGTGGAGATGGAAGCGCTCACCGCCGTGAGCGTGGCGGCCCTGACGATCTACGACATGTGCAAGGCGGTGGACAAAGGAATGCGAATCACCGACATCACGCTGGTGTCCAAAACCAAGGGCAAGGCGGCGGGGAATTGAGACTGGGCGGCCTGCGTCATCGAGCCGCCGTCTTCACACCCTCGCTATCACCGCGGCGGGTCTGGAAGGGCGCGCTCTTTACGATTTCGCTGACGAGCACGGAGAACCTGTAACCCTTGTCCGCCAGCGCGGTGGTGATGCTGTCGAGCGCGCACTTGTCGTAATACTCCAGCCCCCGGCCGAGCGCGTAGGTGAGCATCTTCTCGGTCAGGCAACGGGCCACGAGATCCTTCTGGGCGCGCAGAATATTGCGGAGATCCTCCGGGCCGTTGAAGGATTGGCCGCCCGGCAGCTTGCCCGAGGGGTCGATGGGCGCGCCCTCGTCCTTGTCCCGCCACACACCGACGCCGTTGAAGTTCTCGAGACCAAAACCAATCGGATCCAGCCGCTCGTGGCATGAGGCGCAGTTTGGGTTCTTCCGGTGCTGTTCCATTTTCTGCCGCAGCGTTCCGGTGAGTTCCTTCTGGTCCTTGAGATCCGGCACGTCCGGTGGCGGCGGTGGTGCGGGCGTGCCGAGCAGGTTATCCATCACCCATTTGCCGCGTTTCACCGGCGAGGTGCGCGTCGGGTTCGAGGTGATGGTCAGCACGCTTCCGTGGGTGAGCACGCCGCCGCGGGTCTTGTCCTTGAAGGCGACTTTCTGGAAAGCCTCGCCCGTGACGCCGTTGAATCCGTAGTGCCGCGCCAGTCGGTTGTTCACGAAGGTGTAACGGCCGTCGATGAAATCGAGCACGCTGCGGTCCTCACGCATGACGTTCTCGAAGAACAACTCCGTTTCGCGCTCCATGTCGCCACGCAGGTCGTCGTCAAAGCCCGCGAACACATTCGTGTCCGGCGTGATCTTCCAAAGGTTGCGTGTTTGAAGCCATTGCCCCGTGAAGTTCTCCACCAGTGCCATTGCCCTGGGGTTCTTCAGCATGCGTTTCACCTGCGCCTCGATCACGCCGCGTTTGCGCAACTCGCTGCGGGTGGCGATCTGGAACAACTCCTCGTCCGGCATCGAACTCCAAAGGAAATACGAAAGCCGCGAGGCAAGGGCAAAGTCGTTCACCGGATGGATGGCGCGCGGGTTGTCCGGCTCAGGCACGATCTCGCCGCGGAAGAGAAAGTGTGGCGAGACCAGCACGGCCTGGAGCGCCACCTGCACGGCGCGTTCGTAGGGTTCGTCCTGTTTGCGGGCGACGTCGTAAAGGCGCATCAACCGATCCAACTCCTCGCCGGTCACCGGGCGGCGAAAGGCGCGCCGCGTGAAGTTGCCGATGACCTCCTTCGCGCAGCGTTCGCCGCCGGCATTTCCGTGTGAGCACGCGAAAATGCGCTGGTGCGTCCCGGGCATTTCGGAGGGGATGCCGCCGGGTTCAGCCACTTCGAGGTAGTCGATCATCAGCCGGCGGGTCCGGACGCGCGGGCGTTGATCTTTCGGGCGTGCTTTCGAGTCC
>CAYQWK010000190.1:0-10977 GCA_964420805.1 uncultured Bifidobacteriaceae bacterium | reverse complement strand
AGCGTCGATGCGCACCGAATGACCAGCAGGGCTACCTTGAGGGCGATGGTGCATGGAGAAAAGGATCCTCGCGTCGTGTGGTTCTGATTCATGTCTTATGATTCCTTGCGGACCTTAGTTTGCGAACGTGCTCCGGCGTGGTGCCGCAGCAGCCGCCGATAATTTGGGCCGGCCAGGTTTGAGCGCATTGCAAGTAGCTCTCTGGATTGACGGCGTCCGTGTTGATCCAGCCTTGCGCCTCGTCGGCATAGCCGATGTTCCCATAGGCAATGAGCGGAAAGTCTGGGCCGCAGATCGCCCGCAACTCGGCCAGTGGTTTGGCCAGGGTGTGAGCCGGACCGCAGTTCACGCCCAGGGCCTTCACCCCCAGCGGTAACAACATCCCGGCGGCCACCGCCACCGACTCGCCGGACAGGATGCGACCTTCGCGGTCGCACGCGAAACTGACCCAGACGGGCCGTCCGGTGCTCGTCGCCAGTTTGGCCGCGATAACGGCTTCCCGAATCGAATTCATCGTTTCGATCAACAGCAGGTCAACGCCCGCTTCCACGAGATGCTGGATGCGTTCGGAGTGCTCGGCGCGGCATTCGTCATCGGTCGGCACGAGGTCGGGGCGATAACAGTCTTCCAGGGGAGCCAACGATCCGGCCACTTGCGCAGGTTGACCAAATTCGGCGATGGCCTCTTGGGCGGTTGCCACCGCGCGCCGGGTCAATTCGCGCGCGTCGCATCCCGTGCCCGCCAGCACCCGGCGGTGGGTGCGAAACGTGTTGGTCGTGATGAAGTCCGCGCCCGCGTTCAAATAGTCCAGATGAACCTGGCGCAACACCTTCAATCCAGCATCGGTGGTGAGTGCATTCGCCGACCACAACGGCAAGCCGGTACCGACCCCGCGCCGGTTCAATTCCGTGCCGGTGGCGCCATCGAGCAGGAGAAGTTTGGTTTCAACCCTCATCGTGCTTACGGTCGGGTGAATCAGAAGTCGGAAACAACAGTTCCAAGACCTCATAGCCTGTCTCGCCGAAGCCGAGGCGCAGATAACTGCTTCGGGCGTTGTCGTTTTCCCGCTCCATGTAGAGCCGGATTCCGCAACATTCCGCATCTGCTTCACCCTGCTGCCTGATGTGTTCAAACAGGGCGCGGAACACACCACGATTGCGATGACGTGGATGGACGTAAACACTCTGAATCCACCAGATTTCGCCATTTCTCCAATCGCTCCATTCGAAGGTGTGTGCCGTCTGGCCCACCACCTCGCCGGCAATGAGCGCCACAAAGTACCGACCTCTCGCAGGTTCGGAAACAAAGCGTCGCACGCCCTCCGATACCGTCACGCGGTCAAGGTCGCGCTCCTCCGTCTCCTTGCAGAGCGCGATGTTGAAATCAACGATGGTTTCCACATCGGCCGCTACCGCCTGTCTAATCTCAATAATGGGCTGTGCCATACTAGTTCTTGCGCTGTTGGGCATCATCCCTCTCCGCTCAGCGCTACTTGATCATTCTGAGGTTCGCTTCGGCGAAGGCCTTGCCCATCTGCGCAAAGATCTTCGCGCTGCCAAAATAGTGGTACCCGCCATTGGAAGCGCCTTTGAGAGCCTCCCTGTCCTTCGGTGAAAGGACTTCCTCCAAGGCGAGGTCAAGTCTCTCCCGGTCTGCCTTGGTGATCCCCTCAATCCGCACATCGATCCCGGCGTAACGCGCCGGAGATTTCAGGTCGTATTGGTCGTTAGCATAGGCGGCCAGGACGTTCTTCCCCTTCTTCAAATGTTTGATTTGGTCTGGTTTGAGGACGATGGAACCGTAGCGAGGAGAGTCCTGCCACCAGATGTAGGAGTGGATTTTGTGTCCGTTCAAATAGACGTGGAATCCTTGTCGCGCCAAAATCGCGATGCGATACGAATCGAAGTTGAGGTCATCCACTTCAAAAGTGGTGCGCATGAGCAGGAATTCGCCCTCTCCCCAGGTGGATGGGTATTTGTCCAAGGTGACTCCGCTGTGTTTCCAGACGCCCTTTCCGATGGGGGCCTTGCCTTCCGTCCATTTGCTGTCATCAAAGTCAGGCAGGTACCATTTCTCCATCCCGGCTGGCAGGGTGATGTCACGGAATCGCCTCTCGGTGTATTTTTCCAACTTGTCCTTCGTTTCGGTGGCATCGACCGTCGCGAAACGCCACGTCCGTTCATCGGGTAGAGGTTTGCCAACCGGCTTCCAGTAATTCTCCCATTTCCACTCCTGGTCGAAGGTTCCGTCTTTCTTCAATCGGTGAGCGGTGCCGACGATTTTGTCATACTCGCCCTTCTTGGGTTCTGCGGCGGCGATGTCATTGTCCCAGAAGGGAGCAGTCGGAACTGCAATCACATTACCTTTGAACTCAGGCATATCAGCCGGTGCGGCCATGGCCTTGCGGAAAACCTCATTGTCGCTCTCACCGCCGATTCCCAGCACGCCGATCACGAAGGGCATTTTCGGAGCCGAAAGATCTTTGCGCACATCGCGGATGAAGTGCGCCAGGAGGCGGGAGTATTCGTCGAATCTTCCGGGTTTGTTGGGGCCGGGATAAGTGGTGCCATCAACGAGGTCGTTAAAACCCTGAAGCCAGACAAAACCGGCCAGTTCGTATCCCTCCTTGGGATCGTAGGGCGGGCAGACGCGCTTGGGATCGGCGAGCACCTTCTTCACATGATCGATCATCATCCGGTAGAACACACCCGAGGCGGCGTCCTTTTTGTCCTGCCACGCTTTCCGGTCCTCGAGTTTGGGAATTCCGTGCGCGCCCTGCGGATGCTTGTCCCACTCATCCTGAATCGCCTTGGGCAGCTTGTATGGCCCGGCACTCGGCGGACGGAATTCGGTGTTGAGCGACCTGCCGCCCCAGGCGGTCTTGATAATCAGAATGGGCTCCTTCAGCTCTTTCTCCATGTAGATGCCGAAGGTGAACTCGGGGCCGATTTTGCCGCCATCCTTGGTGGGGTTGTTTCCACGTTCACCAAAGCCGGCGGTCAATTTTCCCAGGCCCTCGCCGTTAGCGCTGCCGTCATACGGGCCGGTCAAATAGGACATCCAGACGTTGTCACAGACCCGTGGGGTTCCATCGGGATTGCGCATCTCTCTGAGAATGGGCGCCGTTAGCGGATCCTTGCCGATGTAGTCAAACGTTTTGACTGAGGCATGTCCCTCCATGTTGGACTGACCGGCGAGGATGAAGACCTTGAGCGGTTTGGCTTCTGCGCCGAGCGCAGCGGCGAAGAGTGCGGCGATGAGAAAAGTGGCGAGCGGTTTCATAAGGTTGGTTCTTGAGTCGGGATTCATTTGATCCGGATGAGTTCCGGTGTGTCGGTCGAGGCTTCAATGGCAGCGATTGTTTCGCGGACGGACTTGGCTTTCGCGAGCATCAGGTTCTTGGGAAAGTCCTTCTCGTCCTTTTCAAAGTAATTGGCGATTCGCGTCAGTTCCGGGATGGTCGGTTTGGCATGCGCGCCGTAGCTGAGGAGGATCTTCATCAATTCTGGCGTCCGCTTCTCGCTGGCCCACGGATTCTGATCGCGGGTGTACTTCACGCACGCGCTGATGCCCTCCTCGATCCGATGTTTGGCGAGCAGGCGCAATCCCTCCACACGGATTCCGTCGGCAAACATCTCCCCGCTCGGCGCGGGCGTGACGACGGCTTCGAGGATGGCGGGCAGGAGGGGTTTGAGTTCGTCGTAGCTCAGTCGCTGGTAAATGCCGGCAATGTCGCCGCGGGCGCGGCCGTCCTGATTGCGAAGGCCGGCGGCCACGGCCTTGCGGAGGAGGTCGCGATCCACGCCGTCGAGCGATCTCTTGAGCATCTTGCCGAAGAGCGCGAAGCAAAGGTATCGCTGCTCCATGCCGCGCGGGTCCTGCACGGAAGGTTCAACGGCGAGGCGCTCCAGCAATTCCGGAACGGCGACCATTGCGGGCTGGCCGATGGCGGCAAGCGCCTCGGCGGCCTGGACGCGCAGCCAAAGGTCTTCGTGGCGGAATGAATTTCGCAACGCGGGAACGGCGGCGGCGGTGCCCTTCACCGTGGCGAGCGCCTGACAGGCTCCGTAGCGGGCTTCGAGACTTGGCGCTTCGAGCATCTTCACCAGCGCGGGAACGGGAGCGCTTTTGCGACGGGCGAGCGCCATCGCGGCGCGTTCGCGGACGGTAGGCGACCAACTGCCGAGGCGCGCGAGGAGTTGTTCGTCGCTCAACGCATCGTAGGCGCTCTTACGGTCTTTGTTGTTCCAGCCGCGCCCATCGTTGATGAGCGATTGCGCGGTGGCGGCATCGAGTTGCGGGACGCCTGACGGACGTTTGCCGGTGAGATAAATCTTCTTCAGCGGCATGGCGTAGGCGAGCAGGTAGGCGCCGGTGCCGTCCCAACCCTTGTAGCTGTCATGGTCCGGCTCCGGCGGGCCTTGGTGGGTGAAGCCGCCGTCCCAACGGCGCGCAAAGTCGGAATACCAGCCGCCAAATTCCTGCATCCACGCGCCCGTGGCCTGGGGACCGGATTGGGCGATGCCCGGCATGGCCCAGAGCATGTTGAAGAAATTCCCGGTGTGGCCGGTGTCGCGCTCCGGTCCGTGGGAGGCGACGCTCAAGCGCGAGAAAAATTCCGCGCCGTTCCTCTCGCCGAGCAAGTTGAAGAGGACGGCGGTCATGCCGCACTTGCCATTGTCTTCGTGCGTCTCGGTCCACGGGGCGTGGTCGCCGTAGGGAATCGCGCCCTTCCCAATGTAGAACCGCAGCAGTCGGGCGCTGCGCTCGATGGCGCGATCCACCGCCGCGTCCTTCACGCCCGCCTCCCGCGCCAGTACGAGGGAGATCGTCAGCGGCACGCCGGGGGAGTTCATCATCCCGTAGCCGCCCAGGCGACCGTCGGGGATCGCGAAGCCGTGTCCCCACGAACCCACGGCGCTCTGGCCGTTGGCGGAGGCCAGCGCGAGCCGCTGCAAGCCGGGCATGACGCTCGTATCGCCCGTCGCGATGACGTATTCGGAAAGCAGCAACATCACGTAGCCGTAATACCAGGTTTGCATTGAACGCGCCGAGAAGTCCGCCGCCCATTGGGCTTCCTTCCTCACCAGCGGGAGGTAGGCGGGGTCGCCGCTGGCCAGCAAGGCGAGGGCGTTGAGCGAGCGCGGAATGGGATCGTGCCTTTTGGCGTACGCCGGTTCCGCCATTTGCGCAGCAAGCAACTTGCACCCTTGTTCAAGAATGAGCTTCGACTTCGGGCAGGCATAAGGCGCGGTGGCGCTGTAATTCCCGAGAACCGGCAGCTTCACCACGATCTCTTCCGACTTGCCCGCGCGCCAGCGCGTGAGGGCGAGCTTGCCGCCACCCGCGTCGGACTCCGCAGCCGTGAGCGCCTTGCCCAACTCCGTGCGCGGGTCGTGGGAAAACGGCTTGCCGCCCACGCCGAGCAGGACATCACCGACCGAGAGGAGGCCATCGGCGGGCGAACCATTTTCGACTTTGGTGATGGCGACCTGCCGGGCGTCGCTCGTGACCATCTTGTCGCAAAACATCCAGCCGCGCGCCCCGGTGGCGCCGAGGTTCCAGTCGTGCTTCGCGCCGGCGGGAATCCTGTCGCCTTTGGTGAAATCGGGAATCGTCAGCGGCGAGCCCTTGGCTGCGGCCGAAGCCGAACCCGGCGTGGCGAGAATGACTGCGAAGGTCAGGGTGAGGAGTGTGGATTTCATAAAAGTCGCGTCTGATCGATTAGGAGTTGGAGCCATGACTGCGTGCGCCACATCACTTCGCCACGGAGAGCTCGATGGCTTCGGCGACGGTCTTCCGGCCGCTGGGCGGCTTGTCGTCGAAGGGGCCGTCCACTTGCCCCTTCGGCCAGGTCGCAGGGTCAGAGTAGCGGCCGTCGTCTTTGAACTCCTTTTGCAGGCGGACGATTTCGGCTTTCAACTCGGCGAACTTGGCGGCGACTTCGGGCTTGGTCGCGTCTGCGGCGGAGTGGAGCAGGTTGCGCTGCTCGGTCGGGTCTTTGGTGAGGTCGAACATCTCATAGGCGTCCACCTTCCAGTAGTGGATGAGCTTGTGCGTGGCGGTGCGAACGCCGAGGTGCGCAGCGGTGTTGTGATGCCCGGGGGAATGGTAGTAGCGGTAGTAAACCGATGTGCGCCAGTCTTGCGGCGCTTCGCCGCGCAGCAGCGGCGCGAGCGAGCGGCCTTGCATGAAATCCGGCACAGGCAAGCCGGCGAGATCGAGGAAGGTGGGCGCGAGGTCGAGATTGGAGACGAATTGCGCGGGCGTGACGCCAGCCTTGATGCCGGGACCACGCGCGATCAGCGGGACGTTCAGGCCCGGCTCGTACATGAAGCGTTTGTCGTAGAGGCCAAGGTCACCGAGAAACCAGCCGTTGTCGGACGAGTAAATGACGATGGTGTTTTTCGCGAGGCCGCTGGCGTCGAGGTAATCGAGCACCTGGCCCACGCTGTCATCCACACCTTGCACGCAGCCGAGGTAGTCGCGCATGTACTTCTGGTATTTCCACCTCACGAGTTCGCGGCCAGTGAGCGTCTTGCCGTCCACTTCAACCTCGGTGGGATTTGTGTTCAGCCACTTCTGCAGCGCCGGCCCTTTCAAGTCGGCGGGCGGCGTGAGCTTGAGGTCTCGGTGCGTGAGGTCGCGCGCGATTGTCTGCTCGTTGGTGGGCAGCGCGGTCGGGCGCGTGGTGTAATCGTCGAAGAGCGTCGGCGGCTCGGGGATGACCTTGTCCTTGAACATGGCGACGTGGCGCGCGGTCGGCTCCCACGCGCGATGCGGGGCCTTCTGATGCAGCATGAGGAAGAAGGGCTTGTCCTTGGGGCGAGTCTTGATGAATTCCAACCCCAACTCGGTGGTGATGTCGGTGCAATGGCCTTCGATGTTCAATTTACGTCCCGGTGCGAGGAAGACGGGATTCCAGTATGCCCCCTGCCCCGGCAGCACAAGCCAGCGGTCAAAGCCCGTGGGATCGCTGCCGAGGTGCCACTTGCCAATCATGCCGGTGTGATAACCGCCCTTCTGGAGGTGCTTCGCGACATGGTCTCGCGCGCCGTCGAAGCGGTTGAAGACCGGCACGCCATTGACATGCGAATACTGTCCGGTGAGCAGCGTGGCGCGGCTGGGCGTGCAAATGGAATTGATGCAGAACGAGCGCGTGAAGCGCGCGCCTTCCTTGGCGAGCCGGTCGATGTGCGGCGTCTGGTTGACTTTCGAGCCATAGGACGAGATGGCGTGCTGCGCGTGGTCGTCGGAGAAGATGAAGATGATGTTCGGCTTGTCTGCCGCGGGCGCGGAGGCGACGGCGAGGAGCGTGAGAAAGAAGAGGAGGCATTTCATGGTTTCTTGGAGTCTTGCGGCTCGGTCAGGTTTTGAAGAGAGCTTTGCTTTGTATGGTGAAATTCGCACTCGAGTTCGTTCTTGGATGTGTTGGCGTGTGACGCGGTGCCAGCCGGATCAGGGTGATGCCTTCCCGTCGGGAATTCGCGGCCTGGGGCTGTCCAGGTAAACATGGATCACTTTGTGGGTGCTCAACACGGGGTTCAAGAACTTGATGAGTTGCCCGTAACTGAGAGTTGAGGGCGCGAAGACCATGATCACTGCGGGCTTGGCCGGCTGGCCGGCTGCGCGGGCACGATCGGTGTTAGCATCGAGGGCTTGGCGGAGGGCCTGCGGGCTGGAGACGGGCAACTCGGTAAACTCCAGTTCCGAACGCGAGGCGTTTGTTTTCCAGACGGATTCGACTAGGAGCAACTGGCCCGAGACTTGGCCGTTTGTTTCATACAAGGCCAGTTCCCACGGATGAAACAGTCGCGCCTCGCGATCCATCAGCTCCCGATCCGGAGTGAACGCCCGGTAATAGAGCTGGCCGGTCGGCGGTGGCTCGACGCGGATGCCTTGATCGCGATCGAGGGTTGAAAGAACTCGGGCAAGCGCCTGAGCCTGACCCAACTGGATATTGTCACCGAACTGCACCACGACAAAATAGTCATGCTTCTTTCGATCGAGTGCGGCCAGGGTTTGAATCACGGAGATCAAAGTCTCCTCGCGATTGAGCACGGCCCCCGCGTCCTTGAGTTGAGGACGCAGACTGGCCAGCCGCTCCACTTCGTTCGTGGCCTGAGCGGGCGTGAGTCGGGCCGCCTCGACGCGCAGGACCAGCTCCTTCATGCGTTTGAGACCTCCCTTGCTCGCCGGCTCGATGAGCAGGGTCAGGAGCGCGCCCTCGGGAAGCAAGTGCTCCGGATTGATGACGGTGTTCTGGTAAACGGCTTCCTTCCCCGCCGCGTAGGGAACCTCGAGCACGGAATAAGTCGAGTTGAAGAGCGAGACGATGGACTTCGGCTGATACTCGTCGGCGGCGTAAACCTGTTTCCGAGGATCCTCGGAGGACGCCACCATTCTTGAACCAGTGAACAGGAACCCCTCCTCGCGCAGGGCTCTGCCGGTGCGCCGATCCACCAGCAGTTGCTCCAACCGCAGTGCCGGACCATTCGTCCGGACTAGGCTCAGGATGAACGACTCGCCCTTCGGCCAGTAACGCAGCGAGTCGGGGTCGAAGGATTCCCCCGCCTCCGCGCCGATGAACTGGAGTGCGCGATGCACGTCGCCGGGTTTGGCAAAGGAAATCAGGAGCGCCTCGTAGCCATGATCACTGGACTCATCGATGACCGTGAACTCGCACGGCGCATTCACGCCGAGCGCCGTCCGTTCGACCATCACCTCCACTCGTCGCGCTATCTTGTCGGCCACCAGACCGGGCCGGACCAAGATGTTGGTGTCGCCCGCGAATCTCTTCCGGTTGCTCTCGTAGGCGCGAGCGGCGTGCTGTTTGTTCTGCTCGTGGCCTTGCGGTTTGATTTTGAACGGCGTTTCGTCCTGCGCCAGCAAGGAGGCGGCGAAGAAGAGCACCATGGCCATGAGATGAAGCCGGAAGAGCTTCCTCACCAGCGTCCTCACCGAGCGACAATGCGTCGTGGGCGGAGCGCAGCAATCCTTGCGGCTCGTTGAGGCTTGGCCGGCTTTTGTGCCGCAAGGATTGCGGCGCTGCGATTTCATCGACCACATCATGTTCACGGCGATTGCAGCCGGTAGAAGTGCTGCCCGTTGGTCGCGGCGGGCAAGGTCACGCGCCACAGGTTGTTCGTGAAGACACCGGGGTTGGTCGCGGGCGTCCAGGCCACGGGCGGCGCGAGGTTGGTGGCGGAGTGGAGTGTGAAGTAGCTCGCGGTGTCGGGCGCGGTGAGCACAAGGCTGGAGCCGGCGAGCGTCGCGCTCAACGCGGGCGGCTGCGCGAGGACGATGGTGCCGGTCAGTTCCAAATCAAATCCGAGATCGCTGCTGGTGAGCGACGACTGGTGGACTTCGGCGGCGAGCAGATTCCAGCCGGGCACAAGCGAGGTGAGGGTCGAGGGCGGAAGGTTCAAAGTAACCCAATTGGTTTCTCCCGCGATGGAGGTGGTCGCGGGGGTCTGGTTGGTGATGAGGCCGGCGGGCATGTTGGGGTCGCGCCAGATTTCCGCGCCGTTCAAATACAGCACCGCGCCGTCGTCGCGGGTGATTCGTCCGGTGAAGGCCTGCACAAACGCGGGATCGGGCACGTAGAGCGCGCGGCGGAAGTAGGTCGTCCATTGCCGGTTGCTCGCGACCTTCGTCAATTCGCCGTCGTTGCCAAAGCCGAGGCGCGCGGGGCCGTTGCTCCACGTCACGTCGCTGAATGAGTTGCTCCGCCAGGCCGCGCCGAGGTCGTTGGTCTTGTCGAAGTAACGCCACACCGCGCCGGCCGGCACGAACGCGTTGCTCATCGCGAAGGTCAGCGTCACGGTCGCCACGGCTGAAGTCAGCCGCAGGCCGCCGGTATCGCTGGCGACGGCGAAAAGCGAATGCAGTCCGGCGGTCGCGTTGCTCCAGGTGAAGCTGTACGGCGCGGTCGTGTCCTCGCCCACCAGGCTGCCGTCGACGAAGAAACTGACGCGGTCCAGATTGAGGTCCGGGTCGCTGGCGGTGGCGGTGAGCGTGGGCGGTAGTGCGACAAGCTGTCCGTCGGTCGGCGACGTGAGCACGCACGAGGACGGCGGCTCGTTGACATTGTTCACCGTGACCGTGCCCGTGCCGGCGAAGTGCGGGTCCTTGGTGGTCGCGGGAGAATTGGTGCCGCCGTAGATGCCATCCGGTTGATTCGTGCCGCCGAGGGTCAGCGCGGCGATCGTCCGGTTGCCGGTGTAATTCAGATTGGCCGTGGCACCGTCGCTGATGGACAAGGCGCCGGGCGCGACGGCGGCGGCCTTGGTGTAGTTGATTGAGCCGGCGGCAATGGTGGTCGGCCCGCCGTAACTGTTCGTGCCACTCAATCTCCAACTCGTCGTGCCGATGGTCGTCAACCCGCCGGAGCCGCTGACGTTGCCGCTGATTTCAAGTCCGCCGCTCCCGCCGAGGTCAATCGTTGTGATGTTGGCCAGCGTCACCGGACCGCTAAACAAGGTGGCAAAGCTGTTCCCGCCGGTGAGGGTCGCGCCGTTCAGGGTGATGCGGTTCGTGATCGCGTTGCGGTTGAAGAAAAAGGTCGCGGCGTTGATGGTGACAGGCCCGGTGCCGAAGCACGGGGTGTTCTGGGCGCTGGCGGGCGGGCCGTTCACCCGGCCGGCGTTGATGATGGTGCCGCCGCTGTAGGTGTTGGTCTGCCGATTGAATTGCACTGTGGCGGGGCTGTTCCAGATCAGCGCGCCGGGGCCGGAGATGAGGCCATTGAGCGAGACCGTGCCGCTGCCGATGCCGCCAAAGGCCGTCGTGGCCGCCAGTTCGAGCGGCGAATTGATGACCACGCTATTGGCACTGTTCTGATTGATCTGCGGCAGCACCGGGCCGTTCGAAGCGAGGCTGACGCTGTTGCCTTCCAGCGTGACGGTGCCGGAAAAATTCAACTGGTTCGCCGCGAAACTGCTGTTGAGATTGTTCGTCACCGAATAGGTGCCCGTC
>CAYQWK010000189.1:8189-11130 GCA_964420805.1 uncultured Bifidobacteriaceae bacterium | reverse complement strand
ATCCACGGTCCGCGCTCGCCGAAGGAATCGAGCGGGCCGGTCAGGTTCTCGGCTTGAACCTCGTTGATCCAGAGGTTCTGGAAGGCGGGAATGACCGCAGCGACGTGGTTCGAGGCGCCGGGCGAGGCGTAATTCGTGGCCGCGCTCACAAGGCCCGGTGGAACGTAGTTTGACGGGGTGATGATCACGCCGATGTTGGTGAGGATGTTCAGCGAAGCGCTCTGCAGGCGGGCGGTGAGGTTCGTGCTGCCCGTCGTGTTGGTTGCCCAGCACCAGAAGGAAAGCGTGTGCGGCTGCCCTCCGACCGGCGCGATGGGGCCAATGTTCTGATAGAGCATCTTGTTCGTCGCGACAGTGAAGGCGCCTTGCTCGACGAGCTTGAGCGCGGACGCTCCACCGTGAACGACTTCATTGGTAATGACCGTGGCGGTCATGTTGGTGCCGAGGGACCAGCCATTGCTCACATTCGGCGCGTAATTCAGCGGCTGCTCAAAGTCGCCGTTGTTCACCATGTTGGTTCCGACGCCAGCATTGGTGCCGGGCACCAGAACGATGTCGTCGAGGAAAACTGTGCCCGGGCCATCAAGATAGATGAGAAGGCGCGGAATGCTGCTGGCGTTGGTGCTCATGGAGACGAAGCGCCACCCGATGTTCGTGCTGGCCGGCGTGCTCACGCCGCCAGTGTAAACGGCCGGGACGTATAGCGCGTTCCAGTTGCCGACGCGCACGTTGTCCTGGGCGGCGTCGGTGAGTTGCAGGGAGGAGCCGGTGCCGTCGGCGAGCGTGCTCCAAGGCGCCTTGTTGTCGTAGCGCACCTTGTCGATGACCACATCCAGTTCGGGCGTAAGGCCGGGCTTGATGAGGCTGATGGTTTCGCCGCCTGTGTCGAGGTCGCCGGGGAACTGGTCGAAGACGGCGACCGAGCCGCCATAGACGCTGGCGAAATTGACCCGGTCCTTGGTCAGCACCAGGTAGCTGCGCGGGCCGACGGTGGCGCCCTCGGGGAAGGTGTAATCAAGGCCGTTCAAGCGCCAGCCGCTGAGGTCGAAGGTGAAGGTGGTAGAGCGGTTGAAGAGTTCGATGTATTCCGAGCCGGGCACAAGCGGGTTGTACATGATCTCGTTGATCGCCAGGTTTGTCTCGGCGCCTTCGATGACGCCGGTGTAATTGACGGTGACAGTGCGCGAGGAGCCGGCGATGGCGTTGGTGAGACGGTCAAAGGCGGCTACGGTGAAGTTGTTGGTGCCGGTGACTCCCATGGGAATGCGGAGGCTCCAGGCGGTGGTGGAGGTCCAGTTGATGGGATAGCTCACGCCGTTGATCTCGATGAACTTCACGTCGATGGGCGCGGTGCCGGTAAGGGTGACGAGATTGCTCGAGCTGCTGAGGTTGGTGCTTGAAATGGCCCAGGTGCCGCCGACTGCGGCGACCTGGCCCTGGATGTAGGCGCGGCGGGCGCTGATATAAGACTTGATGGTGTCCACGACGGAGGGCGTGTAATTGACGTTGTTGGCGCGGAACGCGGCGGCGCGGGCGTTGAGCAGGGGATCAAGGTAGCTGTTGTTCAACGGGCCGTTGAGGATGTCCTGATAGGCGCGCCAGTAGGCGCGAAGTATTTCCGGCGTATTATACATGGAGGCCACGCGCTGGTCACTGGCACCGAAAAGCCCGGTCGTGGCACCGTCGCCGCCGACGCCCATGGTGAAGTCGATGTCCCAGGTCATTTGTTCGAATCGGCCGCGATTTGGCCGGTAGGTGTAGGCGTTCTTGCCGCGGTTATAGCCGTAGGTGTCCCAATTGCCGACGGTGTGTTGGACGGCAAAGATGCGCATCCATTGCTCGAAGTCGGCGACGAGGCCGAACTGTTTGACCATGGTGTCGGTGAGCGGTGAGACGGTGGGATTGGACCGCGGACTGACAATGTCGATCATGGCCATGAGGTTGGTGTAGTCATTGGCGGAATCGCCGGCGGAAACGGAGCGTTTGCGCCACATGAAACGGTATGGGGCGAGCTTGACCGTAGTGACGCCGTTGTAGGTGGTCTCGCGGCGTTGGAGGTCGCAATCGTCGTTGCTGAAGCCCGTGGCCACGTCGTTGAACTCAAACCAGTCCTCGATCTTGTAGAGCTGGCCCTCGTTGTCGTCCGGGAACCACTGCTCGATCATGTCGCCATTTGGCTGCTGGGAATCTTCCATGATGAAGTTGCCGGCAATATTGCCGGAGATGCTGCGCTGGTTGCCGTTGACGAAAACGTGGATGTAACGGCGGTAATTGAAAACCAAACCGATGGCCTTGAAGATTTCGTAGGAGGTCTGCTCGGCCATGGCACTTCCGTCGCTGCTGTCATTGCCGCTGGGATTGCCGATGTTATTGAAGATGAAGTCGGTTGCACCGAGGACGCGGTTCTCGTTGGCGAGGTTCATCACGTAATCCACGCGGACGGACGGGTTGACGGGGCCTTGCATGGCGCCGTTGTGCCAGGGACTGCCGCCGTACTGGGGCATGGCGTTATACACCACGCGGTGGTTGTTGTAGACGTAGGTGCCGTCCAGTGGGGCATTGTTCAACCGGTCGCGCGTGCTCCAGCGGGTGTTCACCACGGCGGAGATCCAAAGATGGTAGGTGGCAAAGCTGCCGGGCATCTGCACTTCTCCCCAGCGGATGAGCGCCTCATGGCCCGGCGCATCATTTGGGAAGGCGCGCGTGTTGGGATTCGCCGGGAAGGTGTTGGTCACGTTGAAGATGTCCACGGCCTCGATGTAGAAGGCGATCATGGTGCCAGCGCTTTGCGCGGGGATGGTCGCGGAGTAAAGCCCGTCTCCTGCCACCGCGTCCCCGCCGAGGCCGTCGTCGGTCATGTTCACATTTGCGTAGGCGCCGCCGTCCGGGCGGTAGCGGAGGACGAGGCGGTTGAGGCCGTTCGGGTCGTGGGCGCGTGCGG
>CAYQWK010000189.1:0-8179 GCA_964420805.1 uncultured Bifidobacteriaceae bacterium | reverse complement strand
CGGTGATGCGGGCGGATTCGCCCGTCTGGGGCAGGACTGGCGAATGCGTCACGTCATAAACGGCGGGTCCTGCGTTGGTGACGGCGCGGCTGTTGGCCAGGCCGGGCGTACCGAGGTTGGCGGGCACGGGCATCCGGCCGAAGGCTTCGAGGGTGCCGCCGCGCAGGCGCATGAGGATCTCCGGGAAGCCGCGCATCCAGCGGACCTTCGCGCGCAGGGTTGCGGTTCCCGAGGTCACGGGGGCGCCTATGATAGCGTAGATGCGGTTGGCGCCGTTGTCGCCGCGGGACTGCGCGAGGATGTGCAGGCCGTTACCAGTGAAGCCGGCATTGTCCACGTAGGATTGATCGTGCGAGCCTTGCAGGGTCCATCCGGTGGCGCCGCCCTCGAAGTTGCCGTTGGCAATGATATTGGCATTGGTGGCATTGGGGCGCAGTTCCACGTCGTCCACCTCGCACTCGCCAAGGCCGAGCATGAAAATCTGCAGGCGATCACCGCTGCCCTGGCCGGTCAGGCCGTTGTCCACCGTGCCGGTGAACTCGAAGCTCGTCCATGACGCTTTGTTGCGCTCGTCGCTGTCGGCCCAGTTCGAGGCCTGCGCGTTGTCGGAGTTGGCATCGATTAACTCCATGCTCGAACCACCGCCATCCGCCCAGTATGGCCAGGTGCCGCCCTTTCCGTAGGTGAGGTCGTTGATTACGTAATGATGGCTGACGTTGGTGACGGGTTGGCCAAGGCCGTTGGTGGTGACGATGTAATCCGGAGCGGACAGTTCCAGATGCTCGCCGCTGTTGGCGAGGGTGCCGCTGTAGTTTCCGACCAGATTCGAGGAGCCAAGGTTGTTGTAGTTGCCTTGCAGGCGGTTGGCGTTCTTCGCCACGACCATGTAACCGCGTCCGGCGATCAAGGTCCCGGCAGGGAAGTTGAAGTTGATGCCATCGGTGAACTTCCAGTCAGACAGGTCAACAGCGTTGGTATTGCGGTTGTAGAGTTCGATGTATTCATCGTCGCTGTTGCCGGAAATCGGGTTGTACATCACTTCGTTGATCACGATGTCGCTCTGCCGCGGGGCGGAATTGGTCGTGCCGGGGGTTACCGTGGAAAGGCGCTTGAAAGTAGGCGCGCCGTCCGGGTAACGACCTGTCGAGACGCCGTTTTGCTGGCCGTCGAACCCGATGGCATCAATGACGCGGTTCTGGTTCGAGTTGACGAGCACGATCTGCTCGCCGCCGGAACTGAGGGCGAAGCCCAGTTGCGTCTCGGTGAAGGAGACGAAACCGCGCGGGCCAAGGATGGTGCCGTTGGGGATGCGGTATTTGTTGGTGGTGACGGTGTCGCTGAGCCAGTAGCCGGAGAGGTTCACGGTTGTCAGGCCGTGGTTGTAAAGCTCGATCATGTCCGTGGCAGGCAGGTCGGTGTTGGCGCGGAATTCGTTGATGACCACGTCGCGGGCCAGTTCGGGCCCGAGGCTGTCCACCATTCCGGGCGAACCTCCCGTCATGTCGCTGGCCGCCCAGGCGCGGCGGTCACGTTCGCCGTAAGAAGGACGCGCCAGGACGAGTGAATGCCCTCCTCCGTCGGCCTCAATGGGCCAGGGGTATTTGGTCGAGAAGTTCGCTTCGAGGAGCACGGCTCCAGCGCGGTTGTGCAGGCGCACGGTGCCGCCGCCATTGTTCAGGGAGTTCTCAATGTTCGGCACCACGTTCGTGACGTTGCCGTTGATGTTGGTGGTGAACCCGTTGGTCACGCCGTATTGGAAAACGCCGGAGATGCCATATACCGACTGCACGTCCGCCGCGACCTTGGCCAGCACGATGAACTGGCCCGCCTGCATTACCGTGCCGGTTGGGAAGGTGTAGCTGATGTCGCCGGAGAGCCGGTATCCGCCAATGTCCTCAAAGATCGACATCGAGTTGTAGAGTTCAACGAACTCGACCGTCTTACCGTCGGTGCGCGCCTTGGGATGATACATGATCTCCGAGATGACCAGTCCCGTGCGCCGTGTGCTTGGGCCGAGCGGCTCGCGGGTGAAGGTTGGCGAGGTTACCACCGACCCTCCTGCCGCGCTGCCGTAATCGCGGAACGAGCCGGTCGTTGCGATCGACGGGCTGCCGCTCGAAACCGCGTAGCCGACGTAAATCGTGCCCGGCATCGTGTTGGCCACCGTGCCCAACTGGACCCAGGTTATGCCGTCGAAACTCGCGTAGCCGGTGAAGTTGTTCCCGCTCCGGGCCAAGCGCAGCCAGGTATAGGGATAGTTGGCCGGGAACGAACCTGAGACCGTCGCGGTGGTCGCCGGGGCCGTGCGCGCCTCGAACACTGTCGGCGCGAGGGCTGGCGAGGCCAGCGTGGCGGCGAATCGGCTGTCCGCGTTCAACGTCTCGCGCGCCATCAGGCCGGCTCGTGCCCACGAGTCCTGCGCGGAAAACGCAGTGAGACGCAACTTCACGTCGAAGTCACCGGTGATTTGCTGGTAGGCGAAAGTGAACTGGTCCGAGGTGCCAAGAATGTTCGTGCCGGCGCCGGTCACATCATAGCCGTTGCCGGAAGGGTTGGCGGTGCCGGAAACGGAGGGTGCGCCGACGTTCGCCACCGAGATCACCACGGCGGTGAACTGCACGGTTGAGTTGGTGGGCACGACATTCGCCGCAGCCGATTTGTCGGTCACGCTATTGACCCGCAACGTGTAGGTCACGCCGGGTGTCATGCTGCTGACATCAAGAACCAGGTTCGTTTCTGTAACGTCGAGCGAGGCGCCGGAGATGGTCAGGTTGCCGGCTGTGCTGGTCACTGCATAATTTGCGATGTTCGTGACGCTGGCCAGCGCCAGACGCTCGGAGAACGTCGCCACGACTTGATTCAATCCGGCAATTCCCGCGAACAGCAGCACGGGTGCGGTGGTGTCGGCGTTAACGGTGAGTGTGGCGACTGAGCTGGTCGCGTAATAGGTGGTGTTGCTGGCCACGTTCTGCGCGATGACGGTGAAGTTGAGGCCGTTGTAGGCCAGCGGCGTGGAGGTAATCGAGTACGAGGCATTGGTCGCGCCGGGGATGGCGACGCCGTTGGTGTGCCATTGGTAGGAAACGGGCTGGTAGCCGATCACGCTGACGCTGAAAGACGCCGGGGCCAGCTCGGCAACTGCCTGGCTTTGGGGCTGGCCGGTGATGGTCACGGGCAGTTGAGTGACCGCGGTCGCGCTCGCGGAAACATTGTCGATTTGATAGCCGCCATCCGGGCTGGGTGAGCCGTTGTCGTCGGCCCAAAGTATGTAGAGCGGGGAGTTGTCGGGCCAGTTGATGGACAGAGTCGCACTCAGGCGGCCGGGCGCGGCGCTGGAGAACGTCGCGATGTTGGTCCAGCTTCCCGCCGCGCCGGTCAGGCTGAAATAGGCCCGCTGTCCGTCCACTTCCTCGGCGAGAACAGGGTTCTTGGTGTAATCGTAGCTGATGGTGACGCTGTTGGCAGCGGCACCCAGCCCGTTGGTAAGGGTGAACAACAACAGCGTGACCCTCACGCCGGTCGAGCGGGTCTGCAGGTAAAGCCCGGTCGGTGCCCACGTCGCGTTGGCGTTGAAATCGGGCGGCTCGTTCACGCCAGTCGTGATTGCGGCAGTCAGGGTGGCGACCGTGACCGCGGCGACCTCGGTGTCGATGCCGCCGGGGGTGGTGACATCACCGGCGGCGCCGCCGATCGAGCCGCTGGACCAGTCGGTCGCAGGCGGCAGCGTGGCGAAGGCATTGGTGTAACCGCCGGTTCCGAGCAGTGCGGCTCGAGTCTCGGGCGCGAGCGAGCCTGCCGACAGCAGGGCCACGACGAACAGGACGACTAGGAGGATTTTTTTCATGGTTTTAATCACTGGGTTGACTGAACCGTGTCCACACCGCCCCACCGCTTGTCCGCGCGTGACGTGAGTACGCGGCGAAGAGATGTTGGAACCAGGATGGTGTCGCATGGGTTTCGAGATACCTTACAAACCGTTCCTGTTGATTGCAACTAGGCACTCCACGCTTGGGCGACGGCGATGGACCGGCCAACAGCGAACCCGAGTCTTGAAGCGCCAGCCGGCGCGCCTGAATAAATGGCGGTGCTTCACTTCAAACAACCCGATGGTCCGCCAGACAATCTTCGTGTTTCTCGCCGCAGGCGCTGCCGTGCTCGTTTCCTGCGACAAGCCCGCCGGGGCGGTCCGCGTGCCCGGTGCTGATGTCGTGCCGGTTTCCGTGGAAACAGTGGCAAGCGTTCCGCTGAACCGCGTCCTTCCGGTGGCTGGGACATTGTTTGCCAAGGACGAGGCGACCATCGGCGCGGAAGTCGAGGGGCAAGCGGAGAAGACGGGCGTGGATTTCGGCGACCGCGTGAAATCCGGGCAGGAGATTGCGCTGATTGACACGGCGATCTACGAGGCGCAGGCCCGGCAGGCGGCGGCAAACCTCGCGCGTGCGCAGGCCACGGCGGCCAATTCGGAGAAGGAACTGGTTCGCATCCGGTCGCTCGGCCAGGTGGCGTCGCAGACGGAGTTGGACAAGGCCCAAGCCGAGGCGGAGCAGGCGCGTGCCGAGGTGCGGGCAGCGGAGGCGGCGGACACGATCGCAAAGCTGAACCTGGAGCGGTCGCACGTGCGGGCGCCATTTGATGCGGCGATCGCGGAGCGGATCGTGAGCGCGGGGGACTTCGTGAAGGTCGGAACGCCGCTGTTCCGGGTGGTGAATGACGGGGTGTTGAAATACATCGTGCAGGCACCGGAGCGCTACGCAGGGGCTGTAGCCAAGGGGCAGTTGGTGACGTTCACCGTGGATGCCTGGCCTGGGGAGACGTTTAGCGGGAAGGTCTATTTGATCAGTCCGCAGGTGAACACGACGACGCGCGCTTTTGCGTTCGGGGCGCTGGTGACGAATGAAACGAGGCGGTTGCGGGCCAACACGTTCGCGCGGGGAGAGGTCGTGCTGGAGCGCGCCGTGCCCACTCCGATGGTGCCGTTGGACGCGGTGGTCAACTTCGCCGGTGTGGCGAAGGTGTTCGTGGTGGAGGGTGGGGTGGCGCGGGCGCGGGAGGTGACCTTGGGCCGGGTGGTGCAGGAGAGGCAGGAGATTCTCTCTGGCGTTAAGGCCGGGGAACGGGTGGCGGTGAACGGGGTGACAAAACTCTATGATGGGGCGAAGGTCCGATTGAGGGAGGGCGATGGAAAATCCTCCTGAAGGCAGCCGGGTCGTGAGCAACCAGGCAGGTCAAGGAGTGGGGTTGGCGGATTTGTGCATCCGCCGGCCGGTGTTCGCCACCATGATGAACCTGCTGCTGGTGGTGCTGGGCTGGTTTTCCTTCCACAAAATCGGCATCGACCAGTTTCCGAATGTCGAGCTTCCCATCGTCAACATAACCACGACATTGCGAGGAGCGTCGCCCGAGGAGGTGGAAACGAGCGTCACCAAGCCGCTGGAGGAAATCATCAACACGATCGAGGGCGTGGACGAGTTGTCGAGCGTGAGCCGCGAGGGCGTGTCGCGGATCACCGTGCAGTTTCTTTACGAGCGCAACCGCGACGTGGCGGCACAGGATGTGCGCGACAAGGTGAGTTCGATCTTGTCGCGACTGCCGGAGGGGGCGGACACACCGATCATCGGGAAGTTTGACCTGGATGCGGTACCGATCATCACAGTGTGTGTGAGCGCGCCGCGGGACCGAAGGGAGATCACCTACATCGTGGACAAGCAGATCAAGCAGAACCTCGAGACGGTGCCGAACGTGGGAGCGGTGAACATTGTAGGCGGGCGGACGCGCGCGGTGCAGGTAGCGGCGGACATTGAGCGGTTGCGGGCGCGGGGACTGACGATCGAGGACGTGCGGGCGGCGTTGAAGCTGCAGAACCTGGAGCTGCCGGAGGGGCGCGTGGAGCAGGGCAGCCGGGAACTGACGGTGCGGACGCTGGGGCGCATGGCGCAGGTGAAGGATTTCAACAATCTGATCGTGGGCAATGCCGGCGGGCAGCCTATCCTGCTCGGCGAAGTGGCAACGATCAGCGATGGCATCGAGGAGCCGCGGTCTCTGGCGCGGTTGAACGGGGAGAATTCGGTGACTGTGGTGGTGCGGAAGCAGTCCGGGGTGAACACAGTGGCGGTGATCGATGCGGTGAAGGCGCGGTTGGAGGACTTGAAGGCGGTTTTGCCGCCGGATTTGAGGATCAGCGTGATCCGCGACCAATCGGTCTTCATCCGGAGTTCGTTGCACGAGGTTAGTTTCCATCTGCTGCTCGGGGCGGTCTTGGTGGCGTTGACCGTATTTGCCTTCCTGCATGACTGGCGCGGGACGGTGATCGCCAGCGTGGCGATTCCGGCATCGATCATCGCCACGTTCGCGCTGATGAAGGTGATGAACTTCACGTTGAACAACTTCACGATGCTTGGCTTGGTGTTCGCGGTGGGTATCGTGATTGATGACGCGATCGTAGTGCTGGAGAACATCCACCGCACGATGGAGGAGAAGCGGATGCCGGGCATCGAGGCGGCGCGATTGGGCACGAAGGAAATCGCGCTGGCGGTGATGGCGACGACGTTATCGCTGGTGGTGATCTTCCTGCCGCTGGCGTTCATGCAGGGCCGGGTGGGGAGGTTCTTCTCGAGTTACGGCGTCACGGTGGCTTTCGCGATCATGGTGTCGCTGTTCATCTCGTTCACGCTCACGCCGATGCTTGCGTCGCGGTTCCTGCGGCACACGGATGATCCAAAGGCGCGGGAGAAAAAAGCGCATGGCGGGTGGTTGATGCGGTTGATTGGGGACCATTACATGGAGGTGCTGCGGTGGGGCTTGCGGCATCGCTGGGTGGTGATGCTGGCGGCGGGGCTGTGCATGGCGTCGCTGGTGCCTCTGGGGAGAATGACGCGGTTCACATATTTTCCGCAGGACGACCAGAGCGAGTTCGAGGTGGCGCTCCAAACTCCGGAAGGTTCGACGTTGGAGCGGACCGCGGAAATCTGCGCTCGGATCGAGGCGCGATTGACGGCCATTCGCATTGGCGGACAGCAGGCGGTGTTGGACACGCTGCTGACGGTGGGCGAGACGAGCGGCAGCGTGGGCAAGGCGGAGGGATTGGTCAACGTGGGGGTGATTTATTGCCGTCTGCCGCAGCTTGGCGGATTCTGGTCGCGCATGATGGGCACGACGCGGCGGTGGTCGCAGTTCGACGTCATGGCGCAGGCGCGGAGAATACTCGCGGAATTCCCGGATGTACGGGCCTCGGCGCAGGGCGTGTCAAACATCGGCCAGGGAGGGCGCAATTCGGAATTACAGTTCAACATCCTAGGGCCGGATCTGCGGAAGTTGGCAGGTTACACGGAGGAGATCATGGCGAAGATGCGGGAGGTGAGGGGAATCGTGGATGTGGACACCACGACCTCGAACCGGAAGCCGGAGTTGCAGGTCCACATTGACCGGGTGAAGGCCAGCCAGTTCGGGCTTCGCGTAGCGGACATCGCGGGCACGTTGCGGACGCTGGTGGGCGGCGAGATCGTGGGGACCTACAAGGAGGACGATGATCAATTCGACGTGTGGCTGCGTGCCGAGGCGCCTGACCGAGGGACAAAGGAGGCGTTGGAGCAAATAACCATGCGCGTGGGCGGCGCGGTGCGCGGTGGTTTGATTTCCGCGGCGGAGCCGAACTCGCTGGTGCAACTGGCGAACTTCCTGCGTCTGGAGGAGGAGCGCGGGCCAAACCAGATCGAACGGTTCCAACGGCAGCGGAAGATCGCCGTGGTGGCGAATCTCGCGAATTACGCGTTGGGTGAGGCGATCGAGGATGTGCGGCGCATTGCAGCAGACCTGAGGATGCCACCCGATTATCAGATTGTGTTCACCGGCCGTGCCAAGTCGTTCCAGGAAACGGGCGTGAACTTCCTCGTCGCCTTCGGGGTGGCGATGATTTTCATGTACATGATTCTCGCGGCGCAGTTCGAGCATTTCGTCCACCCGGTTGCGATCATGATGGCCGTGCCGCTGTCGTTGCCGTTCGCGCTGGCGACGATGATTGTGTTGGACGAACCGTTGAACGTATTCGCCTTGTTCGGGCTTTTCATGCTGTTCGGGATTGTAAAGAAGAACGGCATTCTCCAGATCGACTATACGAACACGCTGCGCGCTCAGGGAATGGAACGGGAGGCCGCGATCATGCGGGCGACCCGGGTGCGGCTCC
>CAYQWK010000188.1:0-11173 GCA_964420805.1 uncultured Bifidobacteriaceae bacterium | reverse complement strand
TCGCCCAAGGGACACATGACCTGGCCGAAGTCCGCAGTCGTCCACGCCGTGGCAGACAAGCCGACCGGGCCATTCAAAGTTCTGCAGGAAATCGGCCCCGGTCACAACGTCCGCTGCTACCAGGCGAAGGACGGCACGTATGTCATCTACGTGATCGATGGCGCCTATACCTCGAAGTCGATCGAGGGCCCATGGACGCGCTACAAGCTCGAATACGATCTGCGCGGCACGCCGAAGGTGAGCATGTCCAATCACACCTTCGTCCGGCGCGAAGATGGCAGCTTCTACATGATGTCGCGCGATGGCCATGTGTGGATCAGCGAGGACGGCTTGAAGCCCTACAAGAAGATCACCACCCGGAGCGCCTACCCGCCGATCAAGGGACGGTTCGAAGATCCCGTCGTCTGGAAGGACGAGGTGCAATACAACCTCATCGTGAACGACTGGTTTGACCGCACCGCGTACTACCTGCGCTCCAAGGACGGCGTGGATTGGGACTGGGACCAGGGCAAGGCTTACGACGTCAACATCGCGCGCCATCCCGACGGCAGCCTGGAGCGCTGGTACAAGTTCGAGCGCCCGGCGGTTCGACAGGATGACAAGGGGCGCGCCACGCACATTTATTTCGCCGTCATCGACAGTCGCAAAGACCTCGACCTCGGTAGCGACAACCACAGCTCGAAGATCATCGCGCTGCCGCTCGTGTCGCCGCGCCGCCTCGAAATCCTCAACGCCCAACCCATCACCGCGAATGCGGGCGAGGTTCGGGTGGTCATGAAGGCGGAGGAAGGATTCGATCCGACCACCGAATTGGATGTTGCCTCGCTCTTCTTCGGCGCGCCAACGTCGGTGGATTTTGGCAAGGGCAGCAAAGCCGTGAAGTCCGAGAAGCGCGGCAAGGATCTCATGTTGACGTTCGACGCCGCTTCCACCGGATTCAAAAACGAAGACTTCGCCGGCAAGCTGCTTGGCCGAAATCGCCGCGGAGAACTGCTTTTCGGCTATGTGCGGATGCCCGGCCATCGGGCCCTGACGCCACTCCTATCCCAACGCCCGGCAACCCTCGCCAAGCCGGAAGCGTTGACCGTGATGGTCGAAAACTTCGGCCTGACCGCCTCGCAGCCCACGCCGATGAAGACCACCGTGCGCAACGCGGCGGGCAAAGAACACACCGTGGATTCCATCGTCCCGGTTCTCGCGTCGTATTCCGGGCACACCGTGAACGTGTCGCTGCCAGTTGGTTTCCTCGAACCGGGAACGAAAGGCACCGTGAAGACGGTCATCGCTCCGGTAGGCTCGCGCCCCGTGGAACTCCGCTCTTCCGTGGAAGTTTCCAAGTGAGCCCAGCGGCATGACCATGAAACTTCAACATCTGCTCTGCAGTCTCGGAAGTCCGTGATTCATGAAAGCCCCACATCGCCTCTTTACCCTGCTGGCACTCGTCTTTTTTGAAGTAACTGCCAGTACCGCCGATGCAAGGCCGATTCGCCAACGCGGAACTGCGTTTTCGCTATGCCGATGGCGCGGAGGAAAGCTGGAGCTGGTGCCGCCGCTGAACTTCTGGTCGCTCTGCCCGTTTGGCCGGGCCGACTACGACTACAAACGCGACGCCTTTGCCCTGCCCAAAGCACCGCCGCCTCAAGTGCAGTTAGGCGACAACTGCCGGGCGATGGTCTATGGCTGGAAACTGCGCGCCGGTGTCGAATTGAAGGCCGTCAGCTTGGAGACGCTCCCGCCCGAAGGCATCATCGGACTGGTGGGCGTAAGCGTGATGAACCCCAAGCAATGATGTCATGAGAAGAATCCTTGGCAATCGGGCGAGCGACAAACCCACCCCGCCGGCGCACCGACAGCGCTTCTTCCGCTTGCAAGCGCCATGAAATCCATCCGCATTCGAATGTTCACCCAATCCTCTCTGCACAGCGCCGTGCTGGCTGCGCTGTGGTTCTGGAGTTGTTGGTCTGGTCACGCCCAGGGCACCGGGTTGATGGGCAAATACTACGACAGCTCGGTGTTCACGAATCTCGTGACCACGCGAACGGATGCCACGATCAATTTCAACTGGGGCACCAATGCGCCTCCTGGCACCGCCATCACCAACGGCGACACCTTCTCCGTCATCTGGACCGGGCAGATCGAGCCGCAGTTCTCGGAGCTTTACACGTTCTACCTCACGGCGGATGACGCTGGGAGGTTGTGGGTGGATGACCAATGTTTGATGGCGCGCTCGTTCTCTCAGGGCAACGGCGAGATGCGCGGGCAGATACGGCTGAAGGCCGGGCACCGCGTGAACATCCGCGTCGAATTCGTGGAGAACACCGGCAACGCAAGCGTGAAGCTGGAGTGGGCCTCGCCGTCGCGGGCGCGCGAAGTCGTGCCGATGGCGCGATTGTATCCGACCACGGAGATTCCCAACGGCGGCTCGGTGATGCGCGAGGTCTGGCACGGGCTGCCGGGCGCGAGCATCAGCACGATGACCTCGAACGTGAATTACCCGAACAAGCCGGCCTCACGCGAGTTCCTCACGTCGTTCGAGTGTCTGGCGACGAACTGGGACGACAGCTTCGGCACACGCGTGACCGGCTTCATTCGCGTGCCGACGAATGGCAACTACACCTTCGCCGTGAGCGGCGACGATGCGGTGCAGTTCTTCCTCAGCACCAACACCAATGCCGCGGCGAAAGTGCTCATCGCCAGCGTTACGAATGCGACCGGCTTCCGCGAATGGACGAATCACGCGGGCCAGATTTCCGCGCCCATCGCGCTCACGGCGGGACAGCGCTGCTACGTGGAGTTGTTGCACAAGGAGAGCACCAACGCGGATCACTGGAGCGTCGGCTGGATGAAGCCGGGCGACACGAGTTTCAGCATCATCCCCGGCTCGGTGTTGATGATGCCGGGCACCGACCGCGCCACGCCCGGAACGTCGAGCTACTTCAACACGCTCGCCACCGAACAGCCGAGATTGGGCGCGACCCGCGAGCGCTTCACGTGGCTCAGGCAGCAATACCTCAGCCCCGCAGCAAGCGCGGCGAAGACGCGGGCGCAGGCCATCGTGAGCATGGCGAACAGCGACGTGGCGAACAACACGCGCCACTACGGCAATGAAATCCCGCGACTCGCGCTGGCGTGGTGGCTCACCGATGATCCGGTTTATGCGGAGAAGGTGTGGACGCACACGCAGGACACCATGGCGAACGGCGACTTCACGGTGAAGTGGAAGGGCTTCACGTTGCGTCAGCTCGCCTACGCCTACGACTGGCTCTATCCGTATTGGGACAACACGCGCCGCACGAACCTGCTGAATTTCATCGTCACGAGCGGATTGAACTCCCAGGGCAATTCCTACGGCAACAACATCGGCATCCTCAACGACAGTGGTTTCATCATGGCCGCGCTTGCCGTGGGCATGGGCAATGAGGGCGCGGCCGAGCCGGATCTTTCGCAGGCGGTGTCGCAGCTCGCGCAGAAGATTGATCAATGGGAGCCGAACGCCGGTGCGTGGCTGGAGGGAACGGACTACGGCGTGTTTGCCAAGCTCGGTCTTGCGGACGCCATGCAGTCTTTGGACACCGCGCTCGGTTCAGACTTCGGCCTTGGGCGCGTGCCGGGCTTCTTCACGGCACGGCGCGAGCCGTTGACCATTATGAGCAACACCCGCCAGCGATTCACGTTCAGCGACGTGGGCACGGGCAGCAACGTGCCGATGGGTTGGGGCAACTGGTGGGCGCGGCGTTACGATGCACTGGAAGTTTTTGATTTCAGCCGCCAGTCCGGCAACAGCACGTGGAACGCCTTGCTGCTGCCGGAGACGACGAGTTCGCCGGCCTCGGTGGGATTGAATCCCGACACGTGCTTTGCCGGCCCGGCGGATTCCGTGGAGAAGGCGCTCATGCAGCATGTGGTGACGCTGCGGGAAAATTGGACGGACTCGAAGGCGACGTTTGTCGGCGGCATGGGCGGCACTTACATGAGCCACGGCATGCTGCAGAGCGGCACGTTCCAACTCTGCGCGCGCGGCGTGAAGTGGTTTGTCGATTTGAGCAGCGAGAGCTACGACGTGCCGAATCACAATGTCACCACGCCGTCATCAGGGGCGGATCGTTGGGACTACTACCGCAATCGCGCCGAGGGGCACAATTGTCTGATCGTCAATCCCACCTCGCAGCCCGACCGCATCTGGAACGCCGTCTCGGCGCCGCTCATCGCCTATGAGTCCGCGCCCAACGGCCAGCGCAGTTTCGCCGCCTGGGATCTTTCCAGAAACATCACCGGCGTCACCAAGGTGCACCGCGGCATCCAGCTGTTCAGCAACCGCAAACAGGTGCTGATCCAGGATGAAATCATCACGCCAACGAACAGCACCGTCTGGTGGTTCGCACACTTCAGCGCCAGCGTCTCGACCGCGATCAGCGGCGATGGTAGCAGCGTGACGCTCACGTCCGGCTCGGAGCGGTTGTGGGGCAAGATCGTCAGCGGCGGTGGGGTGTGGACCGTGCGCGAGGCGCTGCCACTGCCCACCTCACCCGCGCCCGCCGAGAACGCGACGAACATCAGCTACAAGAAACTCGCCATCCAACTCACCAACGTCACCAACACCACGCTGGCCGTCTGGTTCGTGCCGCTCGCCCCGGGCGAAACTCCGCCGACAAATTCTCCCGCGCTCACGGCGATGAACACCTGGAGCCTTGTTGCGCAGAACGAACCGCCGGTCGCGCGCAACGGCGTCGCCACCAGCAGCAACAACGCGCCCGTGGACGTGGACCTGCGCAACCTCGCCAGCGACGACTGGACTTATCCGGAGTTCATGACCTTCGCCGTAATCAACGCGCAGGGCGGCTCGGTCACGCTGCTCGGCGACGGCTACACCGCGCGCTTCACGCCGCAGACGAACTTCGCCGGGGATGTGAGCTTTGATTTCACCGCTACCGACCAGGAGGCGCTCACCAGCGCACCCGCCACCGTGACGATCGGCGTCACGCCTGTGACCTACGTGTGGACCAATCTCGCGGGTGGCAACTGGAGTGTCGGCGCCAATTGGAGCAACGGCGTCGCGCCGTTGAGCAGCCACGGCACGCGCATTGAGTTCTTCACCGGCGCCTCCCTCAGCAACCTGACTCTAGTCTCGACCAACAACGTCGCCAGCCCGCTCCTGCTCAACTCCTTCGCCTTGGGCGGCAACGGCACGAACCCCAGCACGATCAGGCTCACCGGTTCGCCGCTTACGCTCGCCGCCAACGGCCTCACGCCCCCGACTGTGACGCTCGCGGCCTTCACCGGCCCGGTAAGCTACGTCGTTTCCAACGCCCTCACGCTTGCCGATGACACGACGTTCTTCGCAAACAACTCGGGAACGTTCCACTTCGCCGGCCCCATCAGCGGCCCCGGCGGGCTCACGCGGACCAACACCTTCAGCACGCTGATTCTCTCTGGAAGCAACTCCTACGTCGGGCCGACCGTGATTCTCGGCGGCACGTTGCAGGTCGGCAACAGCGGGTCGTCCGGCACGCTCGGTGCGGGCGACGTGTTGAACAATGGCACGCTCCGCCTCGCGCGTGCGGGCACGCTTTCGGTGCCGAACAACATTTCTGGCAACGGCTCCGTCACCGTCGCCGCGCCGACCAGCAGCGACCTCGTTGTTCTTTCCGGCGACAACACCTTCACCGGCACGGTGAATGTGAACGGCGGTGGCCTCCGCGTCAGCGACGCTTCACAGCTCGGCAGCGGCACGAAGAATATCAACGTCTCCGGAGCGAGCGCAACGCTGCGACTCGACGGCAGCGCGGGCGACATCACCTTGCCGGAGGAGTTCAGCATCCTTACCAGCAACCCCAACGGCGCGCTGCTCAATGAAGCGGGCGACAACACCATCGCCGGCAATGTCACGCTCACGTCCGGCGCGGGCAGTTCGCGCTTCACCGTCTCGAACGGCAGCCTGACCATCCTCGGCAACGTCGCGCCCAACGTCACCGGACGGAGCCTCGACCTGCGCGGCGCGGGGCGCGGATTTATTTTCGGAAACCTCACCGACGGCCCGGGCACGAACTTTTTGACCGGCCTTTCGAAGAACGACGCCGGCTCGTGGACGCTCTCCGGCAGCAACGCCTACACCGGTCCGACCACGGTCAGCGGTGGCTCGCTCATCTTAAACGGCAGCCTCACCAGTTCGAGCCTCGTCACCATCGCTGCCGCAGGCCGACTCGCGGGCAACGGCGCCATCGCGGCGAACACCGCCGTGCTCGGCCTGCTCGCGGCCGGCGTCGCGGTCGGCACGCTGACCTTCGCGAGCAACCTCACCTTCGGTTCCGTGAGCCGGTTGCAGTGGGAACTCGGCAGCAATTCGCCCACGGCCTCCGACCTCGTCGCGGCGGCGACCGTCACCGTCACCAACGGCGCGAAGGTGGACGTGCTGCTGAACAGCCCCGGCAGCACGGCGAATTTCCTGCACGCGCTCTGGCGCACGAACCGTTCGTGGCCCGTGCTCAACGCCGCTTCCCTCACCGGCACGTTCACGCTCGGCACCAACTCGACCGACGCCGGCGGCCGGCCCGCGGCGACTTACGGTTCGTTCGCGCTCACCAACACGGCGACCAACGTGAGCCTGCTCTGGACCGCGCTGCCCGGCTTTCCGGTCATCAATGACCCCACCGTCACCATCACCACGCCCGCGACGAATCCGTTCGCGCTGCCTGTGGGCGTCTCCAGCCTGAGAATCGCCGCCAGCGTGAACAACAACGGCGGCAGCAATCTCACCACGAGATGGTCGTCTGTCGCAGTGCCCGATGGCGCGGCGGCGACGTTCGCGAACGCGAGCGCGACCAGCACCACGGTGCAATTTTCCGATCCGGGCGACTACTGGCTTCGCCTCACGGCCTCAAACGAAGTTGGCAGAGCGAGCGCGGACCTGCTGGTCACAGTGACCGCCAATCCGCCGTGGCGCCAGACGCGCATCACCTTCACCAACTACACGCGGACCGAGCCGCTGACGAACTTCCCCGTGCTCATCTCGCTCGGCACGAACATCCCCGGTTTCGACTACGCCGATTTTCTTTCGCCTGACGGCGGCGACCTGCGGGTGTTGAGCGCGGACGGAAGCACGGAGTTGAATTACGAAATCGACGAGTGGAATCCCGGCGGCCTCTCGCGCGTGTGGGTGCAGGTGCCGGTTTTCACCAACTACGCCGCCCTCCTCGCGCGCTGGGGCGACCCGGCGGCGTTGGACGCGCCCGCGTATGCAGGCGACGGCTCGACGTGGAGCAACGGCTTCATCGGCGTGTGGCACTTGCGCGAGAACAACGGCGCACATTTCGATTCCTCGCCGAACCTGTCGACCTCGCGCGTCGCGCAGGTCACCGCGCAGGGCACGGCAGCGGGCATCGTCGGCGCGGCGGATGGCTTCAACGGCACGGGCGATTACGTGAGCCTGCCCGACATGGGCACCAACGCGCGCGTCACCGTCGAGGGCTGGTTCTTCCTCAACGGCGTGCCCGGCGGGGGCGACATCGGCCTCATCTCCTCCGACCCGTGGAGCGCTGGCATCACACATTTCAAGACGAGCAGCAATCTGCAGCTGAAGGCCGCAATCAATGGTGCCGGCACGCTGAACTCCGCCAACAATCTTGCCGCCGTGAGCAACTGGTTCTACGCCGCCTACACGATCGCTGGCAACGGCGCGACCGACTTCAAGACGTGGTTCAACGCCGCACTCGTCGGCAGCGCGACCGGCTCGACGAACAACATCCTCACCGACGTGAACCTCGCCCGCGAATACGGCGGCCGTTACCTCGACGCGCGGGCCGACGAGGTGCGCATCTCTTCCGTGGCGCGCTCCTCGAACTGGCTCTGGGCCACGTATCAAACCATCGCGTCAAATACCGCCTTTGCCCGCTACGACGCCGTCTTTACTCCGGCGAACCATCCGCCGGTGCTCGCTCCCATCGCCGACCGCACGCTCAGCGTCGGGCAAACCTGCGTCCTCACCAATATCGCCAGCGACCCCGACTCGCCGCCGCAGACGCTCACCTTCAGCCTGCTCACCGGACCGGCTGGTGCGTCGCTCAATGGCGCCAGCGGCGTCTTCACCTGGACTCCTACTCCCGAAGACGCGGGCACATCACCACGCTGCACCGTGAGGGTTGAGGACAATGGCTCCCCCATCCTGAGCGCCACGCAGACTTTCATCATCACCGTCAGGACACCGACCGTGCCCGTGGCGGTGTCGCTGCTCGCGCCAGGTGCAATTTGGAAATACTTCGACCAGACCAATGATCTCGGCACGGCATGGCGCAGTAACAGCTTCAATGACGCGAGTTGGAGCAGCGGTCCCGCCATGCTCGGCTTCGGCGATGCCAACGGACTGCTGCCCGCCACCGTCATCGCCAGCAATCGCCAATGGGCGACCTATTTCCGGCGGAGTTTCTACGTGCACGACACGAACCTGGTCCAGTCACTCGACGGGCGCATACTCCGCGACGACGGCGCGGTTGTGTATTTGAACGGCGCCGAAATCTGGCGTGACACGAACATGCCCGCTGGCGTCATCACCAACCAAACGCCCGCCCGCTCAGCGCTCGGCGGCACCAATGAGTCGTTGTGGCTGCCACTCAACCTCGCGCCCGCGACCCTCAGCCTCCTCGTCACCGGCACGAACGTCCTGGCGATCGAGGTCCACCAGAACGCCCTCAACAGTTCCGACCTCGCCATGAACTTCGAACTGACGGGAACGGCTCTCGTGAGTCCAAACACCTCCCTGGCCATCACGCGTGGAACCAACTCACTCACCCTCTCGTGGTCCGTGGATGCTAGTTTCTTTAATCTCCGCACCGCGACCAATCTCTCCCCGCCCATCACCTGGCTTCACACCACGAACGAGCCCGTGCTGATGAACAACGAATGGAAGGTCGTGTTGCCCATCGGCACCAACAGCCAGCTCTTTTACCGTTTGCAAACACCATGACGTTTCGCCTCTTGTTGATTTTGGTCGCGTATGCCTTCGCCGTCTGTGGCGGAAAGGCTCGCGCCCAATCCACCTACGCCGCGCGCGAGGATTTGTTGCTCGACTCCCTGAGCACGCGTGGCGTCAACACCGGCCAGCACGATGGGCCGCATCGCGCCGGACGCACCGGCTTCTGGACCACGCAGGGCCGGCTCGCGCGCGGCATCACGAACAGCACGACTTGGAATTACTTGAGTGCCGCCATCACCGACGCCGACGGCAGCGCGGACGCGGGCGGCGCGAACGGCGGGTTCTCCGGCTGGCCGGGGATGGATACATGGGTGCGTTGGCACCAGGTCTTCCCGCAGAATATCCGCGACCAGTACTACACCGAGTTCACCACCATGCCGACCTACGGCAACGGCTCCACGCCGAATCAGAAAATGATGTGGGCCGTGGCGTGCCGGTTGGCCTGCGAGACGTGGGGCACGAACGAAGCCACGCAGGTTTCCAATGCGCGATACGGCTACGCCGATGTCACCGGGCGCGACTACATCCTCGCCATCTGCGACAAGACGGTGAAGCAGAACTTCGAGGAGCGCTGGGCCAAGCATTATCTCGAATACACGCTCGGGCCGCTGCGTTCGGTCGTGGATCTTTCGACCGATCCATTCCTGCGCCACAAGGCCCGCATGACGTGGAATTGGGGCTGGATGGACATCGCGTCGTTCAACTTCAACGGGCGCTGGGCCATCCCCGCCGGGCGCGGCGGCATGACCGGGGATGGCAACAGTTTTGACATCAGCGAATTTGGCTCGTGGCTGATGTTCGGCGGGCCGTCGCCGGCGAGCTTGCTGGATGCCGATCAATCCATGCTCTACACGCAACCGCCCGTGCCGCCGATCGCGACGCCTCCGCCGCCAATCCTTCCCGAGATGCTTGAAGCCGCCACCAATCGCACCGCGGCCTACACCCGCCGCGGTCTGGCGCGCTTGTTTGAAACGCAGTTCGCCACCACCTACATGACCAGGGGCTACACGCTCTACAGCGAGTTTGAGGGCGACACCACGTTGAACCCCGACGGCACGATCAAGGTCAAGGATCTCGATAACAACGGCGTGCCGTCGAACGACTGGAACTCCGAGCGCTGGGGTTTGATGTGGGACGACGCGCCGAACTACAGCGGAGCGGGCCTCACGATGAAACCGCCGACGGGCTACGGCTGGTGCCAGGGCTGCGGCTTGGGACCGTACGAGGACGTGGTGCAATTCGAAGGCACGCTGGCCGGCATCCTCAACATTCCGACGAACGGTTTTCAATACACGAAGGACACGATTCCCACGAACGCGCTGGCGGTGATCAACGAAACTGGCACCACCGGCTGGCTCTTCCTTCACTACAACAACGTGCTCGTCTCCATCTTCCGCACCGACCCGGGCGTGTTCACTTGGCCGCCGGCGGCGCAAACTTTCGCCGACAAGCGCGGCTTCGCCATCGAGACCGCTTCGCCCGCCGAGTATCCGCAGGCCACCGCTGCCGACCGCCTCGCTGCGTTTCGCAACGACGTGCTCAACTTCGGCGGCGTGAATACCAACTACGTCCGCGACGCGATCAACCGGATGATCTACACCAACCGCCTCGGCACGGTGCTCGACATCACTTTCGGGCTGGGCGGAAAGATCAACGGCGACCCGGTGGACTACGAATCCTGGCCGCTCAACGAAAGCCCGTGGAGCTACCAGCAGCAGATGGGCAACATGTTCGTCTTCGGCAAAGACCGCACGTTGCTGTGGAACTACAAGAACTGGACCGAACTCACGAACAACCGCCCCACCATCACCACTAGCGCGGCGGTGACCGGACCTGTTGGGACAACAGCGGACGTGAACCTCGCCGGTCGCGTCAGCGACGTGGAAACTCCGTCGAGCAATCTCATCTTCCGCGTGCTCGGCGCGACCAACGGCATGGCGCAACTGTTGCCCGACGGACGCACCGTGCGCTTCACGCCGGCGGCCAGCTTCTCCGGCGCAGGCAGCGTGACCTTCGCGGCGAGCGACCAGTTCCCGCATGCGCGGCAGATCTTTCACTATGACTTCGATCAAGCGAATCTGCTGGCGAGCAACAGTGTCGCGGACGTTTCCAGCAACGAGCGCAAGGCCGACCTGAACATCGTGGGCTTTGCCTCCGCGTCGGCCGACAGCAACACGCCGCCGGCGCTGGGCGCGTTCAGCCGTCAAT
>CAYQWK010000187.1:0-11175 GCA_964420805.1 uncultured Bifidobacteriaceae bacterium | reverse complement strand
GGCGACGAGGAAGATCACAAACCCGGCGAAACCCCACGGGGTGAAGACGTGCCATTTGGAAAGGAATCCGAACGCCAGCTTTTCCTGCGCAGCCACAATGTCCGTCAAGGAGAGCGATCCAACCACCAGGACCACCGCCACGGTCGAGAGAACCAGAGGGATTTCGTAGCTGATCATCTGTGCGATGCCGCGCATGGCGCCCACGAGCGCGTATTTGTTGCGGCTCGACCAACCGGCCATGAACACCGCCAACTCAGACGAGGCGCCAATGGCGAAGAAGAAAAGGAGGCCCGCGTCGAGTTCGATCACCGACATGTTGCGGCCAAATGGAATGACCGAGAAGGTCATCCACACGGGCACGGCCAGCGCCAGAGGAGCAAGGAAGTGGACGATCTTATCCGCCTGGTTCGGAACGATATCCTCCTTGGTCAGCATTTTGAGACCGTCAGCCATGAACTGGCCAAAGCCGGCGAGGCGGATCTTCGTGAGCGGAATTCCGACGCGATTTGGGCCGTAGCGGTTCTGCACGCGGCCCAACGCCTTCCGTTCGATTACCGTGATAATGCCGAACATCAGGGCGAAAAAGCCGATGATCGGCCCGACGGAGATAACCGCGCCCACCAGCGGCTTCAACGCCTCGGGCCAGAAACCTAAGCCAAGAATCCAGTGCTTGATCGTGACGAAAATCTGGTCGAGGGCTTCCATGGTTCAGGCGGTCGGAGCGGGGGTGGCGGCCGGTGCCGCCGCGGGCGTGGCCGGCTTCACGGTAGCGGCTGCGGCGGCTTTGGCCTTGGCCTCGGCATCCGCCTTTGCCTTGGCGTCGGCCTTGGCCTTCTGCTCGGCAAGGTTGGCATCCGAGGCGGCAGCGTCAGCCGGGTGGATCTGCTGGTAGTAGCCGTTGGATTTGGCGAGCTCATCCTTGTGGATAAGCAGCTTGCCGAAGCGGTCGGCCGTGCTGACTTCAAACGCCTGGTCCATTTTTATGGACTCGAACGGGCAGACCTCGACGCAAATCTGGCAACTCATGCAGACGGAGATGTCGATGTCGAAGGTGGCGGGGTAAAACTGAGGCTTACCAAGGAAGTCAGGCTTCTTGTCCTTGCTCTTGACGATATAAATGCACTTGGGCGGACATTCCTTTTCGCAAATCTGGCAGGCCACGCAGCGCAACCCTGCCTGCCAATCGCTGCCATCGAAAACCAGCATCGGGAAACTCCGGGCGTTTTCCTTCGGGGCGAGCTTCTCCTCGGGATACTGCACAGTGGTCAGCCGCGCCGGGTCACGGTAGCTGCCGACGAAATTGCGCCCTGTCTCGATGAGTCCCTGGATGATTCCATTGCCGAGCATTACCGGTCCACCTCCCCCAGCACGATATCCACGCTGCCGAGTATGATGACGACGTCCGCGACATTGTGGCCGAGGCACATGTCCTCGAGGACGGTCAGGTTGATGAGGCTCGGCGGGCGAACGCGGTAGCGATAGGGATTCGGGCTGCCGTCGCTGATGAGGTAGAAGCCCAGTTCGCCCTTGGGGCACTCGATGCGGCCGTAGGCTTCGCCAGCCTTGGGGCGGAACCCACGCAGCTTCGCCTTTGGATCCATGATCGGGCCGTCCGGAATCCGGGCCAGCGCCTGCTCCAAAATCTTGATCGATTCACGCATCTCGAGGATGCGGATCATGTAGCGGTCGTAAACATCGCCATGGTCGCCGATGGGGACGCGGAAATTGAAACGCTCGTAGATGCCGTATTTGTCCACCTTGCGGATGTCGTATCCGACTCCGCTGGCACGGAGCATGGGACCGGTGATGCTGGCGTTGATGGCCAGTTCGCGCGGCAGCACGCCGACGCCCTGACTGCGGGCCAGAACGATCTCATTTCCGCCGATGAGCGCCTCGAACTCGTCGAGGAACCTCGGGAATCCGGCGACCACGTTCTTCACGCCCTCCAGCCAGCCGGGAGGCAAATCGCAGCGCAGCCCGCCAAACCGCATGTAGTTGAACATCATCCGGGCGCCGGTCAGCGCCTCGAAGAGGTCCAGAATCTTCTCGCGCTCGCGGAAGGCGTACATCAGCGGCGTGCCAAGCGCGCCCATGTCCTGAAGCAGGAAACCAACAAGGGCGCTGTGGTTGATGAGCCGCGTCAACTCGGCAACGATCACGCGGATATATTCTGCGCGCTCCGGGATTTGAAGCCCGGCAAGTTTCTCAACGCTGAGCACGTAGGCCCAGTTGTTGGTCATCGAGCAGATGTAATCGAGACGGTCAGTGTAAGGAATCGAGGAGAGGTACGTTGTGCCCTCGGCGATCTGCTCATGATTGCGGTGCAGGTATCCGAACACGGGTTTGAGCTTCACCACCGTCTCGCCATCCAGCACCACGTCCATGCGGAACACGCCGTGCGTGGACGGGTGATGCGGCCCCATCGAGACTTCGAGGAGGTCGCCCGCCACGTCATCCTGCGATGACTTCGGCGTGAGCGTGAACTGCGGTGCGCGCGTCGAAGCGCCATCAGAGCTTCGCGCGGCAGCGGAACGCGGCTGGGTTCCGGCGTGAATCGCCTCGAAATTTGCGTCCAACGGCACGGTGGTTCCCGGAGTCATGCAGCCTCCTTCATCAAACGGGAACTAACCACCGCGACATTCACAATCTCCGCGCCGCCTTCCGCGATAAGAATCCTCATCGCAGGTCTGGTGTGGTGCAAATGCGCGTGACCGCGCGAAGGCACGTCGAAATTTCCTTCCGTCTCCACCCGCGCCTTGAAGGGCACGAAGGGATTCGCCTCCGACCGGCGTCTGATTTTCTCTTTGGTCATGCCTTCACCTCCGCCGCCGGTGCCGGCGGATAATGCTTCTTCGCCTTTTCCAGAACCACGTCGTGCGGCGTCGGCTCGTACTCAAAATCATCAGGCGAAACGTAATCCTTGCGCATCGGATGATCCTGAAACCCCTCCCACATCAAAAGCCGACGCAGGTCGGGATGCCCGTCGAAGCGAATGCCGTAGAGATCAAAAACCTCGCGCTCCTGAAACTCCGCGCCACGCCACACCGGCGTGAGCGACGGCACATGGACCTTGTCCGTCCGGTTGTCTGTCCGCAGGCGGAGGATCACCGGCCCGTGTTTTAAGGCCATTGAGTAAAGATGGTAAACCGCTTCGAGGTAGCCAGGCCTGATAGTGCTCTCTTCGACCTCTTTCTCCGCGCCATCGATGACCTTTTTCACCTTCACCTTCGTGGTCGCATCAAGCCAGTCCACGCCCGTCACGTTCGAGGCGTAATCAAGCTGCAACTCACGATCGTCACGAAGGAATTTCGCCACCGCCGCCGCGTGCGCGTTGTCGATGACCAGCGACACCTGAGCCGATGGGCTGCCATTGGGAAGGACTTCGACCTGCGAGCCGGGAATCTCCTGCTCGATGCGCGCTTTGAGTTGTTCGGGGGTGGGGAGCATTTTATCCCTCGCGCGTTACCACCGGCGGCTTCCAAAGCGCCGGATTGCACGCCGGCTCAATGTCATGCGCGCCGTGCGTCGGCACCGGAAATTCGCTCGGCACCTCTGCGCGCATGTGGCGCGGGGCCTTCTCGCCCTTGAGCGCATCCGCTTCGATCTTCTTCTGCAACGTCATCAGCGCATGCAACAATGCCTCCGGCTTGGGCGGGCAGCCAGTGATGTGGACATCCACGGGAATGTAGCGGTCGATCCCCTTGAGCACGTTGTAGCCCTGCTTGAACGGCCCGCCCGAAATCGCGCACGCCCCCATGGCAATCACGTATTTCGGCTCCGGCATCTGGTTGTAAAGTCGCACCACCTGCGGAGCCATCTTCTTGGTCACCGTCCCGGCCACAATCATCAGGTCCGCCTGCCGCGGCGACGGGCGGAACACCTCGGCGCCGAAACGGGCGATGTCAAAACGCGCCATGGATGCCGCGATCATCTCGATGGCGCAACAGGCCAAGCCGAAGTTGAGCGGCCACAAGGAGTTTTTCCGGCCCCAGTTGTAAAGATCCTGAAGCGTGGTGGTGAATACCCCGTGGCGTTGCAATTCGTTCTTCAGTTGCTCGTCCATGCGCCTATTTCCAGTTCAACACACCTTTGCGCCACGCCCAGACTAACCCCTCGACCAGCAGAAGCAGGAAGATCACGAAAGCCACGAACGCCCCGACCGTCACGCCCTTGAACGCCACGGCAAAGGGCAGCAGAAAGATCGTCTCCACATCGAAGACCAGGAAGATGATCGCGTAGAGGTAATAATCGCTCCTGAACTGCACCCAATCCTTGGAATGCGACTCCAACCCGCATTCGTAGGCGGCGTTCTTGATGGGGCCGGACTTGCGCGGCGAAAAATATTTTGCCCACAACCACGCCATCGCCAGCGGCGTGACGGAAAACGCCACGCCGGCGGCAATGAAGATCACAAGTAAGAAATACGGGCTATCTTGCACTGCGTTTCAACGATTTCGGGCCGAAAGTGATCTGGCAAGGACGAAGTCCGGGCCGAAGACTCTTTGCGCGAGCACAATTTGCGGTAATGTCCCCGCCGAGCCTCCACGGAATTTGTAATTGCATCCCCATGTGTTGCCGGATTTCAAACCACGATCCCGGCCCGTGCCGCCTCCGGCCAACGTCGTGTAACCATTCCTTGCAAAGCCGCCAGCCACGAAGGGTGTTCATTCAGACAGGGAATCAACTCGAATTGCGTTCCCCCGGCGTTGAGAAAGGTCTCGCGACCGCGCACGCCGATTTCCTCGATAGTCTCGAGGCAATCCGAGACGAAAGCCGGGCAGATCACCAGAAGCTTCTTCACGCCGTTCTTCGGCAATTCCTCAAGCACCATGTCCGTGTACGGCCGCAGCCACGGATCCTTGCCCAACCGCGATTGAAACGCATGCGAGTGCTTGCCCGCCGGAATGCCCGCCCTCGCCACGAACTCTCGCATGGTCTTCAGGCATTGCGCCCGGTAGCAAAACTTGTGCGCCTCGCTTTGCCTTTCGCAGCAGTCCGGCGAGGCCAGGCAATGCCGACCGGTCGGATCGGACTTGCGGAGATGCCGCTCCGGGACGCCGTGGAAGCTGAACAGCAGATGATCGTATCCTGCGTCGAGTTGCGGGCGCGCGCTGTCCACCAGCGCGGCGACATAGTCCGGGTCATCGTAATACGCGTCCACCACCTGCAACGTCATGCCCGGCGCAAGCTGGCGCACTGCTTCCTGCACGCGCACCACCGCCGTCTCGTAACTCGACATCGCGTAATGCGGAAACAACGGAATGAGCAACGTCTCTGTGACTCCCTGCGCGGCCAGCGCGCGAATGGCGTTGTCGATGGACGGGTTCTGGTAGCGCATGGCCAGTTCGACCGGAACGGCCAGGCGCTTTTGCAGGAGCTTCTGCACGTTGCGGCTCGTCACCACCAGCGGCGATCCCTCCTTCGTCCAGATGGTCGAGTAGGCGTGCGCGGACTCAATGGGGCGCTTGGGAAGAATGGCGAAGTTCACCACGCAAAACCGGACTGGCCATGGCGTGTCGATCACGCGCGGATCCATGAGGAACTCACGGAGATAACGCCGCACGTCAGGCACGGATGGCGAATCCGGCGACCCAAGGTTCACCAGCAGAACAGCACGTTTGGTCATGAAAATTCCGTGATCACTTCGCGGCCGCATGGACACCGTGTTCCACCGGATGATGCATCCGCCCGTTCAACTCGCGCGCCGCGAGGAACGCCGCAATCCGCTCGGCGGCATTGTGCCCGGCCACGATCGAGTCCCCGAGCGAGATGCCGTCACGGAAATGCCCGCCCAGGAAAAGCCCCGGCGCGCGCTCCTCAAGCTGCGTCATGTGCTCGCGGAACTGCCCGAAGCCGACGTTGTATTGCGGTATTGCCTGCCGAAATGCGAACTGGTTGACGAACACCGGGCGGCCGTTCACCCCGATGATCTTGCGCAAATCCGCCAGCGCCAGTTCCACCTGCCGGTCGCGGCCGGCCAGGGCAAGTTCCGGCGCGCGGGTTCCCCCGATGTAAGTCGTGATCGCCACATGGCCGGCCGGCGCGCGGCCCGGAAACAAGGACGACGAGAAGATTGCGCCGAGAATGCTGAACCGTTCCACCTCGGGAATCAGCATCCCGAATCCATCGAGCGGATGCGCCACGTCCTCGCGGCGGAATCCGAACACCATGCTCGCCACCGGCGCGTACTGGATTTCGCCGAGCCGCTTCAAGCTCGCGCCGCCAGTTGTATGCAGCCGGATGTCCGTGAGCCGGTACGACGGCGCAGCCAGCAGCACGGCCGAATGTTGTGCCCCGCCCGGGTTCGTCGCGCCTGCCTTGACAGACCACTTCCCGTTCTCCTCGCGAAGCTCCTGCACCGGCGCCTGCAACCGCACTTCATCGCGCAGCTTGTGGCCAAGCGTGTCGGTCAATTGCTGCAATCCGTCGATGAACGAAAGTTTCGGCGCGCTCTGCTTCGAGACCTCCTTGCGCTTCTTCCGCTCCCGCGCGCCGAGGAACTGGCCGAGGATGAGCGATCCGTAGCGTTGCTCGATCTGGTGCAGCTTGGGGAAGGCCTGCTTGACTGAAAGCTTCGCCGGATCGCCCGCATACACACCCGCCACGAACGGATTGATCGCGTAGTCGAGAAACTCCCGCCCGATGCGCCGCAACACAAACTCCGCAAGGGTTTCCTCTAGCTCAACCGGCGCGCGCCGGATGAACGGTTCCAGCGCCAGCCTCAGCTTTGCCTTCGCGGTGAACAGCTCCGTGCTGAAGAACGACATTGGCGATCCAGGCATCTCGATCGGCCGCCCGTAGCGGACCAGGAAACGCTTCTCCGCCGCCGGGTCGGAATACAACCGTTTGTCCTCCAATCCCACGTCGCGCACCAGGTCCTTGATCAACGGCGAGGTTTCAAGCAGCGAGTTCGGGCCGCACTCGGCCAGAAACCCTTCGTGTTTCACCGTCTGGATCACGCCGCCCACACGGTCGCCCGCCTCGTACAAGGTCACCGGTATGCCGCGTTCCTTGAGCCGGAACGCCGCCGTCAGCCCCGTGATGCCGCCTCCGATGATCGCGACCGAATTCATACCGTCTTCGAAAATCTCCGCTCGCCTTCCTTCGGCAGATACTCATCGAACCGCATCGCGATGTTGCGGATAAACAGCCGGCCAGTCGTCGTGACTTCAATTCCCAGCGGCGAACGCTTCAACAGGCCGTCCGCCTCCAGGTCACCCAGCGACTCGATCTCCCGTGCGAAGTGCTGCTCGAAGTTCAACCCCAGCATCCGCGACATCTGCTGGAAATCGATACCCAGGTCGCACATCAGCCGCATGATCGTAGTGCGGCGGATCTTGTCCTCCTCCGTCACGATGTAACCGCGCGCCACCGGCACCTTGCCGGCGTCGAGCGTCGCATAATAGACCGGCACTTCCTTGATATTCTGCCAGTAGGCGTTCTCCGTCTGTGAAATCGCCGACATGCCGAACGCGTAAATGTCCGCCCCGCCGCGCGTGCTGTAGCCCTGGAAATTCCGGTGCAATGTCTTGTTCTTCTGCGCCACCGCGAGTTCGTCGTCCGGCTTCGCGAAGTGGTCCATGCCGATGTAAATGTAGCGGTCGTCCGTGGTCAGCTTCTCGGTGGTCAGCTTGAGGATCTCCAGCTTCTGCTCCGGCGTGGGCAATGCCTGCTCCAGGATCTTCTGCGCCGGCTTCATCCACGGCACATGCGCGTAATTGAAGATCGCCAGGCGGTCCGGATTGATCTCCAGCACCTGGTCCAGCGTGCTTTCAAACGTCGCCTTCGTTTGGAACGGCAGGCCGTAAATCAGGTCAATGTTCAGCGAGGTGAAGCCCAACTCCCGCGCCCATTGGATGGTCTGCTCCGTCATGTCGCGCGGCTGGATGCGATGCACCGCCTTCTGCACCTTCGGATCGAAATCCTGCACCCCGAGCGACGCGCGATTGAATCCCGTCTCCGCCAGCGCCGCCAGATGGTCGCGCTTCAACCGCCGCGGATCCACCTCGCAACCTGCTTCGACATCCGCCGCCACGGTGAAGTTCTCGCGAATGATTGCGCCCAGCTCGCGCAATTCGTCCGGCTGGAAGAACGTGGGCGTTCCCCCGCCAAGGTGAATTTGCGTCACCTTCCGCTTCGGGTTCGTCATCGCCGCCATCTGCTTCACTTCCTTGCGGAGGTAATTCAGGTACTCGCGGCTCTCGCTGTGCTTCGTGGTGATGACCGTCGTGCAACCACAGAACCAGCACAGCGTCTCGCAGAACGGCAGATGGAAATACAGCGAGATGTCCCGCTCCGTGCGGTTGTTGGCAATGATCTCGTCGGCAAGCTGCGGCCATTGCACCGCGTCGTTGAACTTCGTGGCGGGCGGATACGACGTGTAGCGCGGCCCGGCCACGTTGTATTTCTGCACCAACGGAATATCGACGTTCAGTTTGCTCATGAAAAACTCCGCACTGTGTTCACAACCGCGGCGATGTTGTCCAGCGAAGCCTCCGGCGGCACGCCGTGGCCCAGGTTGAAAATCCACCCGGGCCGCCCGCGCATCACCTCGAGCAGCCGCCGCGTCTTCACCGCCGCTTCTCCCGGCGAAAAATCCGTCAGGAACGCCGGATCGAGATTCCCCTGCATCCCGATGTCCGCGGGAAACAACCGCCGCGCCTGCGCCAGCCTCACTCCGTGGTCCACTCCCAGCACATCCGCGCCCAGATCGAACAGCGCCCGCCAGTCCCGCGTGCCTTTCGAGAACGCGATCACCGGCGCCTTGCCGTCCAGTTGCTCGATGATCCGCTTGATCCACCGGCCCGACGCCGCCTCGAACGCCCCGTACGGCGCGCCCGACCCCAGCGTGTCAAAAATCTGCACCGCGTCCACGCCCGCCGCGATTTGCAGTTGCAGGAACTTCGCCACCGCGTCGCTCAATTTCCCCATCAGCGCGTCGAACAACGCGCGATCCCGGTCAAATAACCGCGCCGCCTTCGTGAACCGCGCCGAGCTTCCGCCCTCCAGCATGAAATTCGCGAGCGTCCACGGCGAACCCGCGAACCCGATCATTGCCGTCTTTCCGCCCAGCTCCTTCTTGATCAAACGCAACGCCTGGATCGCGTAATCCAGCTTCTCCGCCACCGCGTCCACACGCAGCCGCTCCACGTCCGCCCGCGAACGAACCCGGAAATCCATGGCGATTCCGCCCTCCTCCCGGAACCGGTACCCCTGCCCCATCGCCTCGGGAATCACCAGGATGTCAGAGAAAAGAATCGCCGCATCGAAGCCGAACCGGCGGATCGGTTGCAACGTCACCTCCGTCGCCAGGTCCGGCGTCCGCACCATGTCGAGGAAGGTGTATTTCTCCTTCAACGCGCGATACTCCGGCAGGCAACGCCCCGCCTGCCGCATCATCCAGATCGGCGGGCGGTCCACCTCGCGTCCGCGGCACGCGGCGGCAAAACGCTCGCGGCTGCTCAATGATGCTTCCGCTTTGCGGGGCTGTTTCCTGACACTGTTGTTCTTTGTTCGGGACATGATGGCCATACCGTGCGCCGACGTTGCCGCCGGGCGCGACTGGTCGCTAACCGGCGATTGTCATGCTCAAGGCGGCTTTTGACCAGCGCAGAGAAGGAGGAAACGGGAAAAGGTCTCGCCCCGCTTCCAACCCGCGCCCCAAGCTGCCGCCATGTTCATGCGCGCCCTCCTGACCCTCTTCGCCGCCGCCCATCTCGCCTCCGCCGCCGTTCCGCCCGGCCTCATCGCCGGTCCCGACGGTTCCGTGCTCAAGGACGGCCGCCCCATCCGCGCCATTGGCGTGAACTACTTCGACTGCTTCACCCGCACCCTCGCGCGCGGCAACGACACCTCCTACGACGCCGGCTTCGCCACCCTCGCCTCGAACAACATTCCCTTCGCCCGCATCAGCGCCTGCGGATTCTGGCCGCGCGACATGGCCCTCTACCGCACCAACCGCGCCGAATACCTCCGCCGCTTCGACGCCGTGGTGCGCTCCGCCGAACGCCACCGCATCGGCCTCATCCCCTCGCTCTTCTGGTTCCACGCCATGCCCCCCGATTACGTCGGCGAACCGGGCAGCGCCTGGGGCGACACCAACAGCCGCACCCACGCCTTCATGCGCGAATACATCCGCGACATCGTCCCACGCCACCGCGACTCCGCCGCCATCTGGGCCTGGGAATTCGGCAACGAATACAACCTCCCCTGCGACCTCCCCAACGCCGCCCAACACCGCCCCGCCGTCTGGACCAACCTCGGCACCGCCGCCGTGCGCGGCCCCCGGGACGACCTCACCCACGACATGCTCGTCACCGCCCTGCGCGCCTTTGGCCACGAAATCCGCCGCCACGACCCGCACCGCCTCATCACCAGCGGCAACTCCTTCCCCCGCGAATCCGCCTGGCACAACCGCGCCGAACGCAAATGGACCCGCGACACCCCCGCCCAGTTCGCCGAGATGCTCGCCCTCACCGCCCCCGAACCCGTCAACCTCATCAGCGTCCACTGCTACGACGCCGCGCTCGACCGCGTGGGCGATGCCGCCGAAGTCGCCCGCAAACTCCAACGCCCGCTCTTCGTCGGCGAATTCCAGGTGCCCATGGCCGACACCGATGCCGCCCGTGCCCCCTTCGCCGCGTTCCTGGCCGCGCTGGACCAACACCGCGTGCCGCTGGCCGCCGTGTGGGTCTTCGACTTCCGGGCGCAGGACAAGGACTTCAACATCAACCCCACCAACTCCCGCGCCTGGCAACTACCCGCCATCGGCGCGATGAACCGGCGGTGGAACGGGAAGTGAACGGGGGCCGCGTAGGAGACGAGGTCACGAGTCTCACTCTGTTTCGCGGAGAGAATTCAGAAACTCCTCACGTCGTTTCCTACGAAGAGGGGTGACAACGAGCGCCGTTAGGCGCGGCATCTTTGTAGAACGTGCCCGCGACGCGATGGCCAAGCCCCGTCCAGGGGCGTCATCGTCCGGACTATGCCGCTCCTACGGAGCTTGTGGATTCATGTATCCCGCGATTCTACAACGATGCCGCGCCTACGGCGCTGCCGCCGACAATCCCGCGGTAGCGACCCGGCCCGCGGGACGCCACGATTGCAACAGTGACGCGATGGCCGGGTTAGATGCCATGAAGGGTTGCGAGCCGTGGGCCGACAGGGCACACAGAG
>CAYQWK010000186.1:0-11181 GCA_964420805.1 uncultured Bifidobacteriaceae bacterium | reverse complement strand
GGATCGCAGCCGGTGATCAACACCCGTTCACCGCTGAATGGCTTGACGGTAATCGGCTTGTCCGCCGTGCCGCTGCGCAGAAATGTGACCGTCTCACGATAGGTCCCGGCGCGCACCAATAGCGTGTCGCCCGGATGCAGACGGTTCACCGCCGCCTGCAACGTGGCGAGCGGTTGACCAAGCGTGCCGGGATGTGCGTCGTTGCCGTTGGGCGCGACATAGAAATCAGCCGCCCGGCTGTGAATGGCAACGAGCGCCAGCGCGCTCACAAGGATTCGGGTGATGGTTGGGTTCATGGTTTCAGTTTGCTGTCGAACAGGAGATACAGTCGTGTGACGCCGGTTCGGTGGGGAAGCTGGCATCTTCCATTTTCTGCGTGCACCTCGCCACCGTCGAAGAGTTCCTCCAGGCGGATTGGTTTGCGCGACGGGAAGGTGATCGTCGGCGCGGCGTCCCCCTGCATGTGGATGCCGAACAGGCGGTTGTTGATGTACACGGGGTCGCGGCCTTCGTAGTAGATGTGGACGCCGGCCGCACGGGCGATTTCTCGATAGAGCGAGGCGGGGAGATTCCCAACCGCGCTGTAGATGGAGGTGTGCGACCCGCACTTCTTCAGCGCCAGCGCCGACGCGCCATTCGAATCGTACACGCCGCACGTCTGGGCCGTTTCATCCCGGATCTCGAAGAGCGGCGTGGTTTCCAGCAGGCTCTTGCTGCGCATGTCGAACGTCTGATCGCGCGGCGCGCCAGCCTTCAGCCCCGGCGTGAAGCCGTATCGCACCGCGGTACCGAGCCGGGCGAAAAGGCCTTCAGGACGAACCGTGACCGCGCTCCCTTCTTCGCTCCGCCGCGCGACCCGGATGCCCGTGATGTCGGATATCGCGTCCACCGAAAAGCCGTCTTTCTGGATGTAGTTCGGTGCATAAATCCACAGCAGGGTCCGCCCATTGCGCTGCACCTTCGACCGGAGGAACGCCCGCTTCTCCTTGGAAATGACGAAAGGGTTGAGAAAAATGCATAGCTTGTAGCGGTCCCAAGGCATGCGCGCGTGGTCGAGGTCCGAGAAGTTGTAGATGTCGTAGGGCGCTCCGATCCGGGCCAATGCGTCGGGAGGTTGCACCAGCAGGTCATCCGCAATGCTCGATCGCGCGTTGATGTGATACATGGACGGCACGTCGCCGAACACGGCGATCTCTGCCACCGAGCGCATGGACACGTCGCGCAGCCGTTTCTGCACGCGCACCAACTCGGCGACCATGGCCATCATCTCCGGGCTGGCATAATTGCCGCCGAGGAAGTCGAACCACCACAGCGCGGTGCGACTGACGCGCGTCAGGGCGAACTCCCGTCGCAGCACCTGCCGCGAAGCGAACGCGTCGGGTAGCTTCGTGTTTCCGCCGGGAATCTTGCGGCCGTTCTCCACGGTGTCGCGGGCAATGTGAGTGGTGTGGTCAACCTCGTGGAACACCAGTTTGCCGTGCAGGTCGAGCGAATCCACCGTGAGCAGGTAACCGCTGGCGCCCTCGAAGCTGCGCGGCGCGCCGTACTTGGCGGGCGCATAGATCATGTCAATGTCCGGAGAGCGCCAGACGCGCTCGTAGCCCAGGTGCCCCTCCTGCAGCAGCCGCTCACTGTTGAGTTGCGTCAGGTACCCGTAGAAGAGGCCGAGCAGTTTCCGATGCTGCAGCACCTCCTGCGCTTTGCCGGCGAAGTAGAGGATGGCATCGCCGATGATCTCGTGATGGAACCGCCAGTAGCGCAGGGCCTCGGCGTCCGCGACCGGATCGCGGAAGATGCCGTGCGAGGTGCGTTGCAGCACGTCGAGCGGCGGCATTGTCGCGTTGGGGTCGCCCGTGAACTTGCGGAAAGCCGCTGTCTTGATCGGGTGCTCGCGGATCAGCGCCTCCGGTCGGCCGCGCCCTTGCGAATTCGTGTACCACTCCGTCGAGGAACCGCAGAGCAAACTGTAGGCGAACACGCGGTCGCCGTAGCGCGCTTCGATCTGGCGCAGGAAAGCCTGAAGCGAGGCGGCTGTGTCCGCGCGCCAGGGTTCATGTCCGGCGGTCTCGACCAGATTCCAGTAGCTGTTCGAGCACTCTGGGTGGGCGGCCAGATACCAGTCGCGGGTGTCGAGTTGGAGCGCGATGTTATAGAACGCGCCCGGCGCGTTGGCCTCGAACATCTCCATCTGCGCGTCGAACGCCTTCCAGTTAAACTGCTCCGGGCCAGTCCAGACCTCGCCGTACAGGGAGTACGGCACGTCCAGCGTGCACAGCATGCCGGTGTGCGTGACGTTGGCCAGTCGGAGGCCGGTGCCGGCGAAACCGCGGATCAGTTCCGGGGTGGGGCGGTACGAACGGTAGGCCAGCGGATCAAAGACTTCGCCGTTGATCACGATCTTCAGCACGCCGCCAACTCGCACTGCCTTCGCGACCAACTTCGAACCTGCCGAGGCGCGCGACTTACGGGTTGCACAGCCCATCGGCAAACCAGATGCCATAACGAGCGCGCCGCCAGCGGCAGTGAGAAGAAATTCGCGTCGGGTGGTTTTCATGACGGTTTAGAGGTGTCAACATGTTGAAGATAATCCGTGGCCTCTGCGGGCCGGATGTCGGTGAGTTGGCCGGTGTAATGGCGCAAGTCGCGCGGCTCGTAAGGATGCGCGGCGATAGCCTCTTCGTTGAGTTCGATGCCAAGACCGGGTGCGTCTGGAATGAACATGCGGCCTTGGGAAAAGCGGACCAGCTCATTGCATATCTCGGTGCGCCAGGGCACGTCCACCGCCATGGTTTCGTGGATGAAGAAATTGGGCGTGCAGGCGGCGAGTTGCAGCGTGGCGGCATTGGCCACCGGGCCGCTCGGATTGTGCGGGCAGATGGCGACGTGGCGAGCCTCGGCCATGGCGGCGATTTTCTTGAGTTCACCAATGCCGCCGCAGTGGCTCACGTCGGGCTGGATGAAATCGGCGCAGCCCATCTCCAGGAAGCGGCTCGCTTCCCACCGGCTGTAGAGACGCTCGCCCGCAGCAATAGGCACGCGGCTGCGCTGCTTCACTTCGAGGAGCGCGTCGAGATTGTCGGGCGGCACCGGTTCCTCGAACCACAGAATGTCGAAGCGTTCCAATTCGCGCGCGATGCGCACGGCGGTGGCGACGTTGAAGCGGCCGTGGCCTTCGATGAGCAGGTCCACTTGGTCGCCCACGGCAGCTTTGACCGCAGCGATGTTGTCCAAGGTCAGGCGCAGGTCGGCTTTGGAGATGTCGAGATAAGCGGAGCCAAATGGATCCCACTTGAGCCCGGCGAAACCGGCGGCGACAACCACCCTGGCTTTTTCGGCGAACTCGTCAGGCGTCTTGGCGGGAGCGAACCAGCCGTTGGCATAACAGGGCACCGAGTCGCGCACCTTGCCGCCGAGCAATTGATAGACCGGCACGCCGAGCGCCTTGCCCTTGATGTCCCACAGCGCCATTTCGACGGCGGAGAGGGCGCTCATGAACACCGGGCCACCGCGGAAGTAGGTGCTGCGGTAGGCTTCGTGCCAGAGCGCTTCAATCTGGTGCGGGTCGCGCCCCATGAAGGTGCGTTCCAATTCGCGGATGGCTTCGGCCACGGTGCGTTCGCGGTACTCGAGGGTGGCTTCGCCCACGCCGTGCAGTCCCTCGTCGGTGAGGATCTTCACGAACACCCAGTTGGTGCGGTAGGCGTGACAAAGGATAGGTTTGAGGGCGGTGATTTTCATGTCCTGGATGATTGCGAAGGGATGGCTGACAGCAGGCGGGCGCTGTTCACTGCGCGGCCGCATTCCAGAGCGACAGCAGGTCGGCCATGCCGGACGCAAGCGGCAACGAACTCATCTGGATCCGCAGTGTTCTCCGCAAACATCCCGTAGTGCATCGGAATAGCCAGACGTGGCTGCAACTCGGCCATAAGTTGGGCCGCCTCGCTGAGGCTCATGTTCCCGAGCCGCCCGTTAATGCAGACAAAGGCAATGTCCAGCGGGCGCGAAGCGATTTGCCGGACTTGGTGAGCCAGTTCCGGGTAATACAAAGTGTCTCCGCTGAACCACAACAGTTCACCGCCCGCATGCAAGAGGAGGCCAACGGCCCATTTGTCGCTGTGACGAGCCGGCGTGGCAGTAATCGCGACGTCACCAAGCTGGATCGTTTTGCCCGATGCCAACTGCGAAAGCCGGCTTTCGGGCAACCCGGCTTTCCCGCCGCGATCCGCGACGCTGGCCGGCCCGATCAGCCGGCAGGAAGGAAAGGTTGCCATGATGGCGGTAACTGTTTCCGGGTCGAAGTGGTCGAGGTGGTCGTGGGTGATGACCAGCGCATCAGCCGAAAGATCGGCAATGGAACAAGGCGCAGGCATAAGACGGCGCAAGCCTTCCTTGCGCTCCACGATGTCACTGAAGTAAGGGTCAATGACGAGGCGCTGCCCGCTGTTCTCCAGCAGAAATCCAGATTGTCCAAGCCAGGTGATGTTCACGAGTGCCTCACGGATGGGTTGGAGGCGCAGAGGCCGTTTCCTCCGGGCACCGGTCGCGATTGAAGGTGAAGAGCACCGCCGTCAGCACGGCGAGTCCGCCCAGCAAATACGCGCCGGACAGGGCAGAGAAGCCGTAGCCCAATCCCTGGCCAGCGGGATGTGATTCGCGCAGCCGGCCAAGCAACCACGGTGACAGCGAACCGACCAGGAAGGCCAGCATCACCGTGATGCCCACCGCCGAGGCGCGGTGCCGCGGGGCGATGACTTCAAACAAGGCCGCATGCGTGTTGGCTTCGTAAAGCCCCCGGAACAGACCAAAGCCCGCCATGGTCGCGCAGGCCACGACGAGGCTGTCTGCGCGGCCCATCAGGAAAATCACCGGCACACCCATCAACATGCCCGCCGCCATCATTTGCGGACGGAAGACAGGTCGCGCCACGGCCATGCGGTCGGAAAGCCAGCCGCCGAAGAGAATCCCCAACAGCGCAGCCAGGTGATGGTAGAACATGGCGTATCCGCCGGCCTTCGTCAGCGAGAGGTGGAAGCGCTCCTGCAGAAACACTGGCGCCCAGACGACATAGGCGTTGTTGACGAAGACGATGGCGGTGAATCCCGTCGTCAACAGCAGCGCGGTGGGCGAGCGAAACACCACGCCCAGGGCCTGCCAGGCGGAGTTGCGCGAACCGGTGGCGGGGTTGGTGACGGCCACGGGAGCGTCGAGCAGTCGCCACATCAAAATCAGGCCGAGCACAATTCCCCCGCCGCCGAAGACATAAAACGTCGAGCGCCAGCCCCAGCGTTCCGCGATGAAGCCGCCGAGAAAGCCGCTCACCATCACGCCGAGGTAGAGCGATGATTGATGAACCGAAAGAGCCAGCGCACGCGTGCGAGTGTGGTGTGCGGCGAGCAGCGGGTAGGCCGCCGGAGCGTAGAACGATTCGCCGCCTGCCGTGGCGACGCTGCGGAAGGCGATGAGCGCCGCCAGCCCACCCGCCATGCCAGTCAGCATCGTGGCCGTGCTCCAGAACAGGAGGCTGCCGATGATGATTTTCTTCCGGTTCCAGACATCGCCGAGGTAGCCCGCCACCGGCATCATCAGCGCCAGCGTGACGAACAGCACCGTGCCCACCAGTCCCAATTGGCTGTCCGACAAGCCGAGGTCGGTCTTGATGGCCGACAGCACGACGCCGAAGATGGCCCGGTCGCCTTGGTGGAAGAAGAAAGCGCAGAACAAGAGGGCCAGCAGCTCCCACTTGTATCGTGGCCGACGAGCTGTGGTTCCGCCATGTTCAAAGCTGGCACTCACACGTCGATGTCCACGGGCATGTGCTGCGCGGAACAACCGCCGTCCACGATGAGCCGTGTTCCGGTGATGTTCGCCGCCTGGTCGGACGCGAGGAACAGCACCGCTTGAGCGATGTCCTCCGCCGTGGCTTCGCGGCCCAGCGGTACGTTCGCCCGGCGCCGCTGAACATGCGCTTTCGTCAGCGTGGCCCAGCGCTCGGTGTGAATGTAGCCGGGCGCGACGGTGTTGACCCGGATGCCATGCGGCCCGAGATCCACCGCCATCGAGAGCGTCAGAACGTCGATGCCACCCTTGCTGGCCAGATAGGCGGTGCGCTTGTGCATGGCCCGCGTGGAGACGTTCGAGCCGATGTGGATGATCGCTCCTCCTCCGCCTCGCTTCATCAAGCGCGCCGCCTGCTGTGACACACGGAATGTCCCGACGAGATTGACCCGCACCACGGACTCGAAGAACTCCAGCTTTGTGTCCAGGAAGTCCGGCCCCACGCCCAGATGGGCTGCGTTGTTCACCAGCACATCCAGCCTCCTGGCCTTGCCAGAGATTTCCCGGAACATGGCCTCCACGTCGGCCGTTACGCTGATGTCGCCGGGAACGCCCGCCAGCCTTTTCAACCCGCGTCGGCGGAGCGTGGCCAGCGCGCGGCTGACGGCGTCGGCGGTCTTGTCGTTGAGGAACACAGTGGCTCCTTCCGCGGCGAAAGCTGCCGCGATTCCCAAGCCCGTGTTCTGACCGGCCCCGGTCACAAGCACGAATTTGTTTCTGAAACGCATAGGCGATGACTGAGCGAACAATCGCCTTCAGGTTAGGGGCACAGGACCGGGGCAGCAATTGCCTTAGTTCGTCATTGCCATTGCAATTCTGGCCACGCACTTTTCTTCCATGAACAAAGCGTCCGCCCAACCCCGGGCTGTCGCGGTCTGCATCGACACCCGCGACGGCGCCGGACGCAACCGCCTTCACGGCGTGGCGCAATACATTCGCCGTCTTGGCTGGCGCATGATGCTGGTGCGCGAAAGCGGGAAAGCGGCCGCGCAGGAAGTGGTCCGGCTGGCTCCCGACGGCATCATCGCCTACATCGCCGACCGCTGGCTGGTGGACGCCGCCAGGGAGTTGTCGGTGCCCCTGGTGGACACGGCCCTCGGCGAGCGGGAAGTCTCCATGACCGTCAGCGTGGACAACGAGGCAATTGGCCGTCTGGCGGCGGAGCACTTCGCGCTGGCCGGGCTCAAACACCTCGGCTATTGCGGCGTGAAGGGGCGAATCGCATCGGAGCAGCGCCGGACGAGCCTGGCCACATGTCTGGGCGAGCGCGCGCTGGCGGAGTTTTCCGAACCGCTGAGCGAAGGCGAGTCGAGTCTTGAACCGCTGATGAATTGGCTGAAGCGATTGCCCAAGCCCGTTGGGTTGCTGGTCTTCGACGACAAACTCGGCGAGCGAGTGCTCACGGCCTGTCGGTGGGCCAATCTCACTGTTCCCCATCAAGTCGCGGTGCTCGGCATCGGCAACGATGAACTCATGTGCGAAGTGAGCTGGCCCACCTTGTCCAGCGTCAGTCTTCCCACGTCGCGCCTCGGCTTTGAAGCGGCGAAGATGCTGGCGCAGGCGATGACCGGCAAAAAGGTCAACACCCCGCATCGCAAGGTCCAACCAACAGGCATCGTCGCGCGCAGTTCGACCGACATGGTAGCCGTAGAGGACGAACTAGTGAAATCTGCCATCCAGTTCATCCGCGCGCAGGCGGGCAACCTCATCGGGGTCAAACAGGTCGCCCAAGCGCTGGACGTTTCCCGCCGCACCCTGGACAGGCGTTTCGCCGACACGTTGGGCCGGACCGTGCGCGACGAACTGGTCCGGATGCGGATGCAAATGGCGCGTGGCCAGTTGGCGGACAATTCCCGCGCGATTGCCGACGTGGCGCGCGGCTGTGGATACGGCACGGCCTCCTCCTTCAGCCGCGCCTTCCGTCAGCACTCCGGCCGCTGGCCCTCTGAATACCGCGAGGACGTTCGGGTTATTTGAGCAGCCCCCGATTTTAGGGCCACGTCATTGATCGGGTGTGGGAAGAAGCCCAAGGAATCTGAGGCAGCCACTCCTCCTTTAATGGTCAACGCCTTGTTACGTCTCCGTCGAGATAGTCGCGCAGTTCCTCCGGCATCGGATGTTCCAACTGAACATGCTGCTTGCGGAAAAGCGGTGCGTGCTGGGCTGATGGTCAGCGAGGAGGATGACATCGCGCTGGAGCCAACGAGCCGTCCGTTCCGCACCTGGTGAAACCGTGTCAGCCAGCCGGTTGGCAAGCGGCAGATTCATGGTGTGGTCACTTTCAGCCGCATGAAACGGCTCGTCGCATTCGACACTGGCGTCTTGTCCCGCGCGGTGATGGTTTGCGTCGTGAGGCCGTCGAGCGCTTGCCAGAGTTGGTCCACGTCGCTGCTGCCGGAGAGCCACGGGCCGGTGACGCTTGGAGCCACGACTGCCGTGCAAGTGATGTCGGTGGCAGCTTTCAATTTCGAGTAGGTCAATGTCAGGAAACCGTTCGTCACGGCGCCCGTGGGCTGGCCATCGAAGCGGTTCACCAATGGATCGAGACCCAGCGCATATTCGAGCAGCAACGGAAGTTTGTCGCCGTCGCCGTCGGAATCGTCGGGCGTCGCCTCGGGGAGGCCGTAGTTGGATTTCCATTGCAGGAAAGCGGTCCTCGGCGGGCCGCTCGCGTACATGCAGTAGGTGAATGAACCGCCGCCGCTGAGGTTGACCGGATTGGGCCAGTTGCTGGTGAACGGATACGCGGCGAAACGCAGCGTGCCGCCGGTGTCGGCGTGGACGCGGGCATTGACGTCGTCCGACCAGATCGCGAGCCAGTAGTAGCCGCCGTTGGTGAGTGTGAGCGGCGAGGTGAGCGGGAAGGTCTGCCAGCCGGCCGCGACGTTGGTGAGCGTGGCGGCGGCGCGGAGCAACGTGCCGGCGTTGCCGCCGCTGTCCGAATAGATCGCGCATTGGTAACGGCCGCTGATGGCGCCGACTTTCGCGCGGATTTGCGTCACGGTCGCGTTGTTCGGCGCCTGGTGACGGTTGGCGTTGATGTAGGCCCCGGTGTTGTCGGTGATGTAGTCGGTGGTGGTGCCTTCATTGGTGTTGCCCAGCACGGACGGTCCGCCGGGTGCATTGACGGTGATGGTCACCGGCGCGGAGGTCTTGCTGCGCCCGTTGTCGTCGAAGGCGGTGGCCGAGAGGACGTAGCTGCCGATGGGAACATTCGCCCAAGTGAACGAGTAGGGCGCAGTCGCATCGGAAGCGAGCCGGTTGGTCCCGACAAAGAACTCCACGTTGGTCACGTTGCCCGAGAGTCCGGTGGCAGTTGCGTTCAACGTGATCAATGCCGGGGCGAGGTAAGAAGCACCGCCAGCGGGGCCCGTCAGTCCGACGCTGGGCGGGAGGTTGCTCGGATCGAGTACCACCTGAATTTGATTGGTGGTGCCGTGGCGCACGCGCAACACGCCCGTCGCGCCGTCGTAGGTCCAGCCTTGGTTCGTGAGACTCCCGAGTTGTGGCAGCGCCACGCCGCCCGCGAGCACGTTGGTCGGCACTGAGAGGAGGCGGAAAACTTCCGTCGCCGCGTTGTCGAACGTGGTGTAGGTGATCGCGCTCGGCGCGTAGTTGATGGACTTCACCACCGAAGAGGAACGGAGCAGATGGTTTTCATCCGCCGGCGCCCATTCGGGAAACGCGCCCATCGCGAGCATGAAGTGGCGGATGTAATCGCCGTGGCCGTCGCTGTACCAGTTGTAGCCGTTTTGGATCAGCTCAAAGGGGCCTTCAATCACCGCGCCGTTGGTGCGCGCCATGTAGGTGCACCAGTTGAGCGAGCGGAAGGCTTTGCCCTTCAACGTCAGGTCGCCCGTCTTCTCTGCGAGCATGGCGCAGATCATGGCAAAGCGGCTCGTGTGGCTGGCCATCTTGAACTTGTAGGCGTTCTGCTCGGAAATGACACGTGCACCGAATTGCAACCCCGGCTCTCCCTGGTCGGTGCCACCGAAGGTCGTCTCGATCCAATTGATCAGGTTCGCCGAGTGCGTCTGCCAGGTGGGATTCAGGTCCGGGCGCTCGAGGAAGTAGCGAGCCGTCTGCCCCGCGTTGTATTGGTTGGGATTCGCGTGCGTACTTGGATTCGGCTGAACGTCTTCAAAGTATTGCATCCAGTTGTTGTTCGTCATCGGATGCGTCATCAACCACGTCCACGCGTTCGATCGCGCCGCGGCGTAGCTGTTGGTGTTGCCGAGACCCAATCGGATCAATTCATCGAAGAGCCGGATCGGCGCGACCACGTGAGAACAGTAATCCTCGATGATCGCACCGGTCTGCGCGTTGGCGCGATACGGCCAGGGTGATTGGTTCACGTTGCCGGTGCGAATGCGCAACGCGAGCGTATCGGCGCAGGCAATCGCGGCATCGCGATACTTCGGTTCCCCGGTGATCTTGTAGAAGCGGAGGTAACCGAAGTCGCCCAACTCGCCGAACTTGTCAGGCTCGATCACGCCGACACCTTCCGAAATGTTGTCCGTGCCGTATTGGGGATTGCTGGCTGCGGAAGCGCTCCAAGGCGCATTGGCGTAGTAGTAGTTGCTGGGCGTCGTGCCGTTGGTGGTCATCTGGTAATCGAGCAACGCCCGCACGGCGGCGAGCGCGTTGGTGTCCCCGGAATAGGCGTAGTAAAGGGTGAGCGAGTCCGCGAGCATCGAGTTGCGGCCCGCGGGATGATTCGGCCAGCCGCTGCCGAGAAAGGTCGTCGGGCTGTATTCGCTGTGCGTGTAGATCGTCGGCAGGCCGTTGGCGGGATCAATCGGTCCGACCATCGCGCCCTTGATGAAATCCGCCGACAACTTGGCGACATGCCCGTAAGCCTTGTCCTGCGGCTGCACCCACGAGAGCAAGTTGCTGGAGCCATCGAGCACGACGGTGTGGGTGTCGAGCGTGGCGGCGGATAGCCGGCCGCAACAAAGCGCTAGGATCGCTGGTAGGAGTAGTCGCTGCGTCATAAGAGATGGTTGTCGTCCGTTGCGTCAGGCTCATAACCGAAGAACGGATAGTCATTCTCGGGCACGAACTCTGGTTTGATGACAGGCAAGGCAGTTGCCGCAGAGCGAAGCGCAATAGGCAGTGCAGCAGCGGCCAGGCCACCCGCGAGCACACGGGCAATCGCGTTGCGGCGGCTCAAGGCGGCTGGAGTTTCGTTGGGTTGAACTGGTGTTTGCATCATCAAGCCTCAGTGAAAGGACCACAGTTCTGCTTCGCGAGCGTTTCACGCACCTTCACGCCATCCAGCGTGCCGACTTCGCTCTTCGACTTCATGGCGAGCGCGGCGGCGCAACCGGCGGCTTCGCCGAGGGC